>JBMHCM010000101.1:0-31324 GCA_049889915.1 Parvibaculales bacterium
CAATTTCAAAGGCTTTGAAAACGCCATGACGCTGGATATCGCCATGGGCGGTTCGACCAATACGGTGCTGCACCTTTTGGCCGCCGCGCATGAGGCCGGTGTTGATTTCACCATGGCCGATATTGACCGCTTGTCGCGCAAGGTGCCGGTGCTGAGTAAAGTCGCGCCGGCCGTGCCGAATGTGCATATGGAAGATGTGCACCGCGCCGGTGGCATTATGGGTATTCTCGGTTCGCTGTCGCGCGGCGGTCTGTTGCATGATGACCAGCCGACTGTGCATTCCAAAACCATGAAAGAGGCCATCGCCACTTATGATATTGCCGGTGATGTCTCCGCCGAGGTCAGCGAATTTTATCGCGCCGCGCCGGGCGGCGTGCCGACGCAAGTCGCCTTTAGCCAAAGCCGTCGTTTTGACGATTTTGACAATGACCGTGAAAACGGCGTGGTGCGCGATGTCGAACATGCCTTTAACAAAGACGGTGGTCTGGCCGTGCTGTTCGGCAATTTGGCTGAGAATGGCTGCATTGTGAAAACCGCAGCGGTGGCTGAAGAATGCTTCGAATTTACCGGCACGGCGCGGGTGTTTGAAAGCCAAGACGCCGCTGTTGCCGCCATTATGGCCAATGATCAAGTAAAAGCCGGTGATGTTGTCATCATTCGCTATGAAGGGCCGAAGGGCGGGCCGGGCATGCAGGAAATGCTGTATCCGACCAGCTATTTGAAATCCAAGCAGCTTGATAAGGTTTGCGCTCTGGTGACCGATGGCCGCTTCTCAGGCGGCACATCGGGGCTGTCTATCGGACACGTTTCGCCGGAAGCCGCCAATGGCGGGCTTATCGGTCTGGTTGAGGATGGCGATAAGATTGAAATCTCAATCCCAAATCGTTCCATCCACTTGGCCGTATCGGATGATGAGATTGCCAAGCGTCGCGCCGTACAGGACGCGAAAGGCTGGCAACCGGCTGAGAAGCGCGAGCGCGCTGTCTCGAAAGCGCTGAAAGCCTATGCCGCTTTCGCTACAAGTGCCGACCGCGGTGCCGTGCGCGAGATTGATTAAAGCGGTTGCACCATATCGCTGATGCGGCCGGTCGTGCAGGCGTCGATAAATTCGTCGCCCAGCGCGTGGCTACGGCGCACCACCTCGGCCCATTTTTCCATCCGCTCGGCTTCGTTTTTGCGGTATTTCGGAAAATCCTGACGCGACGGAATTTTGCCGTCCGGTAGCGCTTTCACCCAAGCGCGGCTTGGCGCAATCATCACCACTTTGTCGAGCAGCCGGGCAGGGGCTTTGCGCCAAGGATAAAACTTATCGAACCAACGCATTTTGAAATGATCGTAAAAATGCGGGTAAAGAATAAGCCCGTCCGTCTCCGGCCAGAACGTGCCGGGCACCGGATGATAATCCAGCATGCCGCCATCATGATATTTGTGCTGCGGATCTTCCGTCATGCGCACGGCCTGCATATACACCGGAATGGCGCCGGAGGCGCGAAGCGCGGGCAGAAAATTATCCTCTGTCAATTGCGCCTTGCGCACCGCATAACGGTCGCGCGCTTCAAACGGCAAGTCGCGGCGCGGGTCAGAAAAAATGGTGCGTTCGGCCAGTCCGCGCAAATGCTGTTGGGTCACGGTGGCCAATAATCCGGCGCGTGCCAAAGAGAGCGCCTGACGCGGCAGCTTGGCATTCAGCCCGCCATGACAGCGCACCGTGCCGATATGCATGCGATAATTCGGATTGCGCAGAATATCAGCGACACCGGCGGCAATATCGCCTTCGGTATCATGCCCCATCACCTTTTGCAGCATGATGCCGAATTGCTCATCAATCGCCGTAAAGCTGACTTCTTCGGCATAGCTTTGGGCGATATAGGCATCGGCTGTTACGTGCAGTGTGGTGCCGGGGTCGCGCCGTGATGCGGCGGCCAGCTTAAAAGCGCCGACCGAAGTGCCGAATAAATCGACCGGTGTTTTATCGGTGCGGGCGGCCATAAATTGCGAGAACACCTTATGGTCAATGCCGGATATGGCCAGCCATTTGGCAGCCCCGGAGGCGCCGAAAATCGTGCTGACATCATCCGGTGACAGGCCGTTCTTGCGAATATGCGCCAGCGCGCTTGGCCCGGCTGCAATTATCAAGTCAGACATTATTTGCATCCCGCATGGCGTGTTCAAAATCTGTGAATAGTTTGGCCGAGATGATGTTCTCGCCATATTGAAACTCCGGATGCCATTGCACACCAATGCAAAAACGCGCCGTCTCATGGCGCACGGCCTCGATAATGCCGTCCGGCGCATGCGCCTCAACCAGCAGCCCATCGCCAAGCCGATCAATCGCCTGCCAATGCAAGGAGTTGGTCATGGCTGATTGGGTGCCGAGCAATTTATGGAAATACCCACCCTCAACGAAATTCACCTCATGGCGGGCGGCGAAACGGACATTATTGTCTTCGCTGTCGGGCGTCAGATGCGGCAAACGTCCGTCCTGCAAATGAATGTCGGTCATCAAACTGCCGCCGCAGGCGACGTTTAATTCCTGATACCCGCGGCAAATGGCCAGCAGCGGCATGTCTCGTTCCAGTGCCGCTTTGGCGAGGGCAAGGGCAGCGGCATCGCGCGCTTGATCATAGGGTTCGTAAGCCGCATCGGCCGCCACGCCATAATGCGAGGGGTGAATATTACTGCGATTACCGGTCAGCAACACGCCATCCAGCCGGTCGAGCAGCAGCTCAATGTCGGGCGCGCTCTCATCCATATTGGCCGGTATCAACACCGGCTGCACATCCATATGTGTGGCCACGGCGGTCAGATACATATGATTGACCGCCTGCAAGCGACCAATATCATCATCTTTCGTGTTACAAATTATGCCCAGCAGCACGCCGTTTCTCCGTCTTGTTTGTCGAGCTGTTTTAACTCATAATTAGATGGAAGGGTCAAAATTTCGACTTATTTGCCGCTCATGATAACAAGACAGGACAAGAAGGCAGGAAAGTAATATGCGCAAGATTATCACCCCGGTTTCATTGGCTCTCATTGCGGTGCTTGGCTTTAGCTCGGCCGCCTATGCGCTCAGTGAACGCGAAGGTTTGGATATTTACCAGCGCGGCCTTTATTCTGAAGCCATTGAATATTGGAAAAACGCCGCCGCTGCCGGTGATGCGGGTTCTGCCTATCGTCTGAGCGAAGAATATTTTGATGCCAAAATCGTGCGCCGTGATTTGAAGCTAGCTTTCAAATATCTGAAACAAGCGGCTGACGGCAATGATGCGCGGGCGCTGACCGATTTGGCCTCCATGTATGATTATGGCACCGGCGTGCGCGAGGATCGCGAAAAAGCCGCCTCACTATACTTGCGGGCTGCGCAAATGGGCATGCCCGCCGCCATGTTCAATGTCGCCTCCATGTTGGAAACCGGCGAGGGCATCGCGCAGGATAAAATCGAAGCCTATAAATATTACGTGCTGTCGCGTGACCAAGGCTTTGCCCCCTTTGCCGTTAAGGCAATTGAAAATTTGGCTGCCAGCATGACGGCCGAGCAAATTGCCGAAGGCGAAAATCGCGCCGATAATTTTATTCCCGGCTATTAAGCGGGGTAACCGGCGCGGCTAAAGCCGGCCAGCAGGTCGGCCTTCAAATCATCGACATGCTCCAGCCCGATTGAGACGCGCAACATTTGCCCCTCGGTCTCAAACGGCGCGGCGGTGCGCGGTATCACACATGGCACAATCAGGCTTTCAAAGCCGCCCCAGCTATAGCCCATGCCGAACAAGTCGAGATGGTCCAGCATGGCGGCCAATTGCTCTTCGCTGCATGGGTCCAGTTCAAAAGAAAATAATCCGGCGGCGCCGGTGAAGTCGCGTTGCCATAAATCATGCCCCGGTGCGCCGGGCAGGGCGGGATAAAACACCCGCCGCACGAAAGGCAGCGACTGCAACCATTGCGCCATATGCAGGGCCGATTGCTGGTGCTGTTTCATGCGCGTCGGCATGGTGCGCAAACCGCGCAACGCCAGAAACACATCGTCGGGTCCGGCGCACAGGCCCAGCAGGCCGTGTGTGGCGCGCAATTTTGTGTGCGTGTCGCCCTTGGCCGCCACCGTGCCAAGTAACGCATCGGCATGACCAACAATATATTTGGTCGCCGCCTGCATGGAATAATCAACACCGTGGTCAAGCGGTTTGAAGTGCAGCGGTGTCGCCCATGTATTGTCGATGGCGGTTTTGACGCCGCGTGCTTTGGCGGCCGCCACAATGGCCGGCACATCCTGCACCTCGAAGGTCTGCGAGCCGGGGCTTTCCATAAAAATCATACCGGTATTGTCGCGGATGAGCTTGCTGATATCGCCGCCGATAAGCGGATCATAATATTGCGTCTCAATGCCCATATCGGCCAGAAAGCGGTCGCAAAATTTGCGTGTCGGCTCATACACGCTATCAACCATCAGCAAATGTTGTCCGGCTTGCAGACCGGCCAGTAGGGTTAATGATACGGCGGCGGCACCCGATGGCGTCAACACCGTGCCGTCGGCATTTTCCATCTCGCTGACCGCCTCTTCCAAGGCTGCGGTGGTCGGCGTACCGCGGCGGCCATAGGTGTAATTCATCGGCTCGCGGCCGCGAATGGCTGCCAGTGAAGGATAGAGAATGGTTGAGGCGTGATAGACCGGCGTGTTGACGGCTCCGTCGAACTGCGCTGATTTGCGCCCGGCATGAATGGCTTTGGTTTCGTCTTTCACTGTTTTCTTTCGGCTCGGATTTGCTAAGGTCAGTGCCATTATTCGCAAATGAGGTTGGTTATGCAAACGTTCAGCAAAGTTTTTATCGGCGCTCTGGTTGGGGCCGCTGTTTCTCTTTCCGCGCAGGCGGCTGATTCCACTCTGGATATCGTCAAAAAGCGCGGTCATTTGAAGTGTGGCGTGTCGCAGGGTCTGCCGGGCTTTTCCAACCCCGATGACAAAGGCAATTGGAGCGGCATGGATGTTGATTTGTGCCGTGGTGTCGCTGCCGCCATTTTCGGAGACGCCAAGAAAGCCAAATTCGTGCCGCTATCGGCCAAAGAGCGTTTTACCGCCATTCAATCCGGCGAGGTTGATATCATCGCCCGCAACACAACTTGGTCAATGCATCGTGACACCGGCCTTGGTGTCGATTTCCGTGCCGTCAATTATTATGACGGGCAAGGCTTTATGGTGCGCAAAGATTTGGGCGTCACCAGCGCGATGGAATTGGACGGCGCTTCGCTGTGCACCAACCAAGGCACCACCACCGAACTCAATGCGGCTGACTTCTTCCGCTCCAATAAAATGCAATATGAGATTGTCGCCTTTGAAAAAGCCGATGAAGCGGTTGCTGCTTACAATAGCGGGCGCTGCGATGCCTATACCACCGACAGCTCAGCCTTGTATGCGCAACGCTTGAAGCTGACCACACCGTCGGCCCATATCGTGCTGCCGGAAATCATTTCCAAAGAACCGCTTGGCCCGGCCGTTCGCCAGGGCGATGACCAATGGGGCGATATTGTTGCGTGGACGCATTATGCCACCGTCAATGCTGAAGAATTGGGCGTCACCTCGAAAAATGCCGAAAAGATGAAAGCTTCCAAAAACCCGGCCATTCGCCGCCTGCTGGGGCTGGATGGTACATTTGGCGCCAATATGGGCATTCGCGCCGATTGGGCTTTGCAAATCATCAAACAGGTCGGCAATTACGGCGAAATTTTCGAGCGAAATGTTGGCATCAACACACCGCTTGCCATTAAGCGCGGGGTCAACGCCCAATGGAAAGACGGCGGCCTGCAATACGCCCCGCCAATCCGCTAATAGCTGACGAGACGACATTATTTTGCAGAAACTGAAATCCAACCTGCTGCGCCGTGATGTACTGCTGCAGGGGCTTGTTTTGGGCGCATTGCTGCTGGCCATGATTTGGCTGGTCGCCAATGTGCAAAGCAACCTTGAGCGGCAAAACATCAATTCCGGCTTCGATTTTCTGTCGGAGCGGGCCGGTTTCGGTATCAATCAGACGCTGATTGAATATACCGAGGATGACAGTTTCGCGCGCGTTTTGGCGGTCGGTCTGCTGAACACATTGTTGGTCTCTGTGCTGGGCATTGCGCTGGCCACAGTACTCGGCTTCGGGCTGGGTGTGGCGCGCTTATCGAATAATTGGCTGATCAATAAAATCGCCATGGTCTATGTCGAGATTTTCCGCAATGTGCCTTTGTTGCTGCAAATCATGTTTTGGTATTTCGGCGTGTTGCGCAATTTGCCATCGCCGCGTCGCGCCGTCTCAATCGGCGACAGCGTGTTTCTCAGCAATCGCGGAATCATGCTGCCGGCCATTGAATTTGGGGCCGGGGCCGCTTGGTATGGGGCTGCTTTGGGGCTGACAATCGCGGCGCTGGTTTGGTTGCAGCGGCGCGCATCGCGGCATCAGTTGCAGCATGGCACCGGCTTGCCGGTTTGGCGTCCGGTGGCTGCCGTTTTGCTGGCGTCACTGGCGGTTGCCGCGCTGATTGCCGGTTGGCCGTTTGCCCTCGATGTGCCGGCCCTAAAAGGCTTTAACTATCGCGGCGGCATTGCGGTTATTCCGGAATTTGCTGCCCTGTTGCTGGCTTTGAGCCTATACACCGCATCATTCATTGCTGAAATTGTGCGCGCCGGTATTGAGTCCGTCAATAAAGGCCAGCGCGAGGCCGCCGCCGCTTTGGGGCTGCCGGAAAACCGTGCGCTGCGTTTGGTGGTTATTCCGCAGGCCCTGCGGGTCATCATCCCGCCGCTGACCAGCCAATATCTCAATCTGACGAAAAACTCGTCGCTGGCTGTGGCGATTGCCTATCCCGATATTGTCTCGGTATTTGCCGGCACCACGCTGACACAGGTCGGCCAAGCGGTTGAGATTATCTTTATTACCATGATGATTTATCTCAGTCTGAGCCTGCTCACCTCTTGGGCAATGAACCGCTATAATGCGCGTATGGCGCTGGTCGGGCAAAACACATGAGTGCCGCCTTTACCCCCACACCACCGCGTCCGGCGCCGGCCAATACGGTCGGCTTTGTCGGTTGGGCGCGGGCAAATATATTCGCCAGCAAGTTTGACACGGCGCTGACCCTGATTGCGGTCGGTCTTATCGTTTATATCGCTGAGGCGGTTTTTGGATGGGCGATAATCGATGCCAGCTTCTCCGGCGCAGACCGCACGGCCTGCCTGAAAGATGTGCAGGGGGCGTGCTGGCCGTTTATTGAGGCGAAATTCGGCCAGTTTATTTATGGCCGCTATCCGGAGGCTGAACGCTGGCGCGTCGATTGGGTGTTTGCGCTTGGGCTGCTGGGCCTTATTCCAATGCTGATGCCGCGCGCGCCTTACAAACAGGCCAATGTTGTTTTCCTGCTCGGCTTTTACCCGCTCTTCACCTTTGTCATGCTGACCGGCGGGCCGTTTGGTCTGGTCGAGGTCGGCACCGAAGATTGGGGTGGGCTGTTGGTGACGCTGGTGGTGGCGATTACCGGCATTGTCGCCTCACTGCCGCTAGGCATCCTGCTGGCTTTGGGGCGGCGGTCCGAGCTGCCGATTGTGCGGGCGCTGTGCATCGGCTTTATCGAGATTTTTCGCGGTGTGCCGCTGATTACCGTGTTGTTTATGGCCAGCGTTATGCTGCCGCTGTTTTTGCCGGATGGGGTAAACTTCGACAAGCTGGTGCGCTGCCTTATCGGCGTCGCGCTGTTTTCATCGGCTTATATGGCCGAGGTGGTGCGCGGTGGTTTGCAGGCGATACCGAAAGGGCAATATGAGGCGGCGCCGGCGCTTGGCTTCGGCTATTGGAAGACGACCCGCCTGATTGTGTTGCCGCAAGCGCTGAAGCTGGTCATTCCGGGTATTGTGAACACCTTTATCGGCCTGTTTGACCTGCTGGGTATTGTGCAATTGCACTTTACCGATGCCAGCTGGGCGACACCGGAAACCCATATTACCGGCTATGTGTTTGCCGGTGGCGTATTTTGGGCATTCTGTTTTGCCATGTCGCGCTATTCGATATTTATGGAACACCATCTCTCAACCGACAAAAAGAGCTAACCCATGAGCACGCCCGTTATCCGTATAGAGAAAATGAACAAATGGTTCGGCAATTTTCATGTGCTGCGCGATATTGATTTGACCGTCACCTCCGGCGAGAAAATCGTCATTTGCGGCCCTTCCGGTAGTGGCAAGTCAACACTCATTCGGTGCATCAATCGGTTGGAGCAGCATCAAGAGGGGATGATTGAAGTACAGGGCACGGTGCTCGACGGTTCGCAAAAAAACCTTGAGGATATTCGTTCCAATGTCGGCATGGTGTTTCAGCAATTCAATTTGTTTCCGCATATGAGCGTGCTGGACAATTGCACGCTGGCTCCGATTTGGGTCAAGCAAACCCCGAAGGAAGAATCCGAGGCGCAGGCGCGCAAATATCTTGAGCGGGTGCGCATTCCCGACCAGGCGGATAAATTTCCCGGTCAATTATCCGGTGGCCAGCAACAGCGCGTGGCGATTGCCCGCGCGCTATGCATGAACCCTGACATTATGCTGTTTGACGAGCCGACCTCAGCGCTTGACCCGGAAATGATTAAGGAAGTGCTGGATGTGATGGTCGAGCTGGCTGAAGACGGCATGACGATGATTTGCGTTACCCATGAAATGGGCTTTGCGCGGCAGGTCGCTGACCGGGTTATCTTTATGGATGATGGCGAGATTGTTGAAGAAAACGCACCGGAAGCGTTTTTCTCAAATCCGCAAAATGAACGCACCAAGCTGTTTTTGAGCCAAGTGCTGTCGCACTAGTCTAGTTATCGACAATCTCTACTTGCTTGCGATTGTAAGCGGTGAAGCCGAGCTTTTGATACAGCGATAGGGCGGACGGGTGGTCGAGCGTGCAGGTTTGAATAATTACCCTTTGTGGCGCCCGTGCGGTTATTAATTGCAAAGCCTGTTTGACCATAAGCGGCCCCAAGCCCTTGCCGATTTCCTCTTCCACCAAGCCGACGAAAACAATTTCAACCTGCGGAAACAGGCGAAAGTTCAATTCGACATAGCCAATAGATTGGCCGTCCCGCGCCAGCACATAAATCTCGGTCGCCGGGTGATGAATAAGCGTCGCCAATTGCCGGTCGGTCAGTTTGCGCCGATTGACCCAGTGCCATTTGCGACCGACCCGGTCATAAAGCGCACGATAGCCGTCCAACGGCATATTGCTGACGCGGGTAAAGCTGACGCCTTGCGGCCAAACAATCTCACCCATGGGCTGCCGATAGGGCGGCTCCATAGCCAAATGGGTGACGATGGTCTGCAGGCGTGTCACGGTTTACAGCCAATCAGGGGCGGGCAGGCCTTGCTCTTTCAAAAAGGCCGGATTGAACAGCTTTGATTGATAGCGTGTGCCGTAATCGCACAAAATGGTAACAATGGTGTGGCCGGGGCCAAGGTCTTTCGCCATGCGCATGGCACCGGCAATGTTGATACCGCTAGAACCACCAAGCACCAGCCCTTCATCTTTCAACAAGTCGAAGACAATCGGCAGCGCCTCAGCGTCGGGGATTTGATAGGCATCATCAATCGGCGCGTCTTCCAAATTGGCAGTAACACGGCCTTGGCCAATGCCCTCGGTAATTGATGTGCCTTCGCTGCGCAATTCGCCATGCTTGTACCAGTGATACATATTGGCGCCCATCGGGTCGGCGGCAGCAATGCGAATATTGGCGTTTTGCTGCTTCAAATAAATGCCGGTGCCGGCCAGTGTGCCGCCGGTGCCGATGGCGCAGGTAAAGCCGTCCACCTTGCCCTCGGTTTGCCGCCAAATCTCAGGGCCGGTGGTTTCAATATGCGCCTGCCGGTTGGCCACATTGTCAAACTGGTTGGCCCAAATGGCACCGGCTTCATGCTTTTCGTTCAGCTCGGCGGCCAAGCGACCGGAATATTTGACGTAATTATTGTCATCCGCATAAGGCACGGCAGGCACTTCAATCAGCTCCGCCCCGGCCAGTCGCAGCATGTCTTTTTTCTCTTGGCTTTGCGTTTCGGGAATAACAATCACCGATTTATAGCCCAGCGCATTGGCGACCAGCGCAATACCGATGCCGGTATTACCGGCCGTGCCTTCGACAATTGTGCCGCCCGGTTTCAAAAGGCCTTTATCAACCGCATCTTTGACGATGAACAGCGCGGCGCGGTCTTTTACCGATTGACCGGGGTTCATAAACTCCGCTTTGCCAAGAATGTTGCAGCCGGTTTCCTCTGAAGCCTTTTGCAGCTTGATAAGCGGTGTGTTGCCGATTGCTTCAATCATATTATTGTGAAATTGCATGATTGCTCCCGATGTATTAAATTTTGCGCTGGTCTAATCCGAATTGTGATTTATATCGTAATTTATATCGATACTGTTTTTTGGTAGAAGACAAAAGAGAAGATTTTTGAACGCTCACTTGCCACTTAGCCCTAGCTTGGAGTCTTTGGTCGCGCAATACGCAGCAGGCGATCTTGGACACGGTATGGCCGTCTTAATGGCCAGCTATATAACTTTGTCTCCGGCGGCGCGTCAGCAAATGCAGACGCTGGAACAGGTTAATGGTGTTTTGCTGGATGAATCGGAACCGGCAAAAATGACCGACAGCGCTTTGGACGCCGCGCTGGCTTTGCTCGATAGCGATGAAGAAGAAGCGCCGACCCAAGAAACAACCTCTGATGAACTGAATGCCGATTTGCCGGCGCCCTTGCGGGCCATTTTGGACAAGCCGATTGAGGATGAGAAGTGGCGTTTTGCCTATCCCGGCGTGCGCCAAGTAACATTGCCCATCGGCGATACGGGCGAGAGCGTCAAATTGCTGAAAATCAAGCCCGGTAAAGCCTCACCACGCCACACCCATAAGGGTATTGAGGCGACTTTGGTGTTGCGTGGTGCGTTTCGTGACGGTAATCGTTTATATGAACGCGGCGAACTGGCACTGGCTGACCAACATATTCAGCACCGCCCGCGCGCTGAGGGTTCAGAAGATTGTATTTGCTTGGCAGTGACTGATGGCGCACTTCGTTTCACAGACAGCTTTGGACGCATCGTCCGCGATTTCTTCGGCCGTTAAGGCTTTCCTCATTTCTGCATTATTACTGCTGGCGGCCCCGCAGGCCGCTGTGGCGTTTGGCGCCAACCTTTCAACCGATTGGCGCGGCGGCATTCCTGACAGCAATATTTTGGCCTACGAAATTACCCGCAAAGGCAAGCGGCTTGGCTTTCAGACCATTGAGTTTGAGCAATTGGATAATGGCGATGTGGTGGCCAATATTCATGTCGAGTTGGTTTTGAAACTGGGGCCGATACCGCTTTTCCGATACCAGCACGAGAATCGCGAATTATGGCGCGATGGGCGGCTTATCGAGTTGATCTCTAAGACCAATAATAATGGCGGCGATGTGTTTACGCGGCTTAACCTGCAAGATGGGGAGCTGACCGGAAGCGGCACGAAATATAAGGGCGACCTGCAGGGCGTTACTCATTCAACCAGCTATTTCGACCCAAATTTCGTGCGCCAGCCATTGCTTGTCAGTTCGCAAGATGGCCGTTTGTTGAAAACCGAGACGCAAGAAATCGGCCGTGAGACGCTGAATTTGAAAATCGGCCAAGTGGAAGCCACCCGCTTTCGCACCATCGGCAAGTTGAAGCTTGATATCTGGTACACCGATGCCGGTCGCTGGGTGCAGACCAAGTTTTCTCGCGGTGGCTACACCTTATACATCTCGGCAGTTAATCCGACTGAGCTGCCGCCACGTAAGGAGTGGAAACGCCCTTAACAGTCGGAGAGCTTTCATGACCATTATGACGCCGCAGCATGGTTGCGTATGGATTACCGGTGCCTCATCAGGCATTGGCGCGGCCTTGGCTTTGGAGATGGCGGGGCGTGGCTGGCAAGTCGCCATTTCGGCGCGCCGCGAAGCCGATTTGCAGGCTTTGGCCGATGGCCATGAAAATATTCATGCCTTTGCCTGTGATGTGACCGACCGCGACGGCATGGCGGCCACTGCCAGAGCCATTGAAGCGCAAGTGGCGCCGATTGCCGTGGCGGTTTTGAATGCCGGTATTTATTTGCCGACTGCGTTGCCCGATTTCGATGCGACGCTGTTTGACCGCACGTTTGATGTCAATCTCACCGGCACGGTTAACGGGCTGGCGCCGCTTATTCCGGCCATGGTAGCGCGCGGGCAGGGGCAAATTTGCCTTGTCGCATCGGTTACCGGTTATGGCGGTTTGGGCACTTCGGCGGCTTATGGTGCATCGAAAGCGGCACTGCTCAATATGGCCGAGTCATTGGCCATGGATTTGCAAGCTAATGGCGTGTATGTCAGTGCCGTGGCGCCGGGCTTTGTGCACACGCCTGCCACCGATGTTAACGAATTTCCCATGCCGTTTATCATTGAAGCGGAAGAGGCGGCCAAACGCATTGCCGATGGGCTGGCCCGCAATAAGATGCATATCGCTTTTCCCAAGCGTTTTACCTATCTGCTGCGGCTCATCAATTTATTGCCGCGCGTGCTGTATGTAAAACTGGTCGGCAAGGTTACCTCACCAAACCGCTAGGCGCCCATTTGTGCTGCAGCGTGAAATGCGACACGTCGATGGATCCGGTGCTGAAACCGGCCTCGCAATAGGACAGATAATAGCGCCACATTTGCTTGAAGCGTTTATCAAAGCCCAGCGCCTCGACCTCCGGCCAAACGGCGAGAAACTTCTCATGCCATTCCGCCAGCGTGCGGGCATAGTCTTGCGCAAAATCTTCACGTTGCAGCAAGCTCAGCCCGGCGCGGTCAAATTGCGCCGACAGTTTTTCCGGTGAGGGCAGCATGCCGCCGGGAAAAATATAACGCTGAATGAAGTCAGCCTTTTTGCGATAGGCGGCAAAGCGGTCATTGGCGATGGTGATGATTTGCAACCCGGCACGGCCGCCCGGCTTGAGCAATTTCCTAATCTGCTCGAAATAGACCGGCCAATAGCTTTCGCCGACCGCCTCAAACATCTCAATCGAGACAATACGGTCATATTGCGCGGTGACATCACGATAGTCGCGGAATTGGAAATCCACCTTATCGCCGAGACCGGCCATGGCGATGCGGTTTTTCGCATAGTCCAATTGCTGCTGCGAAATGGTGATGCCGGTGACTTTGCAGCCAATCTCGCGGGCGGCAAATTCTGCAAAGCCACCCCAGCCGCAACCGATTTCCAGCACGTGGTCATCGGGGCCGATATCGGCGCTTTCGCATAAGGCACGATATTTGGCGGCCTGCGCGTCGCGTAAGCTTTGCTGGCTGTCACGAAACAGCGCCGAGCTATAGGTCATGCTGGCGTCGAGCCACAGGCTGTAAAACTCATTGCCGAGGTCATAATGGGCGTGAATATTGCGTTTCGAGCCTTCACGCGTATTGGGCCGCAGGATATGGATGAGACGGTTCAGCCAATTGGTCAGCTTGTTGCGATCAATCGTATTATGAATGTGGCTCATATTGCGGTTCAGCATAATCAGCAATTTACTGAGGTCGGGCGTGCTCCATTGCCCGTCCATATAGGCCTCGGCAAAGCCCATAGAGCCATGCCGGATAACACGGCGGAACATGGCCGTATCATGCACGCGAATAACGGATGGCGGGCTGGTGTCGCCCGCAGCGGCGGTGCCGAATTGTAAAACCGGCCCATCGGGCAGTTCAATCAGCAATCTTCCGTCTTTCAATTGATTGAGAAAAAGCGATAAAAATCTCGCTGACGCCGGAAGCTTTGCTCCGGTATCTAGGGCGACCTGTTGCTCAGGTTCTGTTTTGCTCATGCCATCCTCCTGCCACTAAATGCTGTGCCGGCTTTGAGACGGTTCAGGGCGGCGAATAAACGGCACGCCCTTCAAAAACAGTTTGGCAGCCTCATAATGAATTGCAACCAAAACCTTGACCGTCATTAACGGGTGGGTAAGGAATGCGCGCAATAACTGCTTGTCGCTAAGCGGCCGTTTGTCACCGACAAAGCTGGCCACCAAAAGCGGTTGCGCATCCTGAGTTTCGCGAATGACCAGACGCAAAGTGTCGTCGGGCAGCGCGGTTGAAAAATGATAGCGTGCCTGCATGCCGATGAAGGGCGAGACATGCATTTGTTTATCGCGAGCGTGAAGGGTCGGCGTCTCAGCGCTGTCTTCAGCCAAGGAGACGACGTAAATATGGTCGTCGCCAAACGTATTGCGCACCTCATAGACCATGCTGCTTATTCGGCCACCGGTCAGGCAGTAATAGACGGTCAGCGGATTAAAGGCGAAGCCGAACATGCGCGGATAGCACAGAATGAAAATCTTGTCGGGGGCCGGTAAGTCGGCTTCCTGCAGCATGCTTTCGACAAATGGGCGCAGCTTGCTGCCGTCTTTAGCGCCGTGGTCGGCCAGCCTTATACTGAACAAATTGAAACGGTTGACCGATAAAAGCGACAAGCCAAACGTATTGCTGTCGAGCGCATCGACATCAAACAAGGTTGAGAAAACACGATAGCTGAACCGATGCGTCTTCGGCCGATAGCGCGCATGGCGCACCGTGCCGACATAAAGCGCATTTTCCGGCTCTTGCTGCATTATTCAGCGGCCTCCGGCTTGGCGGCATCTGTGCTGCGCGCGCTTATTTGGTCGATAACCCGCATGGCTGATTGCAGGCCGTCTTCGTGAAAGCCAAAGCCGGTCCAAGCGCCGCAAAACCAAGCCCGATGTTTGCCTTGCACGGCGGAGAGGGCGCGTTGTGCTGCCATGGCGGCGGCATCAAATTGCGGGTGGTCATAAACATAATGGCCAAAGGTTTTGTCGGCATCGGGCGCTTGTGGCGGGTTAAGCGTCACAAACACCGGCAGTGCCGGGTCGATATTTTGCAGCCGGTTCATCCAATAGCTGACGGTCATCACATCGGCTTCCATGCCCTTATGCGTCATGTAATTCCAAGACGACCAAGTGACCTTGCGCTTTGGCATCAGCTTTTCATCACGGTGCAGATAAACATCATTCGGACGATAGCGCACGGCTTGTAAAATAGCTGCTTCTTCGTCGGTCGCATCGCTGAGAATGGCGCGCGTCTGGTCGCTATGACAGGCGAATATCACCTCGTCGAAAATATGCGTCTCGCCTTTGGCCGTGACGGCGACCCCGGCATCGAGGCGTTTCACTTCCGTCACCTCAGCATCGAGATGCAGCGTGTCTTTATAACTTGCAGTGATTTTTTCGACATATTGCCGCGAGCCATTACTGACCGTACGCCAAACCGGACGGTCATGATTGATCAGCCGGTGATTGTAGAAAAACTGCAAAAAGCTGGCGGCCGGAAAATTCATAATCTCATCGGCCGGGGTTGACCAAATGGCGGCCCCCATGGGCAGCAAATAGCGGCGGATGAAAATGCCGCTCAGCCGCTTGCGTTGCAGCCAGGTGCCGAGGCTTTCATCACCCAGCTGACCGCCTTCATGATCTTGCGCGGCCAGCTTGTTGAATTTGAAAATATCGCGCAGCATCAGCCAGAAAATCGGGTTCAGCCAATTACGCTTTTGCGCAAACACCGCTCGCAGAGACTGCCCCGACCATTCAAAGCGGCCATTATCGGCTGAAAAAGCAAAGCTCATATCGCTGGCCTCGGTTTCGACCTTCAGCGCGTCAAACAAGGCCACCAGACCGGGATAATTCAGCTCATTATAAACAATAAAACCGGTGTCGACCGCAAGCGGCGTGCCGTCATAGTCAATATCCACCGTCGCGCTGTGGCCACCGGCCCGATTGCGCTTTTCAAACACCGTGACCTTATGCTCGCGCGATAGAAAATGAGCGGCCACATTGCCGGAGATGCCGGCGCCGATAATGGCGATATTCATGGGGGATACTCCTGACTACAGACGCAACTCTAAGAAAGCGATTTGAAACTGGCCAAAGCGCGTTCGCGCGCCGCCGGATGATTGACGATAGGGGCCGGATAGGGCGGCGCATCTGACAAAAGGTCAGACGGTGCCGTCCATGGTGAGAACAGCACCTTGCCGCTCAGTGCCGATAATTCCGGACACCATTTCTTGGTGTAAACGCCGTCCTTATCAAATTTTGGGCCCTGCAAAATCGGGTTAAAGATACGGAAATAAGGCGCTGCATCAGCGCCGCATCCGGCCACCCATTGCCAGCTTGCGGTGTTGTTGGCCGGGTCGGCGTCCAACAGGCACTCCCAAAACCATTTCTCGCCTTCACGCCAGTCAATCAGCAAATGTTTGACCAAAAAGCTGGCGGTAATCATCCGCACCCGATTGTGCATATAGCCGGTGCGGCGCAATTCGCGCATTCCCGCATCGACGATGGGATAACCGGTCTCGCCGCGCTTCCACGCTTGCAAATCATCCGGTGCATCACGCCACGGAAAAGCTTCAAACTTTTCTTGCAGGCTGACCGTGCCCATGGTCGGGTTTTGAAACAGCAGCCCGTAAGCGAATTCGCGCCAACCCACCTCAGAGAGAAATTTGTCGCTGTCATCTTGTGCCAAATCGGCAGCCAGCGTTTCGGCAACAATGCGCTTCGGGCTTATCTCGCCCCAGCGCAAATGCGGGCTGAGGCGTGAAGTTGCCGGTTCGGCCGGAAGATTGCGCCGTTCGCCATAGCCATGCGCGTTTTGTGTCAGAAACACACTCAGCGCGGCACGGGCACCGGCCTCACCGGGGTGCCATTCTTGCAACATATCGGCCGCTTCGGGTGCGGTTATCGGTGCCAGCGTGTCGCCGGTCGGCCAGCTTGTCGGTGCCGGAATTTGCGCCGGAGCGTCCCATACGCGGCTGTCTATGCCATGCGCGCGGCAGGCGCGCCAAAACGGCGTGAAGACGCGAAACGGGCCGCCGGTCGATTTGGAAACGATTTCCCATGGTTCGAACAGTAGGTGGCTGTTGAAGCTTTCGACATCGAGGTCGCGTTGTTTCAGTGTTTCTTTCAATCGGCTGTCGCGGGCAATCCCTTCGGCGTCATATTGCCGGTTCCAATACACACCGGCGGCGCCGGTGTCAGTGACCAATTGGCCGATAATGTCTGCCGCTGCGCCGTGCCGCAGTATCAAACGGCTGCCACGCGCAGCGAGGCTGTCTTGCAAGGCGGTGAGGCTGCGATTGCGCCACCACAAGGACATGTTTCCCTGCTGTCGACAGCCGTCATTATCATCAATGAAAAGGGGGAGGATGGGTTTGCCGGTTTCGAGTGCTGCTTCGAGGGCCGGATTATCGTCCAACCTTAAATCCTGACGGAACCACACAATGATGGGCTGTGACACGCCAAACTCCCGAAGCAAAATTCTCTTCCTTGACTGATATGGGTCGTTTTGGTCTGGTGGCGAATATTATTTTGCGTGCGGAGTAGAGTGCATGGCGTTTGTTGAAAATACCGATTTGGAGCAGGGTTTTGCCGCCCTTTGGGATAAGGAAATCGAACCTAGTCTCGGCGCTTACCGCACAGCTTTCATGCCGCGTCTATGGTTGGCGGTTGCCGGCATTCCAATTTGCATTTTGCTGGCTTATGTCCTCAGCGGCCCGTTGTCGGCATGGATGTTGTCGGTCTGGCCGGATATGGGCAGGGTTCCCTTCGTCCTTACTTTCATTTTGATGGTCGTCGCCATTGTCTCCATCAGCTATCCGCTGTCGAAAGTGCAGGGGTCTTTTGATGATTTTCTTAAGCGCGTGGTCAGCGACCATTATGGCGATATTTTGTTGGCTGCGGAGAATGACAAAAACGCCACCTATATCATCAACCAAATGCAGACCTTGGATGTGATGCCGCATGGTCGCCGCAGGCTGAGCAATCACTACACCGGCACTTATCGCGATTGCGCGCTGGAACTGTTCAATATTTGCCTGACCAGCGGCAGCGGCAAAAATGAAGGCAGCCAGTATTTCTTCGTTATGGATGTCACCGTACCGATAGAGTTTGAAGGCGATGTCGTTATTAAATCGGATTATGGGCGGTTGTTTAATCTGTTTCGCGCCCTGTTTTCTGAGCGCAAGCAGGTGGCCTTCGAGCATAAAGAATTTGAGCGTAAATTTGAGGTCTATACGGCAGATGAGGAGTTGGCGCGGCGGCTTATCAATCCGGCATTTTGCGATAATCTGCTGGCTATCCCGTCCCTGTTTCCGCGCACTTATGGCGTGACGCCGGTCTATTTGCGCGCCGCCTTCCATGACGGTCATTTCACAATGGTGGTACCCGGCAATTCCGACTTGTTCGCGCTATTGCCACACCAATCAACACCGGGGCAAATCGAAGCCGCGTGTCGCCGTTTGATTGCCCGTATGGGCATCGCTAAAACCGCCGTCGATTATCTGCATGGGGCGCGATAAGGCCCTCGGCTAATCGAGGCGGGCTTCAACCATTTCATTAAATTTGGTCAGCGCTCCCTCAAAGCGGCCAAAAGTCATATGTGTGTTGGCGCCGGTCGCCAGGCTGTTTTGAATGCTTTCACCAATGGCAAAGTCCTCATCCAGCGTCGTCATGGTGATGGTGTGGTTGCGTTGCCAATAGGCGGTTTCTTCAACGCGATCTTTCGGCACCAAGGTTGACAGGCGCAGAACCGATTTATCGGTCGCCACCGGCTGCGATGTAATCAGCACAATATGGTCTTGTTGCACCAGCATTTGCGTGGTCGGAAACAGCGTATACAGCACATTGGCATGGTCGCGCAGCCGCCAGCTGTCGCGGGTTTCCGACGTTAGCTTGGCCATGCTGGTGCGTGGCAAAACCGAGCGCATATGCTGGCCGACACAGCGATAAGACGACAAATTATCTTCGAAATACGGGCCAATGGTATCGCGATGCGCCACTTTGAAGTGATAAGCTTCAATGCCGCCCTCAACGAGGATTTTCCAATTGGCGTTGAGCGGTTTGATATCTTCGCATGCAATCACCATATCGGCCATGCCAAGCGCTTCCAGCTCATCCGCCATTTCGGTGAAATAGGCATCTATATCGACATTTTGCGCCGGGTCGGCAATCACCCAGACTAGGCCAAAGCGCACCGTGCAGGGCAATTGCGTCAGCCCGAATTGCGTTTTATCTGCTTCCGGAAAGCCGCTGTCAAAATGCGGCGCCACAATCAACTTGCCACTATTGGCATAGGTCCATGCGTGATAGGGGCAAGAAAAGCGATGCTTGCAGCCCGCCTCATCATCGACCAAGCGGGTGCCACGATGGCGGCACACATTCAAAAAGGCGCGCACTTGGCCGTCCTTATCGCAGGTCAGCAGCACCGAGCGACCGGCAATCTCGCGGCGCACAAAATCGCCCGGATTGGCCAATTCGCTGGCATGCGCGGCGCAATTGGGCAGAGCGGCAAAAATACTTTGTGTCTCTGCCTCAAAGCGGCTTTGGCTGGTGTAATGCGTCACCGGGTTTTGCGTCGCTTTTTCATCGAGAAACGGCGCGTTGTCTTGCTTCAACGCCAGCAATTCGTCAATCAGGTCCAATTCGGTTTTGCGGTCCATGGCGATATCCCCTATAGGTTGCTTACCGTATGGTAAGGTGGTAGCTTACCAATTGGTAAGTGTCAAGCAGGAAGGGCAGTCAATGCAGCGCGATACACGAGCGGAACTTCTCAATGCGGCCGAGGCCTTGTTTGCCGAAAGCGGTTTTGATGGCGTCAGCATTGCCGCCATTGCCGGCGAGTTGACCATCACCAAGCAGGCCTTGCTGCATCATTTCGGCAGCAAAGAAAAACTCTATGGCGCGGTGCTGGAGCGTATCTCGCAGGATTATCGGCAAGCGCAGCAGGCGGTTGTGCAATCCGAGGCCGACGCGGCCACCCAGTTGAAGTCTTATTTGATGACATTGGCGGCACCGACACCTGAAGCCGTGCAACGCACGGCGCTGATTATGCGCGAGCTGCTGGATAATAATGAGCGCGCCGAGGCGGCTGAGAATTGGTATTTGCGTGACTTTCTTACCGGGCTGACAGATATGCTGCGCGCCATACCGGCCAAGCAGCACATGCAGCAGGCGGAGGCTCTGGCGGCGGTGTATCAGCTTTTGGGGGCGGTCAATTATTTCGCCATTTCGCGACCAACCCTGACCGGTATTTTCGGCAGCGACGCTTATCAAGACTTGCAGGCGGCCTTTCCGCAGCAATTGGAAAACCTCATTGATGCGGTGCTGGCCGGTTAGAGGGCAGGTCAGGAAACGAAGCTGGCAATCTCATCCAGCGAACAGCGTTTTTGATACACTTCATTGATGCTCGCTGTGTCATCCGGATAGCCGAATGACAGACCGACGACAATGCCGTTGTCTTCAGGTATGTCGCAAATCTCGCGCACCGGGTCGGGGAAGGCGGCCAGCGCCCCTTGCGGAATACAGCCAATGCCGCGCTCAGCAAATAGCAGCATGATGGATTGCAGAAATATGCCGAGGTCAACCGCATTGGCTCGGTTCATCGTCTTCGGCATGGAAATAAAGGCAACATGTGGCGCGCCGAAAAACTCCCAATTCTTCAAAACCGTCAGGGCGCGCTCCATTTTGTCTTCGCGGGCAATGCCCAGAGCATCGTAATAGGTGTAAGCGCAATTATATTGCCGCTCTTTATATTCACCGGTCAGGCCGACACCGCCGGCCGGCCATTCAGGATGCGGTGGCTGCCCGCTGTCAATATAATCGAGAATGGCGGTTTGCAATCGATCGCGCGCATCGCCCGAAGCAATAGCGATATGCCAAGGCTGGGTATTTGAATTGGATGGTGCCAGGCGGGCAATATCCAAAACCTCTCTGATGATATCTTGCGGCACAGTCATATCCGAATAGCCGCGTGTCGAACGGCGATTGGCGATCGCATCGGTTACTGAGGTCATGAGCTTTCCTTTATTCAAAGATGCGAATGGGGCCAATCAATTGTTCCACCAAGGTTGTTCAGAGAAGGGCCTGATGTCGACTTCGGTTGTCCATGCCGAACGATGCTGGTGTGCAATGTGGTAATATGTTTCGGCGACTTTTTCCGGAATGACCATGCCATCTTTACCGTTTGAGCGCGCTTCCAAAAGTTTGCCATAGGCTTCCTCACCCATCAGCTTGCCCAGCGTATCCGGCGCTTCAATAGGTGCATCAATATAGATATGGCAGATATGGATACCCTTTATGGATAATTCTGCATTGAGGGTCTGGCACAGCATGCGTCGCCCACCGACTGCTGCTGCATGTGCGTGTTGGCCGGCATTGCCGCGCATGGATGAGGTGGCCGAAGTTACAAGTATTTTGCCGCCGCCGCGAGCTTCCATCACCGGCACAAGTGTTTTGGCGAGGCGAAACAGAGCGAAGCTGGTCATGCGCCAGCCCAATTCAAATAACTTATAGCTGGTGTCGGCGAGGGTGCGGTCGCCAAATTGTGCGCCGAGATTGAAAAGCACGACCTCAATCGGACCTTCATTGTTTTCGACATCGGCAATCAGGTCTTCAATTGCGTTTTCCTCAACCGCATTAACCATGCGACCTGTTGCGCTGCCACCGGCTTCTCTGATATCTGTAACCAGCTTATTTAACCCGTCTTCATCGCTACGCCGCGCCAGCACGGTGTGATAACCTTCTTTGGCGAATTTTTTGCCGACATTGCCGCCAATACCGGCACCGGCGCCAAGAATAAGGCAGACGGGTTTTTTGCTCATGATACTCTCCTAACGCAACAGATAGCCGCCATCGACGACCATGTTATGACCGACCACATAGGCCGCTTGTGGCGACGCCAAAAACAACGCGGCATTTGCGATATCTTCCGGTGTACCAAAACGACGAAGGGGAATTGAATTTAGAACACCTTTTTCGACATCTGGATTACTGCGCGCCCAATCAATCGAACGGGTTTCAATAAATCCCGGCGCAATAGCGTTGACGCGGATATTGTCGCGGGCCCATTTATCGGCCAACGACATGGTGAAACCACCGATCGCGTGCTTGCTGGCGCTATAGGCCGGGAAGTCGCGCATGCCAATATAGCCGCCAATAGAACTGAGGTTGATGACTGCGCCGGCGCTCGCTTTCAAGGCTTCGTAAAAGCCGTAGCAAAGGTCCGCTGTGGCCGTCATGTTGACCTCCAGCGTATTGGCGAAATCAACGGTCTTATATTCATCAGATGATGGTCCGCCGGCATTGTTGACCAGCACATCGAGAGCGCCAATGTTAACAATCAGAGCAGCACGCTCGTCTGCCTCATTCATGCGACACTGGTGATAAGTGAAGGCCGATAAATCATCGTCATAAGCGCTTGCATTAGCCTGCGTGCCCGTAATGTGAGCGTCAGCTCCGGCTAAAACGAAGGCTTGGGCGATGCCGAGGCCGATACCGCGCGAGCCTCCTGTCACCAGAACTCTTTTGCCGCTGTAATTGTATGAAACACTCATTTTGTTGTCTCCTATCGGCCCTTGTAGTTGGGACGCTCTTTATCCATGTAGGTGGCAATGCCGGTTTGTGCGTCCTCGCTGACATAGATGGTGCGGATTTCCGGATATAGCGTTTCGGCAGCGCCGCGTTGACCGAAATCTTGCGCGCGACGGGCTGTTCGTAAGGTAGCTTGCACGCCCAAGGGGGCATTGGCGGCAATGCGTTCGGCAATGCCGATGGCATGAGTTTTTAAAACATCGGCGGACACGACCTCCTGCACCAAGCCGGTGCGATGCGCTTCATCAGCACCGAACCAGTCGCCGGTAAGCAAATAGCGCATGGCGTTTTGATACCCACATGCCAGAGGCCAGCGCAGGGTCGCGCCGCCCATCGGGTAGAGGCCGCGGGTGATTTCCAACTGCGCAAACTTCACCGTATCCGCGGCAACGACAATATCGGCCGCGAGACACAGTTCCAGACCAAGCGTAATGCAAAAGCCCTGCACGGCCAAAATGACCGGCTTTTCAACACGTGGTGTCAGCACGCCCCACGGGTCAAGCGAACCGGGAGCAATTTTATAGCCACCCGTTGGTGACATGAGCGATTCCGCCGCTTCATCCAATTCCAGACCGGCGCAAAAATGATCACCCTCGGCAAAGACAACGGCGACGCGGGCTTCCTCATTCGCCTCAAATGCCCCATAGGCGGCGGCGAGTTCGTCAATCATTTGTCGGTTCATGCCGTTTCGTTTGTCCGCACGATTGAGGCCAATAAGCATGATATGCCCCTGCATTTCAGTGGAGATGAATTCTGCCATTTGCTGATAATCCTTGCATTACTTAGAAATAAGTCTAAATAATAGACTTATAAATCTGCGGGAGTAAACCCCTATGTTGCAAAATAGTTTTGCCAATCTTGAATGTCCTGTGGGCCGATCTCTCAGCGAGGTTGGCGATGGTTGGACGCTGCTGATAATTCGCGAAGCGATTTACGGAACGACGCAGTTTGAAGCGTTTCTGGAAAACACCGGCGCCTCACGCGGCTTGCTGACAAGCCGTCTGGCGCAGCTTGTGCAGTCTGGCATTTTAGCAAAGTCCAAAGGCGAGGCGGATGGCCGCGAAACGTGCTATCAACTAACGCCAAAAGGGCGCGACTTATGGCCGGTCATGCTGTCACTTCTGGTATGGAGCAAAAAGCATTTATCAAGTGGGGACGTCGTGACCGCCCGCAGCCGCCGCACCGGCGCGGCCGTGCATCGCATTTCAGCGGTAGATGAAGCCGGCAATCTCATCGCACCGCAGGATACGGTTTTGGTGCCCGGTAAAGATATTTCCGACGCGTTTAAGGCGCGCATTGAAGCGGCTTTTTTCTAAGGGGGTGATAAAATGAAACTTTATATGGTTCCATTGGCCCCCAATCCGGTGAAGGTGATGCTCTATATGGCCGAGCGCGAAGCTTTGGGCGTATCGTTCAATATCGAAAACATCATCATCAACACCCATAAGGGTATTCATAAAATGCCGGAGCATTTGGCGCGGAATCCTTTCGGTGCACTTCCTGTGCTTGAGACGGATAAGGGCAGCTATATTTGTGAATCCCGCGCCATCATCGACTATCTTGAAGACGCTTTTCCCGAGCGGACATTGTTCAGTGCTGATATCAATGAGCGGGCCATGCAACGTGATATGGAGCGGATTTGCGACGTGCGTCTGGCTGAATATCTGGGCATTTGGGTGCATGCCTATAAATCACCCATTGGTTTAACGCCTGACCTCAAACGGGCGGCTGAATTGGAGGAGCGCATGCAGCCGGCAGTCACTTTCTTGAATGACGTTCTGTCTGACGGTCGAACCTTTGTATGCGGCGACGCTCCCAGTCCGGCTGACTGCACGCTACAGGCATTCTTAAATTTTATGCGCTTTACCGGCAAAAACCTGCTCGAAGATTTTGAGCAACTTTCGCGCTGGGACGAAGCCTATCGCGCTCGCCCGCTTGTGGCTGATATTGTTAATATTTAAGATTTCGCCCCTAACCGGCTTTCGGTCACATATATGATAGATGATGACTGAGGTTATTGTTTCTTGCGTAATCAATATTGAGCGGCGCACTATTTTGATGCAGAAACCAGGGGGCTGTCATGGTTGTATTGTACCAATTCAAAACATCGCCGTTCACTGAGAAGGTTCGGCGCGCCTTGAACTATAAGGGTATTGCCTTCGATGTGGTTGAGGTCGAGCGCGCCGCTGTGCCGGAGGGTAAATATGCCGATGTTTCGCCGACTGGAAAATTCCCCTGCATTAAAGACGGCGATACAGCGGTCTGGGACAGCACGGACATTATTCATTACATTGAGCCGATGGGTGACAAGAAATTGGTGCCGGCCGATGCGCGCGATGCGGCGCTGGCGCATGCGATTGAAGAATGGGCCGATGAGAGCCTGTATTTTTATGAAATGACCATGCGTCTGGCGTGGGAGCATAATCTGGAAATGGCCTTGGATGAATTCGCCGAAACCTTACCCGGTGTGCCGAAGGAGCAGATTAAGGAATTGGTGATGACCGGTGTCGGGCAATTGACGCAAGCCCAGGGCGTCGGGCGCAAGCCACGAGAGCAAGTGGTTGCCGATTGCGAACGCCATATCGCCGCGTTGGAAGCAATGCTGGAAGGGCGCGATTGGCTGATTGGCGATGCATTGTCTTATGCCGATTTGGCTGTTATCTCTCAAGTCAATGCACTGCTTTACGCGCAAGAGGCGCGCGCCGCGATTGATAAGACCAACAACATCAAACCGTGGATGGCGCGCATTGATGCAATTGCACCGGGCTAGCTTTCAATAAAACGCGCTGTATGTTCACCGACTTTGGGTGAGTTGGCATAAATCGTCATCGGGCGCCGGACATATTGAAACGGAAACCCTTTGACCAAGGCGCCATCTGCGCTGCGCTGCCAGATTTGTTTGTCCCATAAATCCGCATCATCAAGCAGGTCTAGTCCGCTAGCGACTTTGCGCAAACCGCCGCCATTTGCGGCGCAATATGTTTCTGCCTCAGCCGGAGACAGGTTTTTTACCGCGTCGATATCAACGCCACTGACGCCATACCAAGCGCCGTCCGATAATTGCAGCATAGCCGAAGCCGTGTCGGTTGCCGGTTTTACACCCGCTGCAACGACATCACCAATTTGATATATCGCGCAGTCGCGCTGCGAGACATCAATATGACGGCCTTGGCCGCTTTGTCTGGCATCGGCCACAGCAGCGGCAATCACGCCACCACCGATGAGGCAAACAATTTGGTCGGGGTAATTGAGGTTGCGGCCTGAAATCACCGGCACACCGTCCGCATAATGGGTGAGGGCGGCAAAGCCGGAGCTGGCTTCCAAGGTCGACCCGAAAGTGGTATGATTGGCACCGGGGCCGTCAGCGCCTTGGCTGGATATGGAGGCCAGCACGATACGCGGATTAACCTTTTGCAGTGCCGCAAATCCGATGCCGAGCCGTTCAACAACACCGCGTCGGAAATTTTCCAACACAATATCGCTGCTCTCAACCAGCTTCATAAATTGCGCCAGCCCATTTTCGGTTTTCAAATCGACCGCCAGACCAAGCTTGTTGCGATTGTTGGATTTGAACACCGGCGCATCGCCGTCATCGCCCTTATGGCCGGGCCAAATGCGAAACGGGTCGGGGCGCTCAGCGGTTTCGATTTTAATAACTTCGGCACCCATATCGGCCAGCATGGCAGACACGCCGGCACCGGCGGTAATCATACCCAAATCCAGCACCCGTAGACCGGACAGCGGCAGTCCGGCGCTGGCGGTTTCCGCTGCCGGTTGCGCTGTGTCGCCCAAGGCCTCAATGCGATAGGGCGCGCACACAATATTGGTGCCGTCTCGGTTTTCAATGGTGCCGCGATGGCTCAATAGCGGGTCGGTCGGCAGGTCGTCCAAATCGGTAACCTGAAAAGACGGAATGGAGCGGGCGATAAATTCGTCGCGCAACGCATCTTTGTCTTTATCGGCAAAATAAGCGCGCGCCAGATTGAGATAGGTGGCGGCATGTTTCATGCGGCCCTCAAATGTGGCAAATTTCTCAGACCGCAATTCGTCATCGTCAATCATCTCAACGACCTGCTCCCAATCGCGGATATTGTAAACAAAGGCGACAAAACCATCTTTTGCTTGCGCCACCGGCCATTCGGCCAGCTTGCCTTGGCGGCAAATATACTCATCAAAGGCGGCGTTGACGGTGGCCTTCCAATTGATCCACGCCAGTGCCGAAACACCGTCGAGGCGTGCACAATCGGTCTCACCGAACCTTTGCCATTGCACATAGCTGCCAACCAATGCCGCAAATATTGTATAGCCCAGCGTATGCGCCGCGAACGCGCCATGCGGCACAAGCGGCGCGCGCTCCGGATCGCCCAGTAAATGCGATAAGCCGGACCCGGCAAATAAGCTGGTCTCGGTTTCCCAAGCGGGCATGCTTACTGAAACGCCGGGCAGGGTTGTGTCATCATTTACCCGCAAAACCAGACGACAAGTCTCAGATGCGGCGGCCTGCCAATCGGCCGGGTCGGTGTCGATGATTGTCTCGTCGGCGATATCGTAAAAGCCGTGCCCTAAATCGGTTGGCGGTGTGCCGCTGCAATAAATCGCTGCGCCCATATCGGCTGCCAGTAAAGCCGAAAGACGCAGGGCACGTTTGGCCGGCTCGGCCATTTGCGGCGTATAGACTTGCAGTAAGTGCAGTTTGTTCAGCATGGCTTAAGCCGATAAGGCGGTTTTCGCGGCTTGGTATTCCGCTTTTAATTGGCCGCATAAATCAACAGCGCTTTCGACTTTCTTCACCATGCCGACGCCATGACCGGCCGACAGCACTTTTGAATAACGCTCGGCCACTTTGCCTGAGGCCATAATCTCACCCGGAATGGTGGTCGCCAATTCATTCAAATCGACACCGGCCTCCAGCAGGGTTGGCGTCACCCAATTGGCCGCTGCGCCGTCCAGTGCGGCCGAGAAGAAAATATCCTTCGAAGTGCAGTCAATCAGGGTTTGCGCATAGCGCGCGTCAGCCAGTGTTTCTTCGCAAGCAATAAAGCGGGTGCCCATATAGGCATAGGTTGCGCCCATGGCTTGCGCGGCCAAAATATCCTGACCGGTGCTCATGCCGCCTGACAAGATAATCGGCTTATCCGTCACCTCACGGATTTCATTTACCAAGGCAAATGGGTTGATGGTGCCGCAATGGCCGCCCGCACCGCCACATACGGCAATCAGCGCATCAGCCCCGGCCTCGACGGCTTTTTCCGCATGCCGTGCCGAGGCGACATCGTGAAATGCTACGCCACCCCAATCATGAACGCGCGAAAATGCGTCTTTGGGCGCACCTTTCGAGGTTAATATAATCGGCACTCTGTATTGTTCGCACAAATCCATATCGCCCGGCATGCGTTGATTGGTCGGGTGCACGACGAGGTTTACCGCGTAAGGGGCCGGGTTATCGAGTTCCGCAACGCCGGCTTCCATTTCATCCAGCCAGTCCTTGAATATGTCGCGGCTGCGGGTGGCATGAGCCGGAAAACTGCCAATCACCCCTTGTGAAATGGCGGCCAGCGTCAGCGCCGGATTGGATACAAGGAACATGGGCGCGACGATGAGGGGCAGTTTTACGCGGCCGTCAAAGCTGGGGTCGAAAGTCATAAGCGTCTCCTAATTGGCTTCAGCCTATGGCAAGCCGGTGGGCGAGGGAAGCAATCAGACCGCCATATCGGATATGTGATGAAACCCACCTGCGACATGTCGGGTGTTTTTGTTGACCGGCATTTTGTTACACTCAATTCAAATAGGGAGATTGAAATGTCTAAAAAACCGATGCGCTTGCGCCGCTCACAATTGGCTGTTCCGGGTGTCAGCGAAAAAATGCTGACCAAGGCGGCGGCCTCTGCTGCTGACCATGTGTTTTGCGATTTGGAAGATGCGGTTGCACCGTCTGCCAAAGCCGGCGCGCGCGATACCATTGCCGATGCGCTGAACAATCTCGATTGGGGCAACACGGTGCGCTGTGTGCGGGTCAATGATGTCGGCACAGAATGGTGTCATGAAGACATCATCACCATTGTTGAAAAAGCCGGTAAAAATCTCGATACGGTTATGCTGCCCAAGCCGATGAATGCCGGTGATGTGCAGTTCGCCGATAAATTGCTGACGCAGTTGGAAATGAAGCTGGGGCTGGAACGCAAGATCGGCCTCGAAGTTTTGATCGAAGAAGTCGAAGCCATGCAAAATGTGGTGGAGATTGCCAATAGCTGCGAGCGGCTGGAGTGCATGATTTTCGGCATGGGGGACTATGCCGCCAGTCAAGGCTTGGTGGTCGCGAATATTGGCCGTACCGACGGCTATCCCGGCGATATTTTCCATTACCCGCGTTACCATATGACCATTGCGGCCCGCGCTGCCGGCATTGATGCGGTAGACGGGCCGTTCGCGGACTTTAAAAATGACGAAGCCTATAAGGTTGAGTGCAAGCGGGCGCTGACCTTGGGCATGGTCGGCAAATGGGCCATTCATCCGGCGCAAATCGAACCGGCTTTGGATATTTTCTCACCAAGCCAAGATGATGTCGATTTCGCCCGTGAGATTATTGATGTCTATGAAAAAGCCGCCGCCGAAGGGCTTGGGTCCGTCGGCCATAAGGGCGTCATGGTTGACGCCGCCTCAGCCCGCCTGTTTCAAAACACCGTTAACCGTGCCGATTTGATCGGTATGTAGGGAGCCAGACATGTCTGCAGCAGAAATGATTGAAATGCCTCAAAACGCCTCCGGTTATTGGACCGAAGAGCGGATTATGATCCGTGATACGGCGCGCGAATTTACTCTTAAAGAGGTGTTGCCGGTCGCCAATAAGCTGGATCCGGAGAAGGGCGATATCCCCGACGAGCTCAGCGAGAAAATGGGCGAGATGGGCTATTTCGGGATTCTCATTCCGGAAGAACTTGGCGTTCTCGGCCTCTGCTATTTCGAATATTGCGTCGTCGCCGAGCAATTGGCGCGAGGCTGGATGAGCGTGTCCTCCATCATTGCCCGCGGTAATCATTTCTATAAATCCATTCCAGGTGCGACGCCGGAAGAAAAGGCCGAAAAGACAGCGCTGATGGCGCAAGGCAAATATCTCGGTGCCTTCTCCATGTCAGAGCCGAATGTCGGTTCCGATGTTGCCTCGGTTGCCTGTCGCGCCGTTGAAGATGGCGATGAATGGGTGGTCACCGGCAATAAATATTGGTGCACCTTTGCCGACCGCGCTGACTTTTTGCACGTCATTTGCCGCACCGACACCGACCCGGACGCGCCGCGTTGGGCCGGTTTGACGGCAGTCGCCTTTGAAAAGCCGCGAGGGGAATTGCCGAAAGGGTGTTCCGGTTCGCCAATTCCGAAAATCGGTTATCACGGCTGGCGCACTTATGAGCTGGCCTTTGATAATGCGCGGACACCGAAAAACGCCTCTGTCGGCAAACAAGGCGGCGCGTTTAAATCCGTCGCCTCTGCGCTGGAAGGCGCGCGGGCGCATACGGCAGCGCGCTCCATCGGTTTGGCGCAAGGTGCGTTGGAAGATGCCATGGCCTATGCCAAAGAGCGGGCGCAGTTCGGCCAAGCGATTGAAAAATTCCAATCCATCCGTTTCAAAATCGCCACCATGGCAACCGAAATCGAAGCGGCGCGTCAGCTGCTCTATCATGTCTGCAACGAAATCGACAGCGGACGCCGCTGCGATACGGAAGCCGCCATGGTGAAATATTATGCCGCTGAAATGGCCGAGCGTGTGACCTCTGAGGCGCTGCAAATTCTCGGTGGTGCCGGTTATACGACGCTGCATGCGGTAGAGCGTTATTGGCGCGATGCCCGCCTGACGAAAATCTTCGAAGGCAGTTCCGAAATTCAGCAACGCATCATCTCGGACAATTTGCTGGGTAAATAGGAGTTGATATGAGGAGTATGCTAAGGGGGATAGCGGCCTTGTGCTTAGGCGGTCTTTTGGCCGCCTGCGACGATAATCAATCGGCACAGTCTTGGCCGCATCACCCTGATAATGTCGCCCACCTCAGCAAAAACACCGAGGCCGGAGAGTGGTTGTTACACGGCCTGTCAGGCGGTGAGCAACGTCATTCGCCGTTGACGCAAATCAATGCCGACAATGCTAAGCGTCTTGGCTTGGCTTTTGAGTTTAACGATTTTACCCGTCGTGGCCGGGCGGCGCGCGGCATGCAATCCACACCGCTTATGGATGATGATGTGCTCTATTTCACTTCCGGTTGGAGCATCGCCTATGCGGTGGATGCCAAGACAGGCAAGCAAATCTGGTCTTTCGACCCTGAGGTGAGCGGCCAACGGGCCGGGGTCGCCTGTTGCGATGTTGTCAATCGCGGCATGGCGTTAATGGACAACACGCTCTATCTGGCCATGTTGGATGGCTATTTGGTGGCTCTTGATAAATCCACCGGCGCGCAAAAATGGAAGGTCGATACCTTCACCGATCGCAGCATTTCTTACACCGTTACCGGCGCTCCGCGCATTGCCGGTGGTCTGGTGGTGATTGGTAATGGCGGCGGCGAATATGGCGTGCGCGGCTATGTAACGGCTTATCACGCCGATAGCGGTAAGCAGGCTTGGCGCTTCTTTATTGTGCCGTCAGCCGATGCACCGGAAAATGAAGATGTTGCCCGCGCCAAGAAAACCTGGAGCGCCAATACGCGGTGGGATTATGGCGGTGGCGGCACGGCTTGGGGCTCAATGGTCTATGACAAGCAAAACAATACGATTTTTATCGGCACCGGCAATGGCAGTCCGTGGCCCGCTTGGGAGCGTAATGGCGGCGAAATTCGTGACAATCTCTATCTCTCGTCAATCGTAGCGCTTAACGCCGATACGGGTAGTGTGAAGTGGC
>JBMHCM010000102.1:0-13363 GCA_049889915.1 Parvibaculales bacterium
TAATGACGGTGCCTACGTTATACATTATGCCGGTGGGCGGGTTGCTATAGAGCCGTTTGAAGGCACGCCGAGCGGCCATTTTGTCGTTATCGGCAAACCGGGGCTGCCGACAGAAGAAGAACTGGGCCGCCTGCTGAAACAGGCGCAAACCGCTTAGCGGAGCAAAGGAGGCGACATGGTCTGGGATTTACCGACACGGGTTTTCCATTGGGCATTCGCCATATGCATTATCGGCGCCTTTATTTCCGGTGAACGGGTGGCGCTGGACGCGCATGAATATTTCGCGCTGACCGCTTTAGGGCTTTTGCTGTTTCGCGTGATATGGGGTTTTGTCGGCTTTCATACGGCGCGCTTCAGCACATTCATTCCCGGCCCGCACCGCTTATTGGCCTATCTGAAAACCATCGCCACGCGCACAGGCCATGCGCCGATTGAGGGCCATAATCCGCTCGGCGGCTTGGCGGTGCTTGTCATTCTGGCCGTCATGGCGGTGATGTCGGTTACCGGTTTATGGACCGGCGATGATGTAATGTATGACGCGCCATTAACCGCCGCAGGCATTGCCCCGCATCTCGCCGCGCCGATGGCGGCATGGCATGAGCGCTTGCATTTTCTGGTGCCGCTGGTGGTGCTGGTTCACCTGCTGGCGCTATTGGCGCATCGCCTTTGGCTTGGTGAAAAGCTGGTCGCGCGCATGGTGACAGGCGGCCAAGCGGCAGACAGGCCGACCCGTCGCCAAACGATTTGCGGGTTTTTGCTGATGGCGGTATGTGTCGCGGGCAGTCTCAGCCTCGCGCTTCTCACACCGTCTTATAGCTAGTGCTTGATGCGATAGGCGCGATGGCAGCTTTTGCAGGTCGCGCCAAGGTTTTTCGCCGCAGCCGCAGTCATGCCTTTATCGGCTGACCCGGCGACGGCTTTCAACCGGCGTGCTGCCGTGGCCATTGCTTCCGCCTTTGACTTAAAGTCCGGGAAGTTTTGCCAGATATCATTATCGGCACCGACGCTTGTGCTACCGGACGGAAACGCATCCGGCATTTCTTCAGCCCATGCGGCCATGCGCAGCGCGGCCGCTTCAATGGCGGCAAAATTACCGGCCGGCAGGTGCTTTTTGAACACTGACTGAATATCGCCACCACTCTGCTTGAAGCGCGTCACCCGCTGTTCGACAGTCGGGCTTTCATACGTCCCCGGCTCATGCGCCAGGGCAGATGAAGGTATGGCACCGACCATGGCGGTCAGCACAACAGCAAGAGACAGGTGACGCATATTCAGGCCTATTCTTTATAAGACGGGTCCGTGCGATCAAGCTTGCGCAGCAAGGCCGGCCAAGCCAGCATATCGACACCCGGCTGGAACAAGGATTGCGATTGCTCGTCCACCGTATCAATGGCTTCTTGCGTCGGCATGTGCGGCTTGGCGGTCAGGGCCCGCACTTGTGTTGAACAGGCGCGCTCCAAGAAATAGATGGCCATAAATGCCAAGCCACAATTTTCACCAACCGACAGCGTGCCGTGATTGCGCAGCATCAGCAAATGTTTGTCGCCCATATCGGCGACAATACGCTCGCGCTCATCATGGTTCAGGGCCACGCCTTCATAGCCGTGATAGGCCAAATGCGGACGCACCAGCATGGCAAATTGCGACAGCGGCAGCAGACCGTCATCCTGCGCCGATACGGCAACGCCATCATCCGTGTGCAGGTGCAGCACGCATTGCGCATCCTCGCGGGCCATATGCACGGCCGAGTGGATGGTGAAACCCGCCGGATTGACGAAATACGGGCTGTCCATGACGATATTGCCTTCAAGGTCAACCTTCACCAAGCTGGAGGCGGTAATTTCCTCAAACAGCATGCCGTAAGGGTTAATCAGAAAGTGATGCTCCGGGCCCGGTACGCGCACGGAAATATGGGTGAAAATCATATCATCCCAACCATGCATGGCGACCAGACGGTAAGTTGCCGCCAAATCGACGCGCAGCTGCCATTCCTCGGCGCTGACCATATCTTTGACGCTTTTAATTTCTTCTGCAGCAGACATATTGCCCTCCCTAATGATTTGCCTCAGCGTGGTCAAAAAACCGGCTTTTGTCAAACATCTATAGAGTGTCAAACAGCGATGCGTCTTATTGTGCCGATTAAGTCGTCAGTACTTTTTGCAAGGCGGCTTGCCACCCGGCCCGCTTGTCGGCCCGCCATGCCTCGTCTTGCGCCGGACTGAACTGCGCCTGCAAAGCCCAGCTCTCGGCCAACGCCTCCAAGCTCTCAAACCAACCAATGTGCAGCATGGCCAACATGGCTGCGCCAAGTGCCGTGGTCTCGGTAATTTCCGGTCGGTCAATCGGGCAGGCACACAAATCAGCGAGGTTTTGACACAGCCAATCATTGGCCACCATGCCGCCATCGACCCGCAAGCGCGGCGGCACATCAAGACCGGCACTTGCCATATCATCGGAAATGGCGCGCAGCAGATCGGCGGTTTGCAGCGACACGCTCTCCAAAGCGGCACGCACAATATCGGCCTTGCCGCTGTCGCGCGTCATATTGAAAATGGCAGCACGCGCCTCAGCATCCCAATGCGGGGCGCCCAAACCGGTAAAGGCGGGCACCAAAACCACGGCGCTTTGCGGGTTGGCCGCCTCAGCCAATGCTTGTGTTTCAGAGGCCTTGGCAATCAGCCCCAGCCCGTCGCGCAGCCATTGCACAATCGCACCGGCCATGAAAATACTGCCTTCCAGCGCATAACTCGCCTTGCCGTCCAAGCGATAAGCAATGGTGGTCAGTAGTTTATTGCCGGAAACAGCAGGCTTGTCGCCGGTATTGGCCAGCACAAAGCAGCCCGTGCCATAGGTTGACTTAATCATCCCCGGCGTAAAGCAGGCCTGCCCAATGGTCGCCGCTTGCTGGTCACCGGCCATGCCACAAATCGGCAAACCGCCAAGCACGCTGGCCGCGCCGAAATCGGCAGCATTGTCTTTCACCTCAGGCATTAAAGTGGTCGGCACATTGAACAATGCCAGCAAGTCGTCATCCCAGCTTTGCGTATGAATGTTGAACAGGCTAGTGCGCGCCGCATTACTGGCATCTGTGACATGCGCTGCGCCGCCGGTTAATTGCCAGACCAGCCAGCTATCAATCGTGCCAAAAGCCAGTTCCCCCGCTTCGGCACGGGCCCGTGCGCCGTCAACATTGTCCAGCAACCAAGCGATTTTGCTGGCCGAAAAATACGGGTCCAATAAAAGGCCGGTTTTTTCAGTGATGGAGGCCTCATGGCCGGCTTGTTTTAACGCATCGCAAAAGGCGGCGGTGCGGCGGTCTTGCCAAACGATTGCATGGCCGATGGGGTGGCCGGTTGCGCGGTCCCATACCACGGTGGTCTCACGCTGATTGGTGATGCCAATGGCGGCAAAATTATCTGCCCCCAATTCATCCAAGACCTGCTGACAACAGGCCAATGTGGTCTGCCAAATCTCCATCGCGTCATGCTCAACCCAACCATCTTGCGGAAAGATTTGGCCAAACTCTTGCTGCGCCACGGCACGCACCGCACCGCTTTTGTCAAACGCCAAAGCCCGCGAAGAGGTGGTGCCTTGGTCGATACTCAAAATAAACTGTTCACGCATACGCTTGTCTCCCGCTCGGATTTATTGCATCAGCCCGTGTTGTCCATCAATGGCGCGCTTAACTCGGTCACGTTACCACAGTCACGCCTTACCACAGTCACGCCTTACCACAGTCACGCCTTACCACAGTCACCATGGATTATAATCACCAAAGCTCCATAAATGACCACCGCAATCGCGCACGGTAAAGCTTTCGCCGCCATAATCTTGCTCTTTTAACGGCATCACGATTTGCGCGCCGGCGGCCAGCGCTTTTTCATAAGCGTCGGTGACATTATTAACCACCACATACAGCCCTTGTGTCGACATGCCGGCTTGGCGCGGCTCATTAAAGTGCTTGCCGAAATCATCATTACGAATGCGGGACAGCATAATCATATTATTGCCATTGACCAATTGCGCATGGGCAATGCCGCCGCGATTGCCGTCGACCCGCAAATGACAGGTAAAACCAAAGGCTTTTTCAAGCCATGCCAGCGCCGCTTCGGCATCGGCATATACCAAATTGGGAATTAGGGTCGCGCCGGTTTCGGGGGTATGTTCAATAATGGAGTCAGCCATCGCAGCTTCCTTTCTTTTCTTATCATGCTACAACGCTAAAAGCTTAGCCCGAAACGGGCCGTGAAACCAAAGAGGAAAGCGCATGAGCGCAGCCGCTAAAAAACTGGCTTTTGTCGCCAGCCCCTCCGCTGAAGCCGAGGCCGCGTGTAAGAAATTGCACGCGCGCTATGATGGCGTCAGTGTTGAAGAGGCCGACATTATCGTCGCTCTGGGCGGTGATGGGCTGATGTTGGCAACGCTGCATCAGGTGATGGATCAGGGCAAACCGATTTTCGGCATGCACCAAGGTTCGGTCGGTTTCATGATGAACGGCTATGATGAAGACAACCTGCCGGAGCGGCTGGAAAAGGCAAAACTCAATTTGCTGCGGCCACTGGCAATGACGGCCACCATGGCCGATGGCAGCCAACACCAAGCGCTGGCCATTAACGAAGTGTCTTTGCTGCGTCAGACGGCGCAAGCCGCCAAGCTGCAAATCACCATTGATGGCACAGAACGGCTTTCTGAATTGGTATGCGATGGCGCCTTGGTCGCCACCCCGGCCGGGTCCACCGCTTACAACCTGTCGGCCCATGGGCCGATATTGCCAATTGATGCCAAGCTGTTGGCCCTGACACCGATTTCGGCTTTCCGCCCGCGGCGTTGGCGCGGCGCACTGCTGCCCGAAAAGGCCGAGGTGAGCATTACCGCGCTGGAGGCCGAAAAACGGCCGGTCAGCGCGGTCGCCGACCATACCGAGTTTCGTGATGTGGTAGAGGTGACCATCAAGCAGTCGAAAAAGCACGAGATGCTTATTCTATTCGATAGCGATCACAGCCTCGACGAGCGCATCCTCGCTGAGCAATTCAGCATTTAGCCAAGCTTGCGCGATTAAGCGCCGGTGCCGCGTGTGATGTCTTCCTTCGGGTCGCCATAACCGGCTTCCGGCTGAATTCGCAAAAAGGTTTTCTCGCCCTCTTGCTCAATAAACGGCGTTACCGTCACCACATCACCACATTGCGCCAGCGCGTCATCCACGCTTTCGCGCTGCGCCAATTTTTCGATATTCATGCGGGTCGGGAAAATCACCGTCCGCTTTTTAGCATCGGCATCGGCCAAAGCTTGCGCGGCGGTAATCCACACACTGTCGACGCTCTCGCCGCCATCGTGCAATGCCACATGGTCTTGCGGCGCGCGCGCCATATAGAAATATGTGTCGAAACGTTTCTTCATCATTTTCGGCGTAATCCAATGCGCGAAAAAGCCCAGCGCATCAACGGCAAACTCAAGCCCTTCCGCCTCGGCAAATTGCAGCATGGTCGCCTCGCCCTTATTGAACCTGTCGCGCCAGCCTTCCAATGCAGCCAGCCGCGCCGCAGAGACAAACTCAGAAGCGCCCTTTTCGCGGGCCAGCAAAATGCCGCATTCCTCAAAGCTTTCACGAATGGAAGCGACGCGCAGCGCCAATTCCTTATCGTCAAATTCGGCTTCAGCAGCGCAATGGGCGCGCAAGCCGGCATCAAAATCATCTTGGTCAACTTTACCGCCGGGGAATACCAAGGCACCGGAAGCAAAATCGATTTCATGGTGACGCACCACCATAAACACTTCCGGACCGGCATCCGTGTCGCGCAGCATCATCACCGTCGCGGCGGGAATGAGATTATCATCGCTCATGGAAAACTCCTGCAAGGTCTACTTGTCGGAAAGTTTATCCTGTGCCACCCAAAAGGCAAGCAAAGCCCCGACCAGCAAAAATATTTGTCCCGCCTCGGCCAAAGCGGCAAAGCCGATACCGGCGTCCAACGCCATGCCGAACAGAACCGGTGATGCAGCAGTCGAGGTAATGACGATGGGCGAGGTCAGCGAGCGAATGGCGCCCAAATGTTTGGTGCCGAACATTTCCGGCCACAGCCCACCGCTTATCGGCCCGGCTGTGCCAAGATTAATCCCGATCAAAGCCATATAAACAAAAGGCGTGGCGGCACCGAACAAGTCTTCCGGCAGCACAATCAGCCCGAAGGCCAGAATCAGCGGAATGGCACTGAACGGCATCAGCTTGCGGGCCGACAGACGATCGATCAGCGGGCCAGTTATCAATGAGGTGGTGACTTTAAAAAATGCATAAAGGGTGAAGGCCGCCGCCAAGGCTTCCAAAGACCAATTGCGGGTCTCAGCCAAATGCACTTGATGAAAAAACACGCCGGTCAGTAAAAATGGTGGCGCCAGATACAAAGGCAGCACCATATAAAAACGCTTATCGCGCAACATGGCGGCGCGGTCGCTGTCAGCGGCTTCGGTCGCCGCCTCGGCTTCAGTATTGCCTTGCGGCTCATGGCCCGCCAACAATGTTTGCAGCGGCATGGCGATAAGCAGCAAAACAGCGGCATAGACCAGCCAGCTTTGCTGCCAGCCCAAAAGCGCGATGGCCGTTACCGCCATCAGCGGAAAGAACCCCTCAAACCCGGCATAGCCCAATTGCACCATCGATACGGCTTGGCCACGATTTTTATCGAATGCGCGCCCGGCCGATGTCATGCCGGTATGGCTCGACAGGCCTTGGCCAAATTGGCGCAACATAAACAGCGCAATGAACAATACGACAATGTGGCTGCTCAGCCCCATGACGATGCACCCCAGTGCCAAGCCCGCCAGCACAAACAGGGTGAAACGCCGCAACGGCCAACTGTCGATAAAGCGACCGCTATAAACCATGACGAAAGCACTGAGCAGTGTCGCCGCCGAGTAAAGCGCCCCGAAACCGGCATTGCTCAAGTCAAAGGCGTCGCGGATTTCATTGCTGTAAAGCGCGATGAAAAAGGTCTGCCCGAAATTGGACAGACCCATCATGAAAAAGCCGAACAGCAAGAATTGCCAATGGCGGCGGATAAAGGCGAAATATGTCATGCACGCTAGATAGAGGGGTGCCGCCCATGCGGCAAGCTTTTACCTCGCATGTCCGATACAAAAAGGCGTGGCGGCATCCAGCGCCAAACGCTCCGGTTCGACCGCCTCGCCGCAAGTCACGCAATAGCCATATTCACCATCTTCCAACCGGCTGAGCGCCGCATTGATAAGCTGAATATCGCGCTGACGCCGCCGCCGCGTCTCTTCTGCCATGGCTTGCTGCTGCATCGCATCCATGCGTGACAAACGCCCCTGCTGGGTCTGGTCGAGCGCAACCGACGCGCTGTCAGCATCAACACTGGCCATTAGGCCCTCAATCTCGGCCCGCATAGCCAGCAATTTCGCTCTAATCTCTTCGTCAGTCATTGATTTCTGCCATTGATTTCTGCGCGCGCCTTCGATTAGCTTACTGGCAAATAGGAGACGTGACTATGCTCGAAGGCATTAAAGTAATTGAAATGGCAACCTATATCGCCGCCCCCTCAGCCGGTGGCATTATGGCCGATTGGGGTGCTGACGTGATTAAGATTGAGCCGCTGGGCGGCTGCCCGATGCGGAAATTTTACGCCAGCGCAATGACCGATGATTATCCGGACAATCCGGTCTCTGCCCTCGACAATCGCGGCAAGCGGGCCATTGCCGTCAATACCGGCACGGAAGAAGGGCGCGCCATCGTCCGCAAGCTGGTTGAAGACGCCGATGTGTTTTTGACCAATGTGCGCCCCGGCCAATTGAAGCAACAAGGCTTGGATTATGACGCGCTGAAAACCGTCAATCCGAAATTGGTTTATGCCAGCGTCACCGGCTTCGGCTTGGAAGGCGACGAGGCCGACAAGCCGGGCTTTGACACGGCGGCCTTTAACGCCAAGTCGGGCTTTGGTTGGATTATGACGCCGAAAGGCGCCTCCCCCGCCCCCTTGCGCACCGCTGCCGGTGACCATATTACCGGCATCGCGACGGCCAGTGGCATTTTGGCCGCGCTTTTGAAAGCGCAACGCACCGGCGAGGGCGAACTGGTGGAAAGCTCGCTGGTCCGCTCAGCCGCTTATGCAGTCGGCTGCGATTTTGGCACCTGGTTGCGCTATGACCGGATTGCCCGCTCGCGGCCGCGCGAGGCAGCGATTGTCGCCATTAATAATTACTACATGACCAAGGATGAATGCTGGCTGTTCCTCAACGGTCGCCCCGGTGAGCCGGATTGGCCGGATGTCGCCCGCGCCATTGGTCGCGAAGATTTCATTGACGATGAACGGTTCGGCAGCCTGCGCGACCGACGCCGCAATGGCGAGGCCCTCATCGCGCTGATTGATGAGGCTTTCGCGCAAAAGACTCTCGATGAATGGAAGCCGATTTTGGACGACGCCAATCTGATTTGGTCGCCGGTGCAAAGTTTTGAGCAATCCTTCAACGACCCGCAAATGCATGCGGCCGGGGTGTTTGTTGACCAGCCGAAATCAGACGGCAGTTCGTATAAAAACATCGCCTCGCCCATTCGCTTCCGTACCGAAAGCACGGACCCGAAAGGCCCGCTGCCGGAAATCGGACAGCATACGCTGAGCGTGTTGCAGGATGCCGGTTTCGATGAAGAGACTTGCGCCGCTTATCTCGACAATAAGGTTATTGGCCAGTTTGAAGGCTGAGCGCGCTGCGCTTATCAAGCTGGCGATAGCGCCAAATCACCATGGCAAACGGCACGAAAGTGCCGAGAATAACGCCGTCTGCCAGCCCCATAGCACCGCGCCCAAGCGGGAAAATGGCGATATAAGCCAGCGGTATCATAACAATGCCATAGGCGATAAAATGGATGAAGGTCGGCGCCCATGTATCGCCACGGGCTCGCAAAGACATGGCCAACAAAGATTGGCCGGTGTCGAAAATCAGCGCGATGGACACCCAAGCGATCATCGCCGCCGCCAGACCGACCACTTGCGCATCCGTGCTGAAAAAGGCGGCGACCGGTTCGGCAAAAATCCACATCAGCAATGTGCCGATAAACATCACACCGCTTTGCAAGGTCAGCCCGACCCAAGCCCAACGGGTGACGCCCTGCACATCACCGGCACCATGCGCATTACCGACACTGACCGAGGTTGCTACGCCAAAGCCCAGCCCCATCATAAAAAATAGCGCGAAGACATTGATCATAATCACATGCGCTGCCACCGCCGCCGTACCGAGGAAACCGGCAAACAAAACCAGCGCATTAAAAGCACCGTTTTCCAACCCCATGGAAAGACCGGATGCATAGCCGATGCGGCGCAAATCGCGCCCCTTGCCCCATGAGAATTTTGGCAAGGTGACGCCGTATTTGGCGCGGTCGAGGAAGAAATAGACATAGGACAAAATCGCCACCACTTGCGCGCACCGGACGATAAATGTCGCCCAAATGGAGCCTTCGGCGCCCATCTCCGGCAGGCCATACATGCCATAGACCAATATGTAATTGGCAAAGATGTTGACGATATTGGCGGCAATCATAATCACCATGCCGGGCCGTGGGTTGCGAATACCCTCTAAGAAAAATCCGGTCGTCATGTGAATGGCGGCCAGCGGCAAGCTCAAGCCGGCAATGATGGAAATACGTCCGCCCTGCGCCGCCAATTCCGGGTCTTGGCCGCTGAGCAGCAACCAGAATTCACCGAAATAACAAAAGGCGAAACCGATAAGCCCCAGCACCACCGCCATCGGCCACGCCAGTGCCAACACCTCGCCGGTCTGATCATATTGCTTGGCCCCAAAGCGATTGGAGACCAGCACCGAGGTGCCCATCAACATGCCGATGAGAATTAGGATGTAAATATTGCTCGGCACCATGCCGATGCCGAGATAGGCCAAATGCTCAGAGGCATAGCGCCCGACCATGACCGTATCGGTAATGCCGAGCGTCAGAATGCCGACCCGTGAAATAACCACCGGCCATGCCAGATTACCCAGCGTCTTGATTTCCTCCCACAAACGCATCGGGCGGTCAGACGCTCAAGCCATAGTGCACGATATCGTCAAGCTGCGGGCGCGGCCTGTCGGTCGGCGCCTCCTGCGCCGTGCCGATATAGATGAAACCGGCAATCTCATCATCCGCGTCACCGCCCAGTGCAGCCCGCACCTCAGGCGCATAAGCGCTGGTACCGGTCAGCCATTGCGCGGCAAAGCCTTGCGCCTGCGCCGCCGTCAGCAAGTTCATGCAGGCGGCGCCGGCAGAGAGAATTTGTTCGCTGCGCGGAATTTTCGGATGCGCTTTCGGCGCCGCCAAAACAGCCACCACACAGGGCGCGCGCTCAAAATGCTCGGCCACGCTTTCATCATCCAAAGCTTCGGCCGCAATGCGCCCTAAAGCGCCGCGGCTCGGCCCTTCCAAAACCACAAAGCGCCATGGCGACAGCTTGCCATGGTCAGGCACGCGGGCAGCCACCGTCAGCAATTCGCGCAACATGGCGGCTGACGGGCCGGGCGTCGTCATATTGCGTGCCAAAACCGACCGACGGGTTTTCAAAAATTCCAGCATTGCCCTGTGTCCTGTTTTATGTCCTAGATTGAGCCATAGGTTCTGAATTTGGCTTATCGCCGCGCTATGGCAAAGTCAATCAGACAGAATAACAATAAAAAAACGTCTATGTCCGCGCCTCACCTTCACTGCCTCATCTACATCGCTTTGCTGTTAAGTCCATGCGCGGCCGGGGCCAGTGCGTGGCTGCCGCACGAAAATGAATTGAAAATTACTCTCAGCCGGTTTGACGGCGAAACCGCCTTGCATGTGCCGGACAGCCCGCAAAAGCTGACCATTGACGATCATTATCGTGGCATCTTGCTGGAATATGGGCTGAGCCGAAAATTGGCCGTCACCGGCAAGCTGGCCGCATCGCGCTTCCAATTGCACCCGCATGTCATTAAGCGCGACCTCGCCATGTTCGGCATAATGGGTGATGCACCAAGTTTGGCGACCGGCTTACTGCCGCCCTATCTGTTCAAGCTGTTGGATAATCTTTTGCCCAATTGGCACCTGCATCGGGAAAAACAAGCCAGCCTGCATATTGGCTATGAACACCGCCGCAGTGACGCATCGAGTGACGCATCGAGTGGCGCATCGGTTGACGGATATTTCATCGGCTTTGCCATGGCCGATAAGATTAGCAGCAAGCGGTGGTATCTGATGCAGCAGCTTGAAAGCATTGAGACCCGCCTGCCCCAAGCAACCGAGCAGCAAACGCAATATGATGCGGCACTGGGCTATGGCAGTTGGCAAATCGGCTCACGGGCCGAACAATTTCGCGACACGGCCGGCCATTATATCAGCCTTAGTCTCAGCGTCAGGCTGCGATACAAACCGAAGGGCGCCGCGTGGGAGGTAACATTAGGGCGCGGCAAACGGCGCATCGGCCGGGCCGCTTTTCCGCAAGGATTACTGGAGCGCGGACGCATTTGGTCGGTTGAGATACAGCGGCGCTTTTAACGCAAATCCGGGGCTGTTGCTTCCGCCGTCAGGGCCGCTTTGGCCTCGTCCAACGCAATAACGATTTGCTCTTTCGAGCCGAGGCGGCGCATCGACACTGTGCCTTCTTCAGCTTCGCGCATGCCGACAGCCAAAATGACCGGCACTTTGGCCAGCGAATGCTCGCGCACTTTGTAGTTAATCTTCTCATTGCGCACATCGGCGCGGGCGCGCAAACCGCCCGCCTTCATCGCATCAACGACCTGCTGCGCATAATCATTGGCCTCAGAGGTAATCGGGCAGACCACCACTTGCTCAGGCGCCAGCCAAAGCGGCATCTTACCGGCATAGCTTTCAATCATCATGCCCAAGAAACGTTCCATTGAGCCGAGCACGGCGCGGTGCAACATCACCGGACGGTGCTTATTGCCATCCTCGCCGATATAGGCGGCATCCAAACGCTCCGGCAACACAAAGTCGAGTTGCAGCGTGCCACATTGCCAGGTCCGACCAATCGCATCGCGCAAATGATATTCAATTTTCGGGCCATAAAACGCCCCCTCGCCCGGCAGCTCTTCCCAGTCGAGGCCAACCTCAGACAGCGCATCACGCAAGCCCTGCTCAGCGCGGTCCCACACCGCATCCTCACCGGCCCGCATATCGGGGCGCAGCGCCAGCTTGACGGATACCTCATCAAAGCCCAGATCTTCATAGACTTGCGTCACCAGCCCACAAAAATCTACCGCTTCGGAAATAATCTGGTCTTCGCGGCAGAAAATATGCGCATCATCTTGTGTCATTTGCCGCACCCGCATCAGCCCGTGCAGCGCGCCATGCGGCTCATTACGGTGGCAGCACCCAAACTCGGCCATGCGGATGGGCAGGTCGCGATATGACTTAATGCCCTGCTTGAAAATTTGCACATGGGCTGGGCAGTTCATCGGTTTGATGGCCATCAAATCGGCATCGCCGGAAATCACTGCGTCGCCTTTTTCAGTGGACGGCACCTCATCCGGCACGACAAACATATTCTCACGGAATTTATCCCAATGGCCCGACTGCTCCCAAAAGCGCTTATCGAGCAATTGCGGTGTCTTTACTTCTTCATAATCATGCTGGCTCAAACGGCGGCGAATATATTGCTCCATTTGCTGCCAGATGACATAGCCCTTGGCGTGCCAAAATACGCTGCCTTGCGCTTCTTCTTGGAAATGGAACAAATCCATCTCGCGGCCGATTTTACGGTGGTCGCGTTTTTCCGCTTCTTCCACCATATGCAGATAGGCTTTCAGATCTTTTTCGTTGCCCCAACATGTGCCGTAAATGCGCTGCAGCATTTCATTATTGCTGTCGCCGCGCCAATAGGCACCGGCCAGCTTGGTCAGTTTAAAGGCTTTGCCCAGCTTGCCGGTTGACGGCAAATGCGGGCCGCGGCACAAATCTTTCCACGCGCCCTGCCGGTAAATAGTCACATCCTGCTCGGGCGGGATAGAGGCAATGATTTCCGCTTTATATTCTTCGCCAATCTCTTTGAAATGCGCCACCGCTTCATCGCGATCCCACACCTCGCGGACAATCTCTTCATTGCGGTCGACGATTTCCTTCATGCGCTTTTCAATCGCTTCCAAATCGTCGAGGCTGAACGGCTCTTCGCGGGCGAAGTCATAATAAAAACCGTTTTCAATAACCGGACCAATGGTCACTTGCGTGCCGGGAAACAACTCCTGCACCGCCTCGGCCAATACGTGCGCGCAATCATGGCGCATCAACTCCACGCCATCGTCATCGGCCGCGGTAATTACCGCCACCTCGGCATCGGCCTCTACCGTGCGGGCCAAATCAATCACCTCGCCATTGACTTTCCAA
>JBMHCM010000103.1:0-4069 GCA_049889915.1 Parvibaculales bacterium
CCAAATAGCTTTGCCCGACCGGTCCCGGGCCGATAAGCACCGCCTCATCGGCCTGCATGACATGCGGCGCACCGGCATCCGCCTCTGAGTAAACGGCGACCGTGCGAATGCCCAATTGCGTGGCCGTGCGCATGACGCGACAGGCAATCTCGCCGCGATTGGCAATCAGGATTTTTTCAATGGCATTTTTACTATCGGACATGCTCACTCCTCGACCCAATTCGGTTTGCGTTTTTCTAAGAAAGAGGCAACGCCCTCGCGGCCTTCATCGCTTTTGACGCTTTCGGCAAAAGCTTCCCCGGCATAGCGGATCATAGCCACATCATCGAGGCGGCCATTGGCTTCCAGCAGTTTCTTGGTCGCTGCATTGGCCTGCGGTGCGCAGCGCCGCACCCCGGCAATAATCTCGGCAAGCTCGGCCTCAGCCGCCTGCATATCCTCCGCCAAAATATCAACCAGCCCATATTCCTTGCCTTCCACCGCGGTAAAGCGATGGCCGGTCAACATAATGCGCCGGGCTTTAATATCGCCGGTGCGGGCAACGATATAACGGCCGATTTGCGCCGGCACGATGCCAATTGCCGTCTCGGTCAGTGCCATGCGGGTTTCTTTGCTGGCAATAACAATATCGGCGGCGGCGGCCATACCCAGCCCACCGGCCATGGCAGCGCCATGCACCAGAAACACTAAAACTTGCGGCATGGCACGGATTTTCAAAAACACATGGCCGATTTTTGAGCTGTCTTCGATAACCTCTTCATCGGTTCGGACATTTTGAAAATTATTCTTGAAGCCTTTCAGATCGCCACCGGCACAGTAAACATCGCCCTTGCCGCGCACGGTGATGCCGCGAATATCTTGCCGCGTGGCCAGATAATCGAGCAGGGCTTGCAGCTCAGCGACCAGCTCATCCGACATGGCGTTGCGGGCTTCCGGACGGTTCAGCCAAATGGTCGCCCAGTCGCGGTCTTCTTCCAGAAGCGTTACGGTTGTTTCAGGTGCTTGCATAAGGCTCCCCCAGAAATGGCTTACATACGACCGACGCCAAAGGCGTTCGGATTGGTTGTCCGGTGTTCGCGCTCCCACAGCGTCTCCAGCAAAAAGCCCAGCACTTTGCGGGTGTCGCGTGGGTCAATCACCCCATGGTCGAGCAGCCGACCTGAGGTGTAAAACGCATCTTCTTGCGATGAGAACACCGCTTCAATGGCGGCGCGTTGTTTGGCCAGCGCTTCCATATCCGGCTCAATGCCGCGCCGTTTGGCAGCGTTCAACGCCACGGTTTCCATTGTGCCGGCAGCGCTTTCGCCGCTCATCACGCCGGTCATAGCGCCGGGCCAACTGAACAAAAAGTCCGGGTCAAAACCATAGCCGGCCATGCCATAATTGCCTGCGCCATAGGAGGCACCGACATAAAACGACAATTTCGGCACGCGAATATTAGACACGGCTTGGATCATTTTTGAGCCGTGCTTGATCATGCCTTTTTGCTCATATTCCGTGCCGACCATATAGCCGGTAATATTGTTCAAAAAGACCAGCGGAATGTCAGCCTGGTCGATGATTTGGAAGAAATGCGCGCCCTTGGCCGCTTCATCCGGCCCCATCGGCCCATTATTGCCGACCAGCCCGACGGGATGACCAAAAATTTTCGCCTGCGTGCACACCAAATTCGGCCCAAAGCGCGATTTGAACTCGGTGAATTCAGAACCATCAACCAGACGGGCAATCAGTTCGCGGCTGTCATAGGGAATTTTATAATCGGTCGGCACGAGGCCCAAAATTTCCTCTGCATCATAAAGCGGCTCGTCAAACATGCGCTGCGGCAATGGCGGGCAATGTTCGTTCCAGCCAATATTGGCTACCACATCGCGGATTTGCCGAATGCCGTCAGCGTCATCTTCGGCCAGATATTCAATCAGACCGGATACGCTGGCATGCATTTCACTGCCGCCCAGCTCGCGCTCATCGGCAATCTCGCCGGTCGCGGCCTGCACCAAAGCGGCACCGCCAAGCGCTGCCATGCCATTATGTTTCACGCCGACATTATAATCTGACATGCCGGGCATGTAGGCACCACCGGCCGTTGATGGGCCGTGCAGCACTGTCATGGTCGGAATACCGGCGGCACTCAACCACCCAAGCGAGCAGAACACCCCGCCGCCATGCGCCCATAGCTCAACCTTATATTGCATCAAATTGGCACCGGCGCTTTCCACCAAATGCACGAAGGGCAGCTTATTGGCCAGCGCAATGCGCATCACTTCCATGCTTTTGCGGAAACCCATTTCGGTCGCCGCACCGGCGTTAATGCCGCTATCATCGACCAGCACCATGCAGCGCACGCCACCAACATAGCCAATACCGGCCAATTCAGAGCCGCCAGGAATTGAGGTTTCGCGATCCGGGTCATCGACGCAATAGCTGGCCATATTATACAGCGTCAAAAACGGCATGCCGGGGTCAAGCAGCAGCGCCAAACGGTCTCGCGGGGTCAGTTGGCCGCGCTCTTCAAACCGCGGACGGCGTTTTTCAGAGGCCGCTTCGGCCCGTCCTTCAAGCATCCGCAAATGCTCGATTTTGGCCAGCTGGTCCTCACGATTTTTTGCGTAACTGTCTGATTTTAGGTCAAGTTTACTTTCAAATACCGGCATTATAAGCGCTCCGCTAATTCGGCAGGAATGGCAATCGGGTGATCAAGAAGAATTTGCGCATAGGCTTTACCCTGCGGGTCATTGCGCAAAGAGGCAACACCGCCGCCGCCCAGCGCATCTTCAATGAGAATATTCATGGCATGGCTGCCCGGCAGGTAAAACCGTGCCAGCGCCGGATTATCGCCGATAAAATGGCCAAAGCGGTGGCGAATGGCGGCCTCATCCAGCGCCGCCCAAATATATGGCAGGTAAGCCGCATCGCGGGCGATAATGCCGATATTGGCTTTATTACCCTTATCGCCGGAGCGCCCCCAAGCCAGCTTGACCAGCGGCACCTCAACCGTGCCTTTTTCAGACGGGGCTGGCGGCTGATGGGCCGCAGCAGGCGGGGCAGAGCCGTCAACTTCAGCCTCCGCAAAGCTCTGCGTTTGGCCGTCCACATCAACTTCAATGCTGACATCGCCCTTCGGCAATAGGAAAGAAAACAGCCGTACCACCGGTGACGGTTTGGCGCGTGAGCCGGCGAAAATGGACAAGCCCGCCGGTGTCGCCAGCCCCAGCCCGCTAATCTCTTTCAGCAGCGCACCGGCCCCGGCTTGGCTGTCATGTTTGGCAGCGATTTTCAGCACCACTTCGCGGGCTTGCGGGTTCGACCCGGCCTGCCCAAATTGACTGTCATCACCGATCACCTCAACACTGGTCTCGCTATAATCGGGCAGATTGTGCTGCCGCAGAACATGGCGGGCGCGGGCAAAGGCGGCCTCGGCAAAGCTTTTCGCTTTGGCGGCTGCTTCCAGTCCGACAAAACTCATCATCGTACCGGCGCGAAAGCCGTCCGCATAAGTGGCACAAACTTTGTAATGCACGGGCGGCGTGTGGCCCTTGGCATTGGCAACCCGCACCTTATTGGTGCTCAACTGCTCAATCGTCACCTCAGAAAAATCGCAAGTTACATCGGGCAGCAAATAGGCTTGCGGGTCACCGATTTCATACAGCATTTGCTCAGACACCGTGCCGATATTGACCACCCCGCCTGTGCCTTCCGGCTTCATCACCTCAAACACGCCATCGCCATCAATATCGATGAACGGGTAGCCGATATCGGCAATATCACCGGACAGCTGCCAATCGGTAAAATTGCCGCCGCTGGCTTGCGGACCGCATTCGATAATATGACCGGCCAGAGAGCCACCGGCCAGCTTGTCCAAATCATGCGGTTGCCAGCTAAAGGCGTGAATGCAGGCACCCAGCGTCACGGCGCTGTCGACCGAGCGGCCGGTAATGACAATATCGGCCCCGCCATCCAGCGCGGCGGCGACCGGAAAGCCACCCAAATAGGCATTAACACTGGCCAGACTGGCCGGGTCCGGACAATCAACACCGGAAAACATATCCGTGCTGGTGGCAAACTCTTGCGC
>JBMHCM010000104.1:0-13046 GCA_049889915.1 Parvibaculales bacterium
CGCGTCAATCTATTGTCGCCGGGGCCCATCCGCACCGCCATGCGGGCGCAAGCCATGCCCGGCGAAGACCCGGACACCCTGCCCACCCCGGCCGAACTGGCTCCGCTATTCCTCGAATTGCTGTCAGAAAACGAAACCCGCACGGGTGAGATTATCGACTTTGTGCGGTAGTTGTTCACCTATAAAAGGTGATCCCATTTGCCTTGCTTGACCTCGGAAACACGTCCTTGGTTGACATTGTATTTTGCGGCAATTTGGCTCTGCAACAATTCGGCTAAAACCAAGTCTGCTTTTATTTTTTCTACGAGTTCACGGGACATTTGTGTCGAACGATTTTTGCTATGCATATTCGACCTCCGGCAACATTGCCAACATACGGTCCATAAGGACCCTTTTACCGCCCTCACTTGTGTATGATCCAACAACCCCGTCTGCGCCAGACATCCAGAAATCAATACCAACAGTATGTTGATTGCTACTGTTCATACCGTCCATCTCATCTAACAAACGAAATATTACGTTTCCATAAGACTCAGATGAATAGATCGATGACCCGTTCGCCGCCACAATTTCGATAAGAGATGGCAGAATACCGTGCATCACAGACACACCTACACCTTTAAAAAGGGCGCATTTCTTCAAATTTTGGAGCTCCATGTCATTCGAGCGATTGGCATACCAAGTAAAAATGCTGCTCCAAAAATTGTCCATCAACTGCACTTGCTTATTTCGATCTTTGATAGATCGAAAAATTGCTGACTGCATAAAAATAGGCTTCATTGACTTTATGAAAGATGCCGATTGTACCACTGAAATCCCGACAGGTTCGTTTGGCAGACGTATGCGGTTTTTCCAGACATTTGTATTCGCCAAGTCTGTTACCAATTCCGTCGCATAAATCTCCCACAACTTTCCTCTTGCTGAAGCCTGCTCTCTTATCTCTGGATCTCTATCAGCCCACTTCCTGATAAGTTGGCATGCTAGGTCGGTCGGCACAGATTTAGCATTCCTATTAACCGTATAAAACTGCCCGACCTCTTCTTCCTCCCCAGCCCCAATCATACAAACAAAAGGAATTTTAAGGTTTGGATTCTCGGGAAGCTCCTCCAACACTTTTGCGAGGGCCATTATTCGGTGCTGACCGTCAACAACAAATAGACTATTTGCTTTTTGCTTCTTAAGAACTGAGAAATCGATAATCTCCTGGTCCCCTAAGCCAGATATAAATCCTTTTGGTACGGGACCCCTGACGTCAAGCAGTACTGATGTAGGGAGGTCAACACGCCTGTCTATGATATCTCGAGCTAAGTCTTTGATGCGTTTGATATTGGGGTTTCGTTGATATCCAGTGTCACTTTCTGCGTTATATCGGGGCACGTCTGCCACTTGTGCAAGAGTGGCTCCGCTTATGCAACCGATATAAGTTGGAATACCTCCATTGGTACAATTTATATCAGCACTTCGTAAAACCCTAGTCTTCCATTCATTCATGATCTTTCCTTTTTCTTATTGATCAAAGAATAGGATCACAAAAGCCCGATCTTGAGGATCAACACAAGGGACTTATTTCCAACAAGCTAAATCATATACAAATTATCGCGTTTCAAAGCTCATAACCCATTGTTTTCTAGTATGTTTACATCCTAGGGGTAGAGAGGAATATTTTTTGTTTCAAGATGATTTCGCCAATTTTTGGTTAACTAGTGCAGCGCAAATTATCCGTTTCGGTGAACACCCTTCCCTACTTCCCCATTCGAATGGCGACGTGAGTTTCACAATCTTGACAGAAAAAGCCAATGCGTGGGTCGGTGGCGGTAATCAGCCCGGCCGGTGATTGTTCCAGCTTTGGTTGCACGGCGCGCCAGCTTTGCGTCGGCAAGTGCCAAACGCAATGGCCTTCCAATATTACGGCCGATGAATGGCAATCGGCGCAGCGCGGGCGATGTCGGCTTCTGACCACTTCCATGCAGGCAGCCCCTTTTCTTGTTCTTGCTTTCATACAGGCTAGAACACAAGCAGCGCCCCTAAAAGAGCGTTAATTTCAGATATTTTCTTGGATTACAAAAACCGATTATCGGTCTTCATACGGGTTTTTGCCCTTGCGGACAAAAATGCGCAGCGGCACGCCGTCCAGCGCAAAGGTCTCGCGCAGAGTATTGACCAAATAACGCTGATAGCTTTCCGGCACGGCATGGCCACGGCTGGAAAAGGTAACAAAGGTCGGCGGGCGCGATTTGGCCTGCGTGATATAGCGCAGCCGCACCGGCCGCCCCTTATCGGCCGGTGGCGGATGACGGTCGGTCACATCGCCCAGCCATTTATTCAACTTGGCAGTGCCGATGCGGGCATTCCAATGGGTATATTGCTGCTGCACGGCGGGCATCAGTTTTTCAACGCCCTTGCCGGTTTGCGCCGACAACATAACCACCGGCGCGCCGCGCAGCTTTGGCAGCGCCCGCAGCAGCGCATCATTCACCGTTTGCCGCACTTCTTTGCGGTCGAGTTTCAAATCCCATTTATTAATGGCAATCACCAGCCCACGGCCCTCGCGCTCAACCAAATCGGCCAGCTGAATATCCTGCTTGTCAAACGGGCTGGTCGCATCGATGAGCAACACCACCACCTCGGCAAATTTAACGGCGCGCAAGCCATCGGCCACTGACAGCTTCTCTAGCTTTTCGGTCACCCGTGCTTTTTTGCGCACACCGGCCGTATCCCACAGCGTAATGGGCCGCGCGCCACCGGGGGCGGCTTTGTCTTCCCACGTCCAATTGACGGAAATACTGTCACGGGTAATGCCCGCTTCAGGTCCGGTCAGCAGCCGATCTTGCCCCAGCAGATAATTGATAAGCGTCGATTTGCCGGCATTGGGACGGCCCAAAATGGCCACCCGCAACGGCTTTTCCGGATCATCTTCAAATTCCACTTCCGGGTCGAAGGCGGCGTCTTCCTCTTCTTCTCCGGCGGCGAAATAAGCATGTTGATTGGCCGCTTGGTGGGCCGCCATGGCATCGCGAATTTGCACATATAGCTCGTCCGTGCCGTTGCCATGTTCGGCCGACAGCGCAATCGGGTCACCAAGGCCAAGCTTATAGGCCTCATGCCGACCGGCTTCAGCCGCATTGCTTTCTGATTTATTGGCGGCCAGCATAACCGGCACATCGGCCTTACGCAGCAGCCGGGCGAATAATTCATCCTCCGGCAAAATGCCAACCCGTGCATCGGTCAGCATCAGCACCATATCGGCTTCTTCAATGGCCGCCTCGGTTTGCATCCGCATGCGCGCTTCCAACGAGCCGCTTTTACCCTCTTCAAAACCGGCCGTATCGACAATTTGAAACCGCAAATCGCCCAAGCGCGCATCGCCAAAGCGGCGGTCGCGGGTTACCCCCGGCTGGTCATCAACCAAAGCCAGCTTGCGCCCGACCAGACGGTTAAACAGTGTGGATTTGCCGACATTCGGCCGCCCGACAATGGCAAGGACAAAAGGCGCGCTCATATCGCCCCCTAACGCCGCGCAATCAGCGTGCCCGCATCGCTGAGCATGAACAATGTGCCATTGGCCACAACCGGCGTAACCGATACATCGTCTTTATTGTCCATTTGCTCACCAATATCGCCACTGGCCGGGTCAACACTGACCACTTGCCCGTGCGAGGAAGCAAGAATGATTTTACCACCGGCCAATACTGGCCCGGCCCAACGGATGCGGCCTTTGCGCGCCGCTTCGTTTTCAAAGGCCGGCAAATCAGCCAACCAACGCACCCGCCCCTGCTCGCGTGACAGATTGACCAATTGGCCATCCAACGACATCAGCAGCACATAATCACCCAATGCCCACGGAGTTTCCAACGAGCCGACATCGGCCGTCCAAATCCGTTCACCGGAGCGCAGGTCAATCGCCACTGTGCGGCCACCATGGCTGGTCACATAAACACGGTCGCGGTCAATCACCGGCCGACCGACAATAGCGTTCAATTGTGACAGCGGCGTCACTTGGGTGGCGCGGCTGGTCAGGCTTTCGCTCCACAGCTCTTGGCCGTTAATCGGGCTCAGCGCAACAATCTCGCCGGAGCTGAAACCGGCAACGACAATCTGCTCGTTCACGGCAACGCTGGTGGCGCCCATAATGGTTGCCGGTTCATCAATCGCCAAATGCTCCCACAAGCGCGCCCCATCATCGGCTGAGAAAGCCTGCAACCGGCTGTCTTGCGAGGCAACATAAACACGGCCATTGCGCACGGTCGGCGCATTGGAAAAACCGACATTGTTTTGCACGCGCCAAATAATGCTGCCATCAGCAGCGTTCAACGCCAGTACTTCACCAAAGCCGGTGGTCACAAACACCCGACCATCGGCATAAGCAACGCCGCCGCCAAAGCCGTCGCGCACTTGCGCCGGCTTGTCCTTCACACCGAAAAAGCGCGTCAGGCTAAAATTTGTCTCGCGGCGTTCCGCCAAAACCGAGCTTTGCCACAGCGTTTCGCCGGTCTGGGCATTGGCCGCCACCACATCCAATTCAGCGCCCATGGCGAAGACTTTGCCATCGGCAACCACGGGCGGCGCTTTAATGACGCTAAGGCCGCTATTGCCGCTGACCATGGGCTGGCGGTAGGCCAGGCCCAAGCCATCCAGCTCAAGATGATACGCCGCATGGGTGGTGAACCCACCCGGATTGGCCCAGCTGGTATTACGGAAAGGCGGAATGATTTGCACCGGCGCATTTTGCAAGCGCGGGTCTTCGCGCAAGGTCGCCTCAAAGCTCAAAACCGAGATGCGATCGCCGTCAAATTTATCCTGATTGGCGTCACCGGCGCAGGCCGCTACAAAGGCACCAAGCGCGATTGCCAATAAGGGAGAGGTTCGTTTCGCCATCAGCTTGCCTATTTCGCTTCGTCAACCGGCGGAGGCGCGATATCTGTCAAAGCGGCACTTACGGTTTGCAGCATAATGGTCGCCCGCTCACGAGTCAGGCTGGGCACTTTCGGATCGGCAATTTGCGCCCGGAATAATTCACGCGCTTTCAGCGGCAAGTCGTTTTGCATATAGGCCAATGCCATGGTTTCACGCGCCATCGGTTGCAAGCCGTTTTCATCATCCAGTAAATCTTGCAACCGCGCTTCAATTTCAGCCAATGCGCCATTGCTGTTCAGTAATACGATGGCGGCCTGCAGGGCGGCCAAATCTTGCATGGTGTCGGGCAGACTGCCTTTGTCGGCCAATTCATTTAACCCGGCCAGCGCTGCCTCATTGTTACCTTGGCGTGCTTGGCGCAATGCGGCACTGAAACGGGCCAACACGCCATAGCCATTATCTTCAGCTGTGGCGAATGCCAACAGCGTCGCAATATCGGCATCGGCGTCATCACCGCTCAAGCTCTCCAGCATGGCATCATAACGCTCAGAGGCCGCTTCATTGCGGCTATCAATCACTGAGGTGGTGCCGATAACCGCCGCCACAAGCACCACGAAGCCGACCGCTGCCGCAATGATATAGCGGCCATATTTATCCCATGCCGCCTGCATATTATCGCGGCGCAGTTCGGCACTTACCTCATCAAAAATATCACTCACAAGCGGCTCCGATCGATTGGTCTTATTTGTCTTGCTTCATAGCATAAGTATGTTCAGGGGCGGGAAATTTCCGCGACCGCACTTCATCGGCATAGGCCTCGGCGGCTTCCGCGATTTTGGCGCCTAAACCGGCAAATTCCTTAACGAATTTCGGCACACTCGGTGACAGGCCAAGCATGTCTTCGGTCACCAAAATTTGCCCGTCGCAGCCGGCTGACGCGCCAATACCAATGGTCGGCACATTAATCGATGCGGAAATCCTATCGGCCAGTTCAGCCGCCACCCCTTCAACCACAATGGCGAAGGCTCCGGCCTCGGCCAAAGCGCGGGCATCGGCTTCCAGTTCGGGCCATTGATCTTTGCTGCGGCCTTGGGTTTTAAAGCCGCCCATAACGTTGACATTTTGCGGTGTCAGGCCGATATGCCCCATCACCGGAATGCCGCGTTGCGTCAAATGCCGCACTGTATCGGCCATACGTTGCCCGCCTTCAATCTTCACCGCTTGGCAGCCGGTCTCTTTCATCGTGCGAGCGGCATTGTGAAACGCATGCGCCGGGCTTTCTTCATAAGTGCCGAACGGCATATCAACCACCACCAAAGCTTGCGAAGAACCGCGCACAACGGCCGCCCCATGGGCAATCATCATGTCCAGCGTCACGCCCAGCGTGTTTTCCATACCATACATCACCATGCCCAAACTGTCGCCGACCAGCAGCAAATCGACATGCTTGTCGATCAGCGCAGCCGTATGCGCATGATAGGAAGTCAGGCAGACAATTGGCTGTTCGCCCTTGCGTGCCATGAGTTGCGGCACGGTGACCCGAGGTGTGGATTTTTGAACCGACATGGTGTTTCGCCTTAAAGCACTAAGTGGCGGGAAAGCTAGCCGAAATCGGCGCTGAAGGCAATTCGCTTGATGGCTTTGCGCCGCCTTTTACGCGGCAAAAAGCGTATCGGTCAGGTGCTCGCAATCAGCCCATAATTGCGCCGCGGCGCGATCATTCATCGCCGGGTCATTATTGGCCAATTCAACCTCGCCATGCACATTATGGTAATAGCTGCCATGGCTGAGATTATCTTGCGTTGCACAGATTAACGGTGTTTGCGCCCCGTCACGGCAGGAAATCATCATTTTACGACGCAACCAGCCGACCAGCCCGCGCGATGGCATCGCCAAATTACTGGCAACCACACCGGGATGGACAATAAACACATTGAGCTGGCTTTCGCGGCGTTGCAATTCGCGGGCCAACCAAAATACGCCCAATTTGGAGCGGTTATAGGCCTTCATGCCACCCACGGCACCGCGCCAGCGAAACTGCGGCGTGCATTGGTCGGCCATGACGTAAATATCGCCGGTCACGGCTATCACCCGTGCATGCGGTGCCAGCATGCCCTCCAGCAAGCCGCGCCGCAGCGCAAAATGGCCCAGCACATTGGTCGCAAAGCTTTGTTCCAGCCCGTCTGCCGTCTCAGCATAATGGCGCAGCCAGACACCTGCATTTTCAATCAGCATGTCAATTTGCCGATCCTGCAGCAGCGATTTGATGGCTGCCAAGGCCGTCGGCAGAGAGCTCAACACCCCCATATCGGCCTCAATAATGTGAAATTTCTCGCCGTTCAAACCATCGGCGACAAACTCAGCGCGCACCACCTCGGCTTTGTCGGTATTGCGGCATAGGGCGATAACCTCGGCGCCGCGTGTCAAAAGCCCGCGCGCAGTTTCTTTGCCAATGCAGGATGTTGCGCCGGTTATCACCGCCACACGGTCGGTCAGCAAGGGCAAATCCGGACAGCTTTGCACGTGTTTTTGCTGCCCCAGCATGCTGGTGCGCATACGCCAAATCGGATTTTTTCTGATACGGGTGACCATGCACGCTCCTAACTCGCAATGCTTACGCAAGCGAAGCGTATTTGGATTGCCGCCCGCGTTTAATGCGGCATTTTTGCGTAAAGATTGACCAGCGTGACGCCGGAAACGATAAGCGCCATGCCAACAACTACCTGCCAGCTCAAGCTTTGATTGAGGAAGTAATAAGACAATACCGAGATGCAGAAAATGCCCATGCCGCTCCACGTGGCATAAACCACCGCCAGCGGCAATTTACCGAGGGTAAACGTCATCAGATAAAACGACAGCGTATAGAAAACCACCAGCCCGACCGATGGCAGCGGCTTGGTGAAATTCTCGGTCATCGGCAGCATCATGGTGCCGCAAACCTCCAGCAAAATGGCGCCAATCAAATAGGCATAGACAATACTCATCCGCCCAATAGCCCCGCAATAAACCGTCCCGGCACCATGGCAAAGCCACCGGCAATAACCGCGCCAATCATTGTGCCGGTCATAAAGCCGGCATGGGTGCGCACATCGCCGCGACGAATGGCGACAATCGCCACCACCATGCAAAACATCGTCCAAGCAGTCAGGCCGTGAATCCAACTAAAGCTGCCGTCATTAAGCTCGCGGATGAATAATGATGACAACGTGACAAACGCCATCAACCCCATCCAAACCCAGCCAAGTTTTTTGTGCTGCGGCGTGCCTTTGGTGGCGGCCAGATTAACCACTCCAATGACAATGGCGGCAACCGCCATACCTAAATGGATCCAGATGAAAGCCATTATTTGCGCTCCAGCCGACCGGCGGTAATAAACTCACCAAACCGCTCGCACCAAATAATCACCGCCGGAAATTGCGTCGGGTCTATGCTCATCGGCACATCGACGCGGAAATTGTCAAAACCGGTAATATCGGCAACCCGCACGGAGCGGCTTTTAATGGCCAGAAACTCAGCTTCGTTTTCGGCATATTGCGGCATCAGATACAGCTTATAGTCCGGCCCCGGCGACACTTGCCCGTCCAGCGTGAAGTAATATTGCCCGCCTTCGCGTGTCAGATGCAGCGTCCCTTCTCCCCAATGCAGGCTGTCACTGCCTCTCAAATTGCGACGAAATTCGGCCTGTATCGCAGCCTGAGACTTGGCAGCGGCGACCACTTCTTGGCTGGCGCCTTCGCTGGCCACCAGAATGGGCAAGTAATAAACACCTAGCGCAAAACCCAGCGGCAAGGCACCCAGCCCGCCCAAAATAATACCGATGAATAAATATTTATTGAGATATTGCTTCATGTCCTGCCACCTCGCTGCGTCTCTCCAACAGCGCAACATCGCGCCAATGACCCGCCATGGGGCCGTGTTGCATTAACCCTAACTTTTCATGTGTCGCCAAAATGCGAAAGCCATTTTTCTGAAAAAGCGCCAAGCTGGCCGTGTTCTCCGGAAAAATAAGCGCCTGCAAGGTCCAAAACCCGTCCGCCTCTGACTGCGCAATCGCCGCCTCAAGCAAAGCTTGCCCGACGCCCTGCCCACGCGCCGCCTCGTCTATATACAAGCTGACTTCAGCAACCCCGCGATAAACATGCCGCGCCGAAACGGCAGACAAGGCCACCCAGCCTTCAACCGCCTCGCCCTGCTCCGCAATCAACCGGCATTGCGGCAAATGACCGGCATCCCAAGCAGCCCAATCTCCGGCTGACGCGGCAAAAGTGGCTTGGCCGGTATCGCAGCCCTGCTGATAAATGCGCAGCACCGCCTCAGCGTCGGCCGCCTGCATAGCCCGCATATGCCTCATACAATATCCGACGGTTGCAGTGCCAAAAACGCCTTCCACGTATCATCCATTTGCGGCTGCCATTTCACCATAAGCGGTGTGGTGGCGTCGGCTTCCGACACACCTTGGAATGTCAAATATTTCAGCATAAAGGCCGAGACGCGCGCATTGACCTGGCAATGCACCAAGATCTTTTTGTCATCCAGCGCATGCATCAAACGGCAAAACTGCTTGAGATGTGCCGCAGTCGGGGCCTCCCACGGCACCGGCAAATGGATGTAACTCATGCCCGCCGCACTGACCAGACGGCCTTCATCGGCAATCGCATCATCTGCGTCATGCATGGCCAGATTGATAACCACTTGATAGCCTTCAGCGGCGATGGTCTCAAAATCTTCCGGCTTTGGATGCCCGGCCGTGCCGATGCGTGGGGTGATTTGATGGAAATTGCGCAGCTGCATCACACAACCTCCAAAGGGTATTGCTCGCGGGCCGGCATATGCACTTTTATGGCATCACCGGCCATAATTTGCCCGCCAACCATCACGGTCGCCATAATGCCGGTTTTGCGATTTGTCTTACCCGCTTCGTCTTTGCCGAACATATGCGGCAATAAACCGGTCTGAAATTCTTCAATCTGTTTGCACGGATTGCGCAAGCCTTCAACACGCAGCATCACCGCGCCGATTTCAAGAATGGTATTACGCGGCAGACTGATGAGGTCGAGACCGCGCGTTGTGATGTTTTCACCCAAGGCGCCGGGGGCAACTTTAAAGCCTTTCTCGGCCACTTCTTCCAGTAGTTCCATCGGCATCAGATGCACTTGCCGCAAATTGGCCTGTAGCGGATTTTCCAACACCCGTGAGCGATGCTGGACAAATTCGCCACTATGCGCATCGCCGTCAACGCCAATACCGGCAATCAGCGTCAGCTGTTGTTCTGCAAATTTCGAGAAGCTGTGCTTATCAGACCGAAACAGTTTTTCCGCTATGCCTTGCATAGGCGCCCCCTTTGCCATGACTTCAGTCATACTTTTGGGAAAAGCTTAGACAGCCACGCCCGCCACTGCAAGGCATGCGATATCCATCAGTCGATATAAGAGCAGCAATAATTGGCGATGCTGTGCACCTTCAATTTGAAAGTGGCATTGGCCGGCACATTAAACACATGCGCGCCGTCAATGTGCAGCCAGTCATCAGTGCCGGGCAACAGCACATCCAGCTTGCCGGAAGAGAAATCCATTTCTTCCGCCACCGCCGTGTCGAACGTGTATTCGCCGGGCAGCATGACGCCCAGTGTTTTGCGCGTGCCATCGGCCAAATGAATGGTGCGGCTGGTGACTTTGCCGTCAAAATACACATTGGCCTCGCGGGCCACGGTTACGTTTTCAAACTCAGACATCGGACTTCCTATTTTTGTTTGACGATATAGGTCAGCATGTCGACCACTTGCTCGGCCGTGGTGGCCCAAGCCATGGCGGCCGCATCCACCTCTTTCAGCGGATGAATAATATCCGGGTCGTGCAGGGTGATGTAAGGCGTGCCCAGCGCAGCGCAATATCCGGCGTCAAACGCAGCATTCCACTGCTTGTATTTTTCGCCAAACCGCACCACGGCGACATCGCATTGCTCAATCAGCGTTTTAATGCGGATGGCATTTACCTTGGCTGATTTATGGTCGCGCCAAAACTGATTGTCTTCCGGCCCCAATAAATCGCCCGCCGCATCGCTGGCCTCATGCACCGTTACCGCTGAGGTGAAGGCGATATCCAGCCCATTGGCCGCACAGCCTTGCTCAATTTGATCGCGCCAATCGGTATGAATTTCGCCTGACAAATAAACCGTTAATGACATCAACGCCTCCCGTTTGCTGGCAGCGTCAAAGAATGGTGACGCCAAACTTGCCGTAAAAGAAGTTAAACAGATAGACCAGCCCCGCCGTCAGCGCAATGGATAGCGCAAAGGCAGGCCAAAAGCCCAGTTTGCTGATGATGAAGGGCAGCGCGAAAAACAGCGGCAGGGTCGGCAGCACAAAATACATGGTGAAGCCGACATGCCGCGCGATTTTGGCATCGGTCGCGCCCTCAAAATGCATCCAAAGGATTATCAGAAAGGTCGTCGTCGGCAGTGCCGCAATCAAACCGCCATATTGATCAGACCGCTTGGCCACTTCCGTCACCACAGCGATAACCACAGCGGACACAAAAACTTTTGTCAGAAAAAAGGCCATCACCCCTCCTCACACCGGCGCGGTTTTATATTCGCGCCAATTATTAAACACACCACGCAATTCTATCAGCAACGAAATCGGCATGCAGGCGAAAAGCCAATAAAGCTCGGTGACAATCAACAGATAGGTGGCCGGAATGAAGCCGATAAGGCCAATGGTGAAACCGTAAAAACGGGTTTAGGCACTCAGGCTGGTGAGCAGATACATGCACACAAAATCGAAAAGCTGGTCGATAATCTGCGCAGCGTTAAACACGCTCGGTTCAAACATTTGGGGCTCCTTATTGCTTTTATTGGCCCGATGTTAGTGGAGAGCCGTATCTCAGTCGAGCGCGTCCCCGCCCAACACGGCGGGTGTCTCGCAATATGTATGCAGAATGTAATCGCGGTGTTTTTCCATTCGCTCGCTCACCGCGCCGCTGATTTCCGGCACCATGGAGACAAACTCAAACATTTTCAGCATGCCTTCATTTTGCTTGGTCCGCGTCATGATTTCCGGCCCGGCCGGAATAACAATAGTGCTGATAGTGGCCCAATAAATATCCACCGCGCTGATGCTGTCGCCAACGAGATATTTCAAGCCTTTGGCTTCTTGTGCGGCCAGCCGCTCGTCAATGAGCTTCACGACCTCACCCATTTTGCGCGGCGCGTCTTTGCTGGCTACTTCACTATAGCCATATTTGCGGCCAAGCGGCCCATCGGACAGAATACGCATATTCCACACCAGACCGTCCTCGGCCAAAATAATCGCGCACAGGCCGAACATGTCAACGCGCTCAGCGAAATCATGCGGCACCAGATTGGGGCTGTCGGGCGTGCCGATGGCCTCGGCCAGCGCCAATTGCTCGGTCCAAACATTGCGCGGCCGTTCGTCATTATGGAACATGGTCGGCAGGCTGGTTTGGCTGGTCAGCTCATACAGCTTGGCCTGACGGTCTTCGCCGGTCTCTTTATTAATGCCGAGCATCGGGTGAAGAGCGCGAATAATCGGCACGTTTTTGACATACAGAATATTTTTCAGCGCCTCGGCGTAAATCGCCTGCATGCCGGGGATCATGGTAATCCGCGTGCCGGTGGTCATCGCCGCCGCGTCTTCCAGCGGTATGAATTCAACATTATCGTTTGATGCGTTTGCCATGTTCGGCTCCTCCCAGATGCGCGTGATGGTTCACCCTATTCCCACTCAGTAGGAACGTTGATAATTTCTTGTTTAATATCAATAATTTACTACCTCAAAATAGGTAGTGTGTAAGTAATGTGTAACTCCAACACTAATTTGTATGTTTTATCTGCGCTTGTTCAACTATTGCAATTCAATAGTTTACGCAATCGCTAGTCACACGGTGTGCGACAATACCTTTCTAAAATGAATGCTCAATGGTCATTGATTTTTCTTTCAACATTGAAGAGTACATAAAAAGGCCTCCATAATTTGAAAACATTGATACATAACTAAAATTTTGATTATCGAGCTTGGGATCATTATCGAATAAATCTTCAACAAATATTCCATCTGGCAAATTCGATAAGCTCTCCAATTCTACTCTCTTTTCTGAATACTCTACGCTCGAACTTGAATATAATCTGAACACTAGAAATGGATCAGTTGGCATATCATAAATTTCATCAAAACT
>JBMHCM010000105.1:0-11525 GCA_049889915.1 Parvibaculales bacterium
ATGGCATGGTGCTCAGCAGTCATGAGCCGGAGACGCTGCATCATCGCAATCGTCATCCGATGCCGCCGATCGGTGTTTGGTATTATGGCGGTCTGGAGCATGCCAAGGCGCATACCGCCCCACCGGCAAAAACCGGTCTGGTTTCGGTTTTTGGTTCGGCCAAAGCGCAAACCCACACACTTCATCATCGCCGCAATGTGTTTCTCAACGATATGATTGATGGGCTGGGTGAGCAAGTTGACGTGTTCGGCAAAGGCTATCAATTTGTCGAGCATAAGGCGGAGGGTATTGACGCTTACCGCTATCACATTGCGGTTGAAAACCATATCGGCCCGCATCATTGGACCGAAAAACTGTCGGACAGCTATCTCGGCTATAGCCTACCGCTCTATGTCGGCTGCAGCAATTTGGAAGATTATTTTCCCGAAGACAGCTTTATTCGGCTGGATATCGGCGACAGCGAAGCGGCTTTGGCGCGTATCGAAAAGGCCATTCAAGACAATGAATATGAAAAGCGCCTGCCCGCGATTATTGAGGCCCGCCGTCGCGTGATGGAAGAATATAATCTAGGCAATATGTTGGCGCGGCATATTTTGGGCGATACGCAAGTGGCGGTGCCCAATCCGTCCGGCACTATTTTGAGCCGTCACGCCATGCAGCGGCGCGATGTCAGAACGCTGTTTCGTTATGGGGTCGGCAAGGCGCGGGCGCGACGACGCGGCCGCCAACATTACCGCAAATATTTGGACGGCAAACTCGGCTGATTATTTCCAGCGATCATGCTGCCAGAACCATTCTTCCGGCTTTTCTTCAATCCACTGTTCGATGAGGTCATAGGCCTCGCGCATGGCAGCATCGACATCGGCTTTCAGATTGTCGGTCTTCGGTACATGAATGGCCGGATAAAAATGCTGCACGAAGTGAATTTTGTCCGGCCCGTCTTCGCGGCGGCGAATGACTGTCGGGATAACCGGAATATCAAACCGGCGCGCCAGTTTGATAGAGGCCGACGGCGCTTTGGTGTCGCGCCCCATAAATCGTATCGGGTCGCCGGTGCCCAGCTTTTGGTCGATCAATACGCCCAGCGAGGTGCCGTCCTTCAGCAGGTTTATCATCGTCTTTGCGCCGTCTGACCCTTTCGGGATTTGCACCGGCATAAAGGCAGAACGCTGGCTGATGACCCACGCTTCCATATAGGGGTTATTGGCGCGGCGATACAGCGAACCGGTTTTGCCGACCAGACGCGGAATGCCCAGCATCATCAATTCCCAATTGGCGAAATGGCCGGAGACAAACATTGCCGGCCCGCCATTTGGCAGGGCCGCCGCGACATGCTCAGCCCCTTCAATTTGCACGCGGGTTTCCGCCTCGCGGGCAATCCTGTCCATATGCGGAAATTCACCGACCACACGGCCCAATTGTGCCCAGCAGGCATCCAAAATACGCTTTTGTTCGTCTTCCGGTAAATTGGGTAAGGCTTGGCGCAAATTATCGGCGGCGATATGGCGTTCGCGCGCCAGTTTGCCAAGCAAACGGCCGAGCAGGCTGCCAAGCCATGAACCGACCCGCAGTCCGGCCAGCCGGTACGTGCCAAGGAATAATTTGGCGATTTGTGCCTGAATAAAATAAATCGGATGCATAATCATGTGCTTGCGACGGCTTGTCTTGCCACCAAAGAATATGCCTTAATTAATTAACGGATTTACGGGAGGGTGTCCATGCAAGCTTCACTGGGTAAAAATATGCGTTTCGCATTGGCGGCATTGGTTCTAAGTGCGACGGCTGCGCAGGCTGATGATTATTTCGTGCAAAAATTCGGCAAGGATGACGAGCTCGGTCACGCCAATTATCTGACCCCGGCCAAAGCCAAGCAGGCGGCCAAGCTGGTCAGCAAAGGCAAGGTCTATCAATTGGGTATGGTCACCGGACCGGACACGCCGGCCTATGGCCCGCGCAAGTTTCAGATGATTGTACACCAGCTTAATGACGGCCGTGGCATCCCCATGGGGCCGGATAAGCTGATTTCCAATGATGACACGGTGGTCACATCGGTCGGTATCGGCTCGCAGCTCGATGGCTTCGGCCATATCGGCAAAGAGCATCGTTATTACAACAACACACCGGCCGATAAGGTTGTCGCGCCGGATGGGTTGCTGAAATTCGGCACTCATGCGCTGCCCGGTTTTGTAACCCGCGGCGTGCTGTTGGATATGACCAAAGTCTATGGCAAAAACCCGTTGCCTATCGGCACGGCATATACGGAAGCCGACATCAAAAAAGCCATGAAGCGGCAGGGCGTCAGCATTACCAAAGGTGATGTTGTGTTGTTCCATTCCGGCTTTATGAAGGCTAATGAGGATGTGAAAACCCTATCGCCGGGGGAACCGGGTTTGGGCGTCAGTGGCGCACATTATTTGGCCAAGCTGGGCGTCGTGGCGGTCGGTGCCGATACATGGGCGCTTGAGGCTTTGCCGAGCGAAGACCCGAAGCGGGTGTTTCCGGTGCATGGGCTGCTGCTCAGCAAATACGGCATTTTCATTCTTGAAAATATGGTGACGCATGAATTGGCGGCTGATGGCGTCAGCGAGTTTATGTTCTCGCTTGGCGTGCCGAAGTTGAAGGGCGCCGTGCAGGCGATTATCAATCCTCTGGCCATTCGTTAATCCGTTTCGGCGCTAATCCATTTTGCTGGCTTGAAATCGCCGCCAAATTTGGCGATATACGGGGTGTCGAGAAGCTAAGGAGAGCCTCATGAGCGCGCGTATCTATCAACCGGCAAAAACCGCAATGTCATCCGGCATGGCCAACACGAAAGAGTGGGTTTTGGAATTTGCGCCGGAAAGTGCGCACAGCAAAGATGCCTTTACCGGCTGGAACTCCATCAAGGGCACGGCCAATCAAGTGAAGCTGAAATTCGCGACTTTGGATGAGGCGCAGCAATATGCGGCGTCAAAAGGCATTGTGGCGCGGGTCGACAAACCGCATCCGCGTCAGCGCCGTGCCAAATCCTATTCCGATAATTTCAAGCACGACCGCGTCGAAAAAATCTAGCTTTCTCATAACAGCCTGTGCCACGCTTGGGTAACAAGCGATGGGAGGCACTTGTTATGCAACCGGATTATGAGGTTCTGGTGATTGGCGCCGGTGTAGCCGGTATTTGCCAAATCAAAAAGCTGCAGGATATGGGCATCACCTCACTGGTGTTGGAAGCCAGTGGTGGGCTTGGTGGCACCTGGTATCACAATCGCTATCCCGGCTGCCGCTTTGACAGCGAGAGTTATACTTATGGCTTTTCCTTTTCGCGCGAAGTATTGGACGAATGGCATTGGGCGGAGATGTTTTCGCCGCAGCCGGAGAACCTGAAATACCTCAATTTTGTCGCCGACAAATTCGACTTGCATCAGCATATTCGTCTCAATGCGCGGGTTTCTGCCATGACATGGGATGAAGAAAGCTGCTTATGGACGGTTTCTTTAGCCAACGGCGAGGCCTTGCATTGTCGCGTGGTTATCACATGCACCGGCGCGTTGGGCACGCCGACCATGCCGAGCTATCCCGGTATGGAGACGTTTAAAGGGCAAAGCTTTCATAGCTATTACTGGCCGCATGAGGATGTCGATTTGACCGGCAAGAAAGTCGCCGTCATCGGCACCGGCGCCAGCGGTATTCAAATTATCGCTGATATTGCCGAGCGGGTCAGTCAATTGACTGTCTTTCAAAGGCGGCCGAATTGGAGCGTGCCGCTGAATAACCGGCATGTTGACGATGATGAAATGGCCGACATACGCCGTCGCTATGATGAGATTTTTGATACATGCGCGCGGACAAACGGCGCGTTTGATCACCTGCCTGACCCACGCGATTATGCATCGGTGAGCGAACAGGCGCGGCGCGCCTTATGGGATGAGCTGTATGACGCGCCGGGGTTCGCGCTGCTTTTGGCCAATTTCCGTGAGACCTTTTTGGAAGAGCAAGCCAATCGGGATTTGTCGGATTATGTGGCTGAGCGCATTCGGGCGCGGGTCAATGACCCGCATATAGCTGAGCAACTTATCCCGAAAGACCATGGTTTCGGCATGCGCCGCATGCCGATGGAGACCGGTTATTTCGAGGCCTATAATCTCGACCACGTGCGGTTGGTCAGCTTGCTCGACACACCGATTGAAGCGCTGACCGAAAACGGCATTCGGGTCGGCGATGAAGAGATGGATTTTGACGTGATTGTCTATGCCACCGGCTTTGACGCAATGACCGGTGCGTTTGACAAGATGGATGTTACAGGCGCCAATGGCGCAAAATTGCGTGATAAATGGCACGGCAGTCCAACCACTTATCTCGGCATTTTGGTCAATGGCTTTCCCAATATGTTGATGGTGGCCGGGCCGCAAAGTGTTTCGGGCTCAACCAATTATCCGCGCGCCATTGAGGTCTGTGTCGATTGGGTCGGGGATTTTCTCGAACAAGCGCGCGCCAAGGGTGTGACCCGATTTGAAGCAGACGCCGCAGCCGAAGCCGATTGGACGCAAGAAGTCATCACCATGCAGGAGAATATGCCGTTCAGCAAAGTGAAGAGTTGGTTTACCGGCTTTAACGCCAATATTCATGCGGCCGATGCGGCACCGCGCTACATCGCTTATTGGGGCGGGGCGCCGCGCTATACGAAAATTCTCAACAAAGTGGCGGCAGAAGATTATCCGGCTATTGCGCGGCGCTAGCCGTCTGATCACGCGCAGCCGCCAAGCGGCGCTCGATAGAGCGTATCCAGCGAAACGCATCGGCCGCTAGGCCGTCATCGTCACCGGCTTTGCGGAAGGCGGCAATGGCCGCCTCATATTTATCCTGCCGCACCCGTGCAATGCCCAGCAACAGCCAGCTATCGGCCGCCTTGTCGAGGCCGCCTTTATCAAGCGCCTGCACCAAAGCCGCCTCAGCCTTACCCCATTGTTCATCTTGCACATGAGCCTGCGCCAATTGCTGATAATGTTTCCCTTTGTCGGATAATTCAGCGGCGCGGGTCAGTGGCGCGATGGCCTTTTGCCATTCGCGGGCATGCATATAGGCCTGGGCCAGAGTTTCATAATTCTTCTCGGTCTTTTCAATCGTGCCGTCAGCCATGCCGGTTTGCAGCACATTGGCGGCCTTAATCGGCACATTATGATACAGGTAAAGCTGCGCCATAGCGGTCAGTTCTTTCGAGCCGGTCAGCATGCCTTGCACATGCATGGCTTGCTGAGCGACAAAAGCCAGCTTTTCATCATCGGTTTCGTAATAGACGGCGGCCAATTGCTGCCAAAAGGTTTTGACGCCGGGCCAACGCTCCACCGCATCCTCCAAAACCGGGCGCGCCTCGCCATACCGTTCCTGCTGCAACAAGATAGACAGCAATATCCGCGTCCAATTTTGTTTCGGGGCTTCCGCCTTTTGCATTGCCTTGCGAATGGCCTGCTCGGCACCGGTCAAATCATCCAGCAAAAGATGAATTTGCGCCTGCAATGCATAGGGTTCAGGACCCGGCTCTTTGTCCAACCCGGCAAACCATTGCGCCAGCAATTGCTTGGCCTGTTGCGGTCGTTGTTCCGCCAAATTCAGTTGCGCCAAATTATAGGTCAGGTCAGAAACCACACGCGGCGGCAGACTGCCGGTGGCAATGGCGCGCTGAAAGCTCTCAATCGTCTTGCCGTAATCATCTTTGGCGGCATGGACAAACCCCATGGTCTGCATAGCGACGGCCTTCTCATAGGGTTTGAAGCGGTCGCCATTGAGGATTTTTTGCAATGGCACAAAGGCTTCGTCGTTCTTGTCTTCCGCCATCAGCTCTTGCGCTTGTTCAATCAATTGAAAAGCCGCCTTGCCCAATACCTCAGAACGGCGGATTTTCGGCTTGCTCGGCCTTTCCTTTTTGGCTTCCTGTGCGGCCGCTTGCTGCCAACCGCCAAAGCCAAGCGGCGCAGTCGTCAGAGCGGCGGCAATCAGCAAAATCGGAAAAGGGTGGCGGGCAGACATATTATTTGGCTATCTGAAAGCTGATGAGTTGGCGGACGCCGGGGCGGATGGTCGGTTTGCCGTTCTCCACCATCGGGCGATATTTCCATTTCTTCACGGCATTGATGGCGGCGCGGTTGAACACCCCTTGCGGATCGGCGTCAATCACCACCGGGTCAATCGCTTGGCCGATAGGGTCAATGGCAAACTCCAGCAGCACCCAACCTTCAATGCCACGCGACAGCGCGCGGCTGGGATAGCGCGGCAGCACCCGCACAATGGCCAGCGCGTCGCCATCCACCGGTGCGTCCAAATTCATACCGGCCAAGCCGAAATCGTCAAAGCTGGCACTCATTGCCGCCTTATCCATATTCGGACGCGCTGCTTGTTGTAGCTTTGGCGGCGGTGGCGGTTCATCGGGTTGTTGCTGGCTCGGCCGTTTCAAGGCACGGTTTTTGGTGTTTACATCCTCGTCTCGCTCAACACGGACAAAATCAATACCGATTGACGCCAATTCTTCCTCGACTTGATATTCACGGCCGGTAATCAGCACCTTCATGGTGAGAAATAGGGCGAGTGTGGTCAGCACCGCCAAAGCGGCTGCGTTTATCAAGCGCGGTGACAAGAATGCGCTCATTTTTCTTCCGCTGCAATGGAGATGGCGCCGACACCGGCAAGTCGCACTTGGTCCATAATTTCCACCAGCACGCCGGTTTCAGCCTTTTTATCGGCCTGAATAACCGCGCCTCCTTGCGGGTTTTCTGCATGCAGTCGCTCAATATTGGCGCGCACGGCGGCCAAATCGACCTGTCGGCGATTAATGTAAATCTCATTATTGGCACCAATGGCAATCAAAATGCCGACCCGCGATTGCTTGACCGCCGTCTCGGCTTCCGGGCGCGTGACATCCAGCCCGCTTTCTTTGACAAAGGTCGCCGTGACGATGAAGAAAATCAGCATGATGAACACAATGTCCAACATTGGCGTCATATCAATGGCGCTGTCTTCTTCCTGTCTCATCCGTCTTTTGCGCATGGGTGGCTCCTAATCGGTCAGTTCCAGCCGGTCAGCCAAATGGGCGACGGCCCGCTCGGCTTTCCGCTCAAGGGTGGAAACAAAAAACAGGCCGGACAAGGCGACCACCATACCGGCCATGGTCGGCAGGGTGGCTTTTGAAATACCGGCCGCCATGGCGCGGGCATTGCCGGAGCCGGTAATGGCCATGACGTCAAACACCTCAACCATGCCCGTCACCGTGCCGAGCAGACCAAGAAACGGCGCTAGCGCAACCAGTGTCTTGATGTAGCTCAAATTGGCATTGGCCTGCAGCCGCACATTAGAAATCATCATGTCGCGAATACGATGCGCCGCCCAGCTATGATGCTCTTTGCGTTGCTGCCATGTGGCGACATGCTGCGCGCTCAGGGTTTTGTAATTGCTGCGAAAGAAACTGAAGCGCTCATAAATCAGTCCCCAAAGCAGCAAGGTGGTCAGCATAATGATAAGCAGCACATCGCCGCCCAGTTCAAGAAAATCGCGCACACCGCGCACCGCCTCAAACGGGTTCAAAAACAGCTGAACAATATCGCCAAAGCTCATCGCGCCGCGCCTCTATTTGCCCTCAGCATGACCGGCAATCAAACCGGCTGCCTGCTCTTCAAGAATTTGCACAATCTCGCGCGACCGCGTGGCCGCCACTGCATGCAGCAGCAAAATCGGTATCGCCACAATCAGCCCCAATACGGTAGTAATCAGGGCTTGCGAAATACCCCCGGCCATTAGTTTCGGGTCACCCGTGCCAAACAGTGTAATCGCTTGGAAGGTCAAAATCATGCCGGTCACCGTACCCAACAGGCCGAGCAGGGGGGCAACCCCGGCCAGTAATTTCAGCAGGGCAAGGTTTTTCTCCAGCGCCGGCATTTCCTTCAAAATCGCATCATCGAGTTTGAGCTCCAGCGTTTCGACATCGAGCTTTTTCTGCTTGGACGCCGCATGATAAACCGCCCAGACGCGTCCCAGCGGCGACTCGCCAACCGCTTCACCGGCCGTCATTTGCCCCTTCACCTGCCGCGCCGTTGTGCTGAGGCGGATAATCCGCTCCAACGCCAGCCCGACGCCGACCAGCCCCAGCAAGATGATGATATAGCCGACCAGCCCGCCTTGGTGAATGCGTTCCATCAAGGTCGGGGTTTGCAGCAGCAGGTTTAAAATCGCCCCGCGTGACGGGTCAACCGGTGCGGCGACAATCTCGCCGTCCGTGCCGTTCAAAAGGTCAGCGGCAGCATCGCCAAAACGGGCAGCCGGTTGGCGGCCCAAATCGGCAAACCGGTTGTCACCGGTATAGCGGACGAAATCACCATCGGCGAAAGCGGTAAACGGGCCGACCCGCAACACCTCGGCACTGCGCACGGAGCCGTCGAGATTGACCACCTCGCCGGTGAAGCGTTTCACTTCGCCTTGCTTGGTCATTTCTTGTTGCAAGATGAACCACAGCAATTCCAATTGCGCCATTTCAGGCAGGCCTTTGCTTTTGGCTAGTTCAGCCAAAGGCGCGGCGCGGCCGGTTACCTCACCGGATATGGCGCTTTCTTCAATCTGGCCGCGTGTCTCGCCGGCCACTTGCCGAACAATGCCGAATAATTCGCCAAACACGCCGAGCCGCTCATTAAGCAGCCCTTCAAGCTCGGCCAGTTTCACTTCATTATCGGCAAAGTCTTTTTCCAGCCGAGCGCTGCGGGCTTCTTCGCGGCGAATATCACGCTGCGCGGTTGCCAAAAGCGATTGCTGACGGTCGCGATTGCGTCGGAAAGCCGCTTCGCGTTCGGCAAACTCTTTATTGTCGCGCACCCGTCCGGCCCGCACTTGGTCGAGCAGCTGTTGCAGGGTCACCGCATCAGCCTCTGCTATGGGTGTGGCGGCCGTGGATTGCGCCGCTGCCGGGCCGATTAGGCCGATGCACAGGGCAAGGGAGAGGGCAAGGGAGAAAGCAAACGCAAAGCGTGTAGATTTGATTTTGTTCATCATCGCTTGCTCCTATTGACCATTTGCCGGTTGCGCGGTTTGCGCAGCTTGTTGAATGGTCTGTGGCAGCACCACCGGCACCACCAGTAGGTCGGGCGCCGCTTGTTGCTTGGCGATGCGTAAGGCGTTGCGCAAAGTGCTGTCAAAATCGCCGTCCAAATCGACAAAGCCGCTGGTTTGATTATCCCAAACGCCGCTTTCGGCACCATCCAGTGTTTGGTAAATCAGCGCCACGCGACCAATGCGCAAAAACGCAACAGTGCGCTCCTCGCCATTGATTTGCATCGGCCCCTCATAGGCCTCAATGGTGCGGCCATATTCATTTTCAATTTCATAGGCCTCAAGGATTTTACGATATTTCTCAGCCGGATTGGCATCAGAGCGGTTCATCAAAGCGCGCAGATTGGCGACCCGCGCTTTGCGCTCAGCGGCCAAAAACGGCACATCCAATTTGACGAATTGTTCCAGCGCCTCAATCATCCGAAACATGAGAGGGGTGATGGTGCGGTCGACATGGGTAACATCCTCAATCTGCTGGCGGATCGACACCATTTCGGTTTTTTGCGCCGCAATCAGCTTTTCCAGCTGCGTGTTATATTCGCGCAAAGAGGCCAATTGCTTCAGCGCGGCACGATATTCCCGCGTCAGCTGGTCGGTCTCGTCATCCAGCGCATTAATGCGGCTTTGCGAGGCAACGCCGTCATTATTGGCGGCGCGACTGGTTTGTTGAATCTGGTCGAGATTTTGCGCCGGTGCGGTTTGCGGCGCGAGTGCCACAGCCAAAAGCCCGGCGGCCAAAAGAAGTTTCTTCATGAGTTCCCTCATTGTGATTTCACCAATCCGCACCTTGCGGCGTGACACTTGCAGCCATCTGATGCAGCCATTCCATGCTGCCAGCCGATACGCACACAGCTTTACGCCACCATATGCCAGATGTGACACATAACAACCATCATGCGGTTCATAATCGCATGTTGCTCATATTATTGACAGCAGATGTGCGGGTTTTCTACCTCGAAAACAGGTTAATTAATGTTTAGACCTCTTAAATCCCGATAAAGCGATATCCTTTTGCCGAGACAGGCTTTTGACGTGTGTTTTCCCTTTCACTGAAGCGCCGGTTTGTTATTGTTTTTTGAAAAAGGGAGAACCATCATGAGCGAGACGACCGTCAGAACCGAAACCCTTGGCAGTACAATGGTTATCGAGATTAACCGACCGGATGTGCGCAATGCGGTTGATAATGCCACGGCACGCCAATTGGCTGAGGCGTTTACCGCTTTCGATGCCGACGACAAGCTGCGCGTGGCGGTGTTTCACGGCGTCAATGGAACGTTTTGCGCCGGAGCGGACCTGAAAAAGGTCAGCCAACGCGAAATGCAGACCGTCAAATTGGAAGACGTGGCTCAGATGGATGACCGGGCGCCCATGGGGCCAAGTTATATGCGCCCCTCAAAGCCGGTAATTGGTGCGATTGCCGGTTATGCCGTGGCCGGTGGGTTGGAACTGTCTTTGCTGTGTGATTTCCGTGTGGTCGAGCAAAGCGCCATTTTCGGTGTGTTCTGCCGCCGCTGGGGCGTGCCGCTGATTGACGGCGGCACTATTCGCCTGCCGCGCATTGTCGGCATGGGCAATGCGATGGATATGATACTGACCGGCCGACCGGTCGATGCGCAGGAAGCGAAAATTATGGGGCTGGCCAATCGGCTGGTCGATGACGGCACATCGTTTGAGACGGCGCTGGAGATTGCCGAGCAGTTGGCCGGGTTTCCGCAAAACTGCATGCTTAGCGATCGGCAATCAGCCTATGAGCAGTGGAATATGAGTTTTGAAGAAGCGCTGATAAACGAAAACAGGCTGGGCCGCGTTGTGCTGGCTTCCGGAGAAACGGTAACCGGCGCCACGCGTTTTGCCGGCGGTAAAGGCCGCGGCGGCTCGTTTGATGATATTTGATTTTATTGGCCAGGTCGGATGATTTACGATACATCAACCGACATGCCATTAGCGTATCAGCGCAAGGCCCCGTAGCTCAACTGGATAGAGCGCGAGACTTCTAATCTTGAGGTTTTAGGTTCGAGTAAAATTTATAAATAAAAATAAAAACAATATGTTATAGGAAAATCTACGAGGTTTTGACTCGCAAAATTATCCCGATGTCAGCACTATGTCAGCAGCAGTGCCGATTTCCTCTCGCGTTTTTTCATCTAAAACTTTTCCGACCTGCTCTAACGCATCTCTGAAATCAGCATTCGTATTCTGTATCTCGACCTTCGGCTTCCCAAAGCCTCTATCAAGCAGAGCCTGAGCCGCTGTGCCACGAGCGCGGTCGTCTCTGGCGTTACGCATAAGCTCCACTAGCGTCTCAATAGCTTCAGTCGAATAGCTGCGCGCCAACGCAGCTATATTGTGCTCGTCCTTGGGTCTGCCGCCAGCGTTGCCGCTATAGCCTTTTAAAAAACGTCCTGATTTATCGCGCATCGTGTATTGCCTCTGAATTGAGGTTCAGTTTACGTTGATTTGTA
>JBMHCM010000106.1:0-13198 GCA_049889915.1 Parvibaculales bacterium
TGAGTGCAAGAAGAACACGTCACCCGGATAGGCTTCACGGCCCGGCGGACGACGCAGCAGCAATGACATTTGACGATAGGCCACGGCCTGTTTCGACAAGTCATCATAAGTAATCATGGCGTGCATGCCATTGTCGCGGAAATATTCCGCCATGGTGCAGCCGGTAAACGGTGCCAAGAATTGCAGCGGCGCCGCTTCTGAGGCGGTGGCAGCAACAATGATGGAATATTTCAGCGCATCATTTTCTTCCAGCGTTTTCACGATTTGCGCCACGGTAGAGCTCTTCTGGCCGATGGCGACATAGACGCAATACAATTTGGCGCTTTCATCATCGCCTTCATTGATGGCTTTTTGGTTCAAAATGGCGTCAATGGCGACGGCGGTTTTACCGGTTTGACGGTCACCAATCACCAATTCGCGCTGACCGCGACCGATCGGGATCAATGCGTCAACCGCTTTCAGACCGGTTTGCATCGGCTCGTGCACGGATTTACGCGGGATAATGCCCGGTGCTTTTACGTCCACTTTCATATTGGCTTCGGCTTCAATCGGGCCCTTGCCGTCCAGCGGATTGCCGAGCGGGTCAACCACGCGGCCCAGCAGGCCTTTACCGACCGGCACAGACACAATGTCGCCGGTCCGCTTTACCGTGTCGCCTTCACGAATGTCACGGTCAGAGCCGAACACCACCGCACCGACATTGTCCTCTTCGAGGTTCAACGCCATGCCGCGAATGCCACCGGGGAATTCCACCATTTCACCGGCCTGTACATTGTCGAGGCCGTAAATACGCGCAATACCGTCACCGACGGAAAGAACCTGACCAATTTCGGAAACCTCCGATTTTTGGTCAAAGCCTTTAATCTGTTCTTTGAGAATGGAAGAAATTTCCGATGCTTTAATATCCATCGCTAAGCCTCACTTAATGGTCCACTTCAGCCTTGGCTGAGAGCGGTTTTCAGAGAATTCAATTTGGTGCGGAGCGAACCGTCAATCATCCGGCTGCCCAGCTTGACAATCATGCCGCCCAAAAGGTCGGCATCTGTCTCGGTTTCAATAACAATATTTTTGCCCATGGCTTTGTTCAGCTCGGCTTTCAGCGCTTCGGTCTGCGCGTCGCTGAGCGGCTGAGCCACGCTCACGCGGGCGACAACTTCGTCGCGCGCGCCGGCCACCAGCACACCATATTGTTTGGCCATATCCGGCAAAGCGGCGGCGCGGCGTTTGCTAATCACCAGATTGGCGAAATTTTTCACCAATTGATGGGCACCGGCCTTATCCAGCACGGCGGCCAGAGCGGCGGCTTGTTCTTCGGCATTAATGACCGGGCTTTTCAGCAATTTGGCAAGATCTTCGCTGTCTTTGACCAGGGCGGTCAAAGCGGCCATATCGGCGGCGATGGCATCGCTTTCCGATTGCGGCAGGTCTTGGCTCAGTTCAAAAAGGGCAACGGCGTAGCGTCCGGCGACACCTTTGATACCCTGGTCGTCATTGACGTCATCTGCAGACAAGAGCATTTCCCACATGTTGCGGCGTTTCAGGACACAGAGACGCCAGAAGGTGCAAAAAAGGCGGATTTCGGTGTGCCTTCCGCCAAATGTGGGGATGCAATATCACGTCACAGTGACGCTGGCAACACCCCATTTGCGGTTCATGCACAACAGACGCAAAAACCCCGCAAACACGCCCCTACATGAAGCTATAAGGGTCAATATCAACGGCCAAACGAATGGAGCCACGCGGCTTTGCGCCGCTCAGCCATTGGCTGATAAATGCCTGCATGGGGGCGTTTTTTTCACCCTTCAGCAAAAACCGGAAACGATAGCGATTGCGAATGCGGGCAATCGGTGCCGGCGCCGGGCCGAGCACTCGAATCGCCGCATGGGCCGGTATCTGTCCGGCCAGCTGGCGCACAAAGGCCAAACCCTCATGCTGATCGGTGGCCGACACCACCAAAGCCGCCAATCGGCCATAAGGCGGCATGGCCGCAGCTTGCCGCGCCGCCACTTCGCGGTCAAAAAAACCGTCGCGGTCTCCGGCCACCAAAGCCTGCAAGACCGGATGGTCGGGCATATGGCTTTGCAACATGGCAAAGCCTTCAGCCTCTTGTGTGCGGCCGGCGCGGCCCGCCACTTGGCTCAATAATTGATAGGTCCGCTCGGCAGCGCGCAAATCGCCATTGCCAAGGCCCAAATCGGCATCGACCACGCCGACAAAACTGAGTTTCGGGAAATGATGGCCTTTGGCAACAATTTGCGTGCCGATAATAATATCTGCCGCACCATCGGCGATTTGCTGCAGCACTTGTTTGAGGGCCGCCGTGCCGCCCTGCAAGTCAGATGACAACACCACACTGCGCGCATCGGGAAAATGACTGACGATTTCTTCGGTAATCCGTTCGACACCGGGGCCGCAAGCCGTCAACTTATCGGGTTCGCCGCACTGATGACAGCTATGCGGCACCGCCTCGACATGGCCGCAATGATGGCATTGCAATTGTTTGCGAAAGCGATGCTCGACCATCCAAGCATCGCAATCGGGGCAGGCATAGCGATGCCCGCAACCCCGACAAATGGTCAATGGCGCATAGCCGCGCCGATTAAGAAACAATAGCGCTTGCTCGCCACGCGCCACGGCCGCGCCGACAGCGGCCACCATGGGCGGCACCAGCCATTGCCCACGCGGCGGCGGGGCCACCCGCATATCGACCATTTCAATGGCCGGCAGGCGTGCCCCGCCATGCCGGTCGGTCAGCCGATGCGCCGTATAGCGACCCTCGCGGCCATTAACATAAGATTCCAAAGACGGTGTGGCCGACGACAAGACCACCGGACAGGCGGCAAAGCGCGCCCGCACCACCGCCATATCGCGGGCATTGTAAATCACCCCATCCTCTTGCTTAAAGCCGCCATCATGTTCTTCATCGACAATAATCACGCCCAAATCGCGCCATGGCAAAAACAAGGCCGAACGCGCACCGACCAACACCTGCACGCGATCTTCGGCTATTTCGCGCCAAGTGCGGCGGCGCTCCGCCGCCCCTAAGCCGCTATGCCATAACGCCGGTTGGCAGCCAAAGCGCGCCTCAAAGCGCGCCAAAAACTGTCCGGTCAGTGAAATTTCCGGCAATAACACCAAAGCCTGACGGCCGCTTTCAAGCGCTTGCGCAATGGCTTCGAAATAAACCTCGGTTTTGCCCGAACCGGTAACCCCGTCGAGCAAATGGGTGGTGAAGCTGTGCGCGCTGACGGCCGCCCGTAGCGCCGCGACTACCTCGGCCTGTTGCGGCGCAAATTGCATTGCGGTGAAATCGGCTTGCGGCGCGTCAAACGCTTTGTGGCCCGGCAAATCATAGGCCGTCACATGCCCGTCAGCCGCCAAACCCTTAATGACGCTGGCCGACACTTGCGCCTCACGCGCCAAATCAGCCGCCGTCAACCCGCCTTGCGCCGTCAATACGTCGAAGACGCGCTGGCGTGCCGCTGTCATCCTGTCGGGGCGCGTATCCGCCGCCTGATAGGCGGTCAAGGGCTTGGCCGGCTCAAAAGCGGCCGGCACCCGCATCACCTGCCGCAAGACACTTCCGGGCGGGGCCATCACATAGGCCGCCACCCAATCGATAAATTGCCGCAATTCTGCGCTCAAGGGCGGCACATCAAGGCGCGCCGCCACCGCTTTGATTTTGGCGGCCGGTGTGCCGCCTTCGCCTTGCCCCCACACCACACCGGTGACCCGACGCGGCCCCAAAGGCACACGCACAAAATCACCGTCTTGCAGCGTCATATCATCCGGCACGGCGTAATCATACGGGCCGGGCAGCGCCAAGGGGATAAGAACCGAGACCAAATTCATAGCCGCACCATCACGCAATGCGGGCCGATTGGCAAGTCAGTGTCTGACAGGCCGCTCATGCGCCAGACAGCGCTTGCCAAACACCATGACGGGGTGCATTTTATCAACAGCGAAAAGGAGACACGCATGCAATTTTTTGTCGATAGCGCTGATTTGGACGCCATCAAGCAATTGGCCGCCACCGGTATGGTTGATGGGGTGACCACCAACCCGTCTTTGATTGCCAAATCAGGCCGCGATTTCAAACAATTGATCGGCGAGATTTGCGCCGCCGTAGACGGGCCGGTCTCCGCCGAGGTGACGGCGCTGGAAGCCGATGCCATGTTGGCCGAAGCCGATGAGCTGCTGGCCATTGCCGATAATGTATGCATTAAAGTGCCGCTGACTTGGGACGGGCTGAAAGCCACCCGCGTGCTGGCCGATAAGGGTAAAAAAGTTAACGTCACCTTGTGTTTTTCCGCCAATCAAGCGCTGCTGGCCGCGAAAGCCGGCGCCGCGTATATCTCACCTTTTGTCGGGCGGCTGGATGATATTGCCGCCGATGGCATGGGGTTGATTGCCGATATTCGCCAGATTTATGACAATTATCCCGATTTGGAGACGGAAATTCTCGTCGCCTCCGTGCGCAGCCCGGAACATATCCGGCAATCGGCACTGATTGGTGCTGATGTCGCCACTCTGCCGCCGGAAGTGCTGAAAGCGCTGATTGCCCATCCGCTGACCGATAAGGGGCTGGAGGCGTTTCTCGCTGATTGGCAAAAAACCGGCCAATCAATAACCTGATAACGGTGCGATGACGGCCCGCCCCCCCCACGCTACTTCTGACGCTAATCCTGACGCTGAGTTTGACGGCCAATTTGATAGGCTGGCACTCAGCCGTGATTTGCGGGAGCGCCTAGCCGATTGGGTACGGCAATTGCGCGATGAAAAACGGCTGAGCCACCATAGTCTGGCCGCCTATAGCCGCGATATGCGGCAATTCCTCGAATTTATCGAAGAAAATCAGAGCTCTCAAATAGATACTGAACTGTTCGGTTCGGTTAAACTGAGTACCCTGCGCGGCTTTATGGCGGCACGGCGGGCACAAGGTACAAGCAGTCGCTCGCTCAATCGCAGCCTGTCGGCCTTGCGCAATTTCACGGTTTTTCTGCACCGGTGCGAGCTGCCGGTCAGTCAAGCCTTTGAGCTGATCAACCCGCCAAGCAGCAAAACCTCTTTGCCGCGGCCGGTCGCGGCTGATGACGCGCTGCGGTTGATTGAGCTGGCCTTGACCGGTGCCAAGCTGCCATGGGTTGGATTGCGCGACAGCGCGCTTTTATGTCTGCTTTACGGCACCGGTTTGCGCATCTCTGAAGCGCTGAGCCTCACCCGACAGGATATCGCTGCCGAGGCGGCCAAACGGGGCGATAATGTGCTGCGCATTACCGGCAAGGGCGGCAAAATCCGTCATGTGCCGCTTTTGCCGATGATTGACCGCGCCCTGACCGATTATCTGGCGGCCCTGCCCTTTTCCATTTCCGCGACCGAGCCGCTGTTTCGCGGCCAGCGTGGCGGCGTATTATCAGCGCGGCAAGCGCAACTCATGCTGGCGGCCTTGCGCCGGCAATTAAATCTGCCCGATACGGTGACCCCGCATGCGCTGCGGCACAGCTTTGCCAGCCATTTATTGACGGCCGGTGGAGATTTGCGCACCATTCAGGAATTATTGGGCCATGCGCAACTGAGCTCGACGCAAATTTATACACAGATCGACAGCAACCAGCTGATGGAGGTGTATGAAAAGGCCCATCCGAGAGCCAAATAAACCGCAATCTAGCTGTTTTTAATCGGCGTGCCCTTCCTAGGGTGCGACAATTGTGCTACATCACCCTCGGTCCTCCCAGACCTGACTGAACCTCTAGAACAAGTAAGGAGTGTTTATGAGCCAAGTTATGGAAAAACCCACAGAAAGCACCACCCACCAAAATGACCAGCTATTGCATCTGGTGTTTGGCGGTGAGCTGACCCATGTTGACGATGTGACGTTTCAAGATATTGAAAAGCTCGATATTGTCGGCATTTTTCCAGATTATGAATCAGCCCGCAAAGCCTGGCATGGGGCCGCGCAACGCACGGTCGATAGCGCCATTACCCGCTATTTCATCGTCCATTTGCACAAGCTGATGCAGCCATAATCGACCACATATGAAAGATGCGCCCCATGCGGGGCGCATCTTCATAAAGCGATAATGCCCGACCGCGCTGCGGCCGGGTTTTTTTATGCTACATGTGCAGCGCGCGATTATCGACCGCCAAAGCGGCTTCTTTCACCGCTTCGGTCAGGGTCGGGTGCGCATGGCAGGTGCGGGCAATATCTTCCGCACTGGCCGAAAACTCCATCGCCACGGCGGCTTCGGCAATCATATCACCGGCATTGGCGCCGAGAATATGCACCCCAAGCACCTTATCCGTGGTCGCATCGGCAAGAATTTTCACAAAACCGTCTGTCGTGCCGTTTACTTTGGCGCGACCATTGGCGGTGAACGGAAACTTACCGGCATTATAGGCGATACCGGCTTGTTTCAACTCTTCTTCGGTTTTACCGACCCAAGCGACTTCCGGCGCGGTGTAAATCACCCCCGGAATGACGTCATAATTGACATGCGCCGGTTTGCCGGCCAAATGCTCGGCCAATGCCACGCCTTCATCCTCAGCCTTATGCGCCAGCATCGGCCCCGCAATGACATCGCCAATGGCATAAATGCCGTCAATATTGGATTTGAAATGGCCGGCGGTTTCAATGCGTCCGGCCTGGTCCCGGGCCACACCGACCGCTTCCAGCCCCAGCCCATCAGTGTGCGGGCGGCGGCCAATGGCAATCAATACGCGGTCGGCGCTCAGCGTTTCCGCCTCGCCTTCACCGCTGGCCGGTTCCAGCGTCAGCTTGACCGATGATTTCAGCGTTTTCGCTTGCGTCACTTTTTTGCCGAGCATGAAATTAATGCCCTGTTTTTTCAAAACTCGCTGGAAGTTTTTCGCCATATCGGCGTCAACACCCGGCGTGATGCGGTCGAGAAATTCAATCACCGTAACTTCGGCACCAAGCCGACGCCACACTGAGCCCAATTCAAGGCCAATGACACCGGCCCCGACAATCGCCAAATGTTTCGGCACGCTATCGAGTTCCAGCGCCCCGGTTGATGAAACGATACGCTCCTCGTCAATTTCAATGCCCGGCAGCGGCGTCACCTCAGAGCCGGTGGCAATGACGATGTTTTTCGCGCTCAGGCTTCGTGTGCCGCCATCCAGCAGCGCCACCTCAACGGCCCCCGGTGCGGTAATGGTCGCCGCGCCCTTAATCTCTTCGACCTTATTTTTCTTCATCAAAAAGCTGACGCCCTGCGTATTGCCGTCAATGCCGGCCTGCTTAAAGGCCATCATTTTTTCCAAATCCAATTTGACGGTGCCGAAATTGACGCCCATGTCAGCGGCGTGATCGGCCTCGGCAAAAACTTCAGAGGCGTGCAACAGCGCTTTCGACGGAATGCAACCGACATTCAAACAGGTGCCGCCCGGCGCGCCGCGCTTATCGATACAGGCTGTCTTCAGCCCCAATTGAGCGGCCCGCAAGGCACACACATAGCCGCCCGGACCGGCCCCAATAACCACCAGATCAAATTGATTATCACTCATTTCCAGCCCCTTAAATATCCAGCAGCATGCGCTCAGGGTTTTCCAAACATTCTTTGACGCGCACCAAGAAGGTTACCGCCTCCTTGCCGTCAACAATGCGGTGGTCATAAGACAAAGCGAGATACATCATCGGACGCACCACCACTTCGCCATTGACGACCATTGGACGCTCTTGGATTTTATGCATGCCGAGAATACCTGATTGCGGCATGTTCAAAATCGGCGTGCTCATCAACGAGCCATACACCCCGCCATTGGACAGGGTAAATGTGCCGCCTTGCAAATCATCCAAAGCCAGCTTGCCGTCACGCGCTTTACGGCCATATTCGGCAATCGCCATTTCGATTTGCGCCAAATTCATCGCCTGCACATCGCGCACCACCGGTACCACCAGACCTTTTTCCGTGCCGACCGCAATGCCCATATTGACGTAGTTTTTGTAAACGATCTCATCGCCGTCAATTTCTGCATTGACCGCCGGAATTTCCGTCAAAGCGGTGACGCAAGCGCGCACGAAAAAGCTCATAAAGCCGAGACGGGCGCCGTATTTTTTCTCAAACAGGTCTTTATAGGTTTTGCGCAATTCCATCAGCGCGCCCATATCGACCTCATTAAAGGTGGTCAATTGCGCCGCGGTGTTTTGGCTTTCCTTAAGACGCGTGGCAATGGTTTTTCTCAGCCGCGTCATCTTCACCCGTTCTTCGCGGGCCGACTGATCGGCTGTGGCAGAAGCAGCCGGAGTGGCCGCGGCCGTGCCGCTTTGTGCCGCGTTCAGCGCATCGCCCTTGGTCAAGCGACCGTCTTTGCCGGTGCCGCTAATGGCGTTGGCATTGAGGCCGTGTTCTTCAACCACACGGCGCACCGCCGGTGACAAATCACCGGCCATAGGAGAAGGTGAAGGAGACGTCGTCGCTGCAGCGGGAGCCGCCGGTGCTTCAGCAGCCGGGGCCGGGCTGGCTTCCGACGAAGCGGCCGGGGCGGGAGCGGCGGCAGCCGTACCATCGCCTTCGCCAATAGAGCCCAAAAGCGCGCCCACTTCGACCGTATCACCCTCGGCGGCCACCACTTCAGACAAAACACCGGCCATTTGCGCCGGGACTTCAATGGTCACCTTATCGGTTTCCAACTCGCATAGCGGCTCATCCATGGCCACTGCTTCACCGGGTTTTTTATACCATTGGGCAATGGTCGCTTCGGTGATTGATTCACCCAAGGCAGGTACACGAATTTCTGACGACATGGTTAATCTCCGTTCAGTCAATCGGGTCGATAAGCGCGGCTTGCAGCAACGCATCGCGCTGTTGCATATGGCGGCTCATCAAACCGGTAGCGGTTGAGGCGGCGGCTTTGCGTCCGGCATAGACCGGCCGCTTATGCTTGGCCCCCAAAGTGGTCAAGACGCTTTCAAGTTCCGGCTCGATAAAGCTCCAGGCGCCCATATTTTTATGCTCTTCCTGGCACCATACCATTTCGGCATGGGCATAGGGTTCCAGCTCGGCCAAAAGCGGGCCGACCGGCACCGGGTAAAGCTGCTCGACGCGCATAATATAAACATCATCAATACCGGCAGCTTCGCGCGCTTCCAGCAGGTCGTAATAGACCTTGCCGCTGCACATAACGACACGGCGAACATCTTTCGGCGCTTTCAAACCGCCTTCCAAACGGGCATCCTTATCGTCCCACAGCACGCGGTGGAAAGACGAACCGCTTTCCATCTCGGCCAGCGTTGAGACGCATTTTTTATGCCGCAGCAAAGATTTCGGCGTCATCAAAATCAACGGTTTGCGGAATTTGCGCTTCAATTGACGGCGCAGAATATGGAAGTAATTGGCCGGTGTCGTGCAATTGGCCACTTGCATATTCTCTTCGGCACAAAGCTGCAAATAGCGCTCCAAACGGGCCGATGAGTGTTCCGGGCCTTGCCCCTCATAGCCATGCGGCAGCAACATCACCAGACCGGACATGCGCAACCATTTAATCTCACCTGAGGCGATGAACTGGTCGACCAGCACTTGCGCCCCATTGGCGAAATCACCGAATTGCGCCTCCCACAAAACCAGCGTGTTCGGCTCGGCCAACGAATAGCCATATTCAAAGCCAAGCACCGCCGCTTCAGACAGCATGGAGTTGATCACTTCAAACAATGCCTGCTCGTCGCGAATATATTTCAGCGGCTTATAGCGCCGCTCGGTTTCTTGGTCGATCCAGGCGGCGTGACGCTGCGAGAAGGTGCCGCGTTCGCTGTCTTGCCCCGACAGGCGCACCGGATGGCCTTCCAGCGCCAATGACCCGAAAGCCAACGCTTCGGCGGTGGCCCAGTCAAAGCCCTCGCCGGTTTCGAACATTTGGTCTTTGGCCTTGAGCTGCCGCGTCAAAGCGCGGTGCAGATTAAAGCCCTCCGGCACACGGGTCAGGCCACGGCCGACTTCGAGCAAAATATCGCGGTCAACACCGGTTTCACCGCGCACAAATTCGAGGCTTTTTTGTTCCAGACCCGACCATTTGCCGTCCAGCATATCGGCCTTATTGGGTTTGAAATTATTGGCCGCTTCAAAGGCCGCGTCCAAAAGCTGGCGATAGCCGCTTTGCGCCTCAGCCACATCAGCCTCGGCCAGCAACCCTTCCGCCACCAGACGTTTGGCATATTTGCTGACCACCGTCTCATGCGCCTTGATTTTTTTATACATGGTCGGCTGGGTAAAGGCCGGTTCATCGCCTTCATTATGGCCGTGACGGCGATAGCAGAACATGTCGATAACGACAGGTTTTTGAAATTGTTGGCGGAACTCGGTCGCCACTTTGGCGGCAAATACCACGGCTTCCGGATCGTCGCCATTGACGTGGAAAATCGGCGCTTCAACCATTTTCGCCACATCCGACGGATAAGGCGAAGAGCGCGAGAAACGCGGATTGGTGGTAAAGCCGATTTGGTTATTGACGATAAAGTGAATGGAACCGCCTGACTTATGGCCGATAAGACCGGACAGGCCGAGACATTCAGCGACAATACCTTGACCGGCAAAAGCCGCATCACCATGCAGCAAGAGCGGGATAACGGTTGTCCGATCGGCCATTGCCCGCGGGTCGTCTTTCAACTGGTCCTGCTTGGCGCGCGCCTTGCGCAGCACCACCGGGTCCACCGATTCCAAATGCGACGGGTTAGGCGACAAGGACAGATGCACCTTATTGCCGTCAAAGGCGCGGTCGGAAGACGCGCCCAAATGATATTTCACATCACCGGAGCCGGAAATATCTTCCGGATTGGCCGAGCCGCCTTTGAACTCATGGAACAAGGCTTCAAACGGTTTGCCCATCACATTGGTCAGCACATTCAAGCGACCGCGATGCGGCATGCCGAGAACAATTTCGCGGACGCCCAAATTGCCGCCGCGTTTGATGATTTGCTCAAGCGCCGGAATCATCGCTTCACCGCCATCCAGACCGAACCGTTTGGTGCCGGTATATTTGACGTCGATAAATTTCTCCAAGCCCTCGGCTTCCACCAATTTTTGGAAAATCGCCAGCTTCCCCTCTTTGGTAAAGGCGACCTCTTTATCGGGTCCCTCAATGCGCTCCTGCAACCAGGCTTTTTCATCCGGGTCAGAAATATGCATGAATTCCAAAGCCACTGTGCCGCAATAGGTGCGGCGCAAAATATCCAGCATTTGATTGATACTGGCGGTCTCCAGACCCAAAACATTATCGATAAAAATCGGCCGGTCGAAATCATCGGCCGTAAAGCCATAGGAAAGCGGGTCCAATTCCGGATGCATGCCGGGCGGTTCAATGCCCAGCGGGTCGAGATTGGCGGCCAAATGACCGCGGAACCGATAGGCGCGGATCATCATAATGGCGCGCACCGAATCCAGAGTGGCGGCGCGCACTTGCGCGTCATCAGCGACATCCAAGCGGGCGGCAATTTTTTCGCCCAATTGTTCCGGTGACGGCAGGCCGTCATCGCTCGGCCAATTGGCGTCCAAGGCCGCGGTCAGCTCGCCATTGATTTGCGGCGGCCAATCATGGCGCTGCCAGCTTGGCTGGTGCGGCGCGACATTCAGTTCAGGGGCCGGCTCACCGGCTTCCATGGCGGCAAAATAGGCCCGCCAATCATCCGACAGGCTGGCATCACCCTGTTTATAACGGCCGTAAAGCTGTTCCAGATAAAGCGCATTGGAGCCGTCAAGCAGTGACGTTTCGCGCTTGTTTTGAGACGTTGATTCCGACATAAGCACCCCCGTTTGCAGGTCGCGCAACTATAGCCAATTTTGGCCGTGCTGACCATGCAGCACGGCCCAATGGGTGTTAGCCTTTCAGCACATCCACCAATGTGGTGCCCAGTGAGGCCGGTGACGGCGACACTGTGATACCGGCGGAGCGCATGGCTTCCATTTTATCTTCCGCACCGCCTTTGCCGCCGGCGATAATCGCCCCGGCATGGCCCATGCGCCGGCCCGGAGGCGCGGTAACGCCGGCAATAAAGCCGACCATCGGTTTTTTGACTTTTGAGGCTTTCAAAAACTCAGCCGCTTCTTCTTCAGCAGAGCCGCCAATTTCACCGATCATAATGATGCTTTCGGTTTCATCATCGGCCAGGAACATGTCCAAGCAATCGATAAAATTCGTACCATTGACCGGATCACCACCAATACCGATGCAGGTAGACTGGCCGAGACCTGCAGCCGTGGTTTGCGCCACCGCTTCATAGGTCAGCGTGCCGGAACGCGACACAATGCCGACCGAACCGCGACGGTGAATATGACCCGCCATAATGCCGATTTTGCATTCATCCGGCGTGATGACGCCCGGGCAATTGGGCCCGACCAGACGAGTATTGGAGCCTTGCAGCGCCCGCTTCACCTTAATCATATCAGTGACCGGGATGCCTTCCGTGATGCACACAGCCAGCTCAATACCGGCCTCAATGGCTTCCAAAATCGCGTCAGCCGCAAAGGGCGGCGGTACATAAATGGCAGAGGCTGTGGCACCGGTTTTTTCAACCGCATCGGCCACCGTGTCGAACACCGGCAGGTCCAAATGCGTTGACCCGCCGCGGCCCGGCGTGACGCCACCGACCATTTTGGTGCCATAGGCAATGGCTTGCTCGGAGTGGAAAGTGCCTTGCGAGCCGGTAAAGCCCTGGCAAATGACTTTGGTGTCTTTATTGATGAGAACAGACATTACGCGGCCTCCTTCACGGCAGCGACAATCTTCTCGGCTGCATCATTCAAATTATCGGCCGGGATAATCGGCAGGCCGCTATTGGCCATAATCTCTTTGCCTAACTCCACATTAGTGCCTTCAAGGCGCACCACCAAAGGCACGTCGAGGCTCAGCTCTTTGGCAGCGGCCACCACGCCCTCAGCGATGATGTCGCAGCGCATAATGCCGCCGAAAATATTGACCAAAATGCCTTCCACATTATCGTCTGACAAAATGATTTTGAAAGCTTCGGTGACTTTTTCTTTGGTCGCCCCGCCACCAACATCAAGGAAGTTGGCCGGCTCAGAACCGTAAAGCTTAATGATGTCCATGGTCGCCATGGCCAGACCGGCACCATTGACCATGCAGCCGATTTTGCCATCCAGCTTAATGTAGGACAAGTCATATTTTGACGCTTCAATCTCGGCCGGGTCTTCCTCGGCCAAATCGCGCAGCTCAACAATATCCGGTTGGC
>JBMHCM010000107.1:0-4752 GCA_049889915.1 Parvibaculales bacterium
AGCGATGGCGCAAATCCGTGCCCCGATTTTTGAAGAAAAAGTCGTCGACTTCATCGTCGAGCTGGCCTCTGTGACCGAGAAGAAAGTCACATTGGAAGAGCTGATGGTCGAGCCGGGTGCGGAAGAAGAAGCCAAGCCGAAAAAAGCCGCTGCCAAGAAAAATGCACCGGCCAAGAAAGCGGCTGCAAAAAAAGCTGATGACGGCGAGAAAAAGCCGGCCAAAAAGGCTGCGGCAAAAAAACCCGCCGCCAAGAAGGCACCGGCTAAAAAGGCTGCTGCCAAAAAGGATAGCGACGACAAGTAAGCGTTCGGGTCAGCATTGTTTTGTCAATTCTGACTTGGCGTTTACGCCAAAGCACCCCACATTAGGGGTAGCTAGAGGAGACAGACATGCATGATCCGGTCGATACTTATATGAATACGCTTGTTCCGATGGTGGTGGAGCAATCCAGCCGCGGCGAGCGCGCATTCGACATTTACTCGCGTCTTTTGAAAGAGCGGGTGATTTTCATCACCGGCGGCATTGAAGACCACATGGCCAGTCTGGTGACGGCGCAGTTGCTGTTTCTGGAAGCGGAGAATCCGAAAAAGGAAATCTCCATGTATATTAACTCGCCGGGCGGGGTGGTGACATCCGGCATGGCGATTTATGACACCATGCAATATATCCGCGCCCCGGTGGCGACGCTGTGCATTGGCCAAGCGGCCTCCATGGGCTCGCTGCTATTGGCAGCCGGTGAGAAAGACATGCGCTTCGCATTGCCCAATGCCCGCATTATGGTGCACCAGCCTTCAGGTGGCTTCCAGGGCCAGGCTTCGGACATTGAGCGTCACGCGCAAGAAATTCTCGATATGCGTGCGCGGTTGAACAAAATTTACGTTCACCACACGGGCCAGACGCTGCGTAAAATTGAAGATGCGCTGGAGCGCGATACCTTTATGACGGCTGAACAAGCGGCTGATTTCGGCATTGTTGATGCGGTAACCGACAAGCGCGGCGAAGACGGTCAAGCGGCAGGCGCCGATAAATAGACCGGTTAAGCGGCTTGCTTCCGGCAGGCGGCTTATGGTCAACTAAGATACAAATCAAATTTCCGGACGTAAGCGTCCAGTCGAAAGGATGATGAGATGAGCAAAGTAGGCAGTAGCGGTGGCGATAGCGGCGATAGCAAAAGCACACTGTATTGCTCGTTTTGCGGCAAGAGCCAGCACGAGGTGCGCAAGCTAATTGCCGGCCCAACCGTATTCATTTGTGATGAATGCGTCGAGCTGTGCATGGATATCATCCGTGAGGAAAGCAAAACCGCCGGTGTAAAAACCCAAGACGGTGTGCCGACCCCGAACGAAATTCTTGAGGTGCTGGACGATTATGTCATCGGCCAACCACACGCCAAGCGTGTGTTGTCGGTGGCCGTGCACAATCATTACAAACGCCTTAACCACGCGCAGCAAAATGGCGATGTGGAATTGGCCAAGTCAAACATCATGCTGGTCGGCCCGACCGGTTGCGGTAAAACGCTGTTGGCGCAAACTCTGGCCCGCATCCTCGATGTGCCGTTTACCATGGCCGATGCCACAACGCTGACCGAAGCCGGTTATGTGGGTGAGGATGTCGAGAATATTATTCTGAAGCTGTTGCAGGCAGCCGATTATAATGTCGAGCGGGCGCAGCGCGGCATCGTTTATATTGATGAGGTCGATAAAATCAGCCGTAAGGCCGACAACCCGTCCATCACCCGCGATGTGTCGGGCGAGGGCGTGCAGCAAGCCTTGCTGAAAATTATGGAAGGCACGATTGCCTCCGTGCCGCCGCAAGGCGGGCGTAAGCACCCGCAGCAAGAATTCTTGCAAGTCGATACGACCAACATCCTGTTTATCTGTGGCGGTGCTTTTGCCGGTCTGGAGCGGGTTATCTCGCAACGCGGCAATGAAACCTCAATCGGTTTTAACGCCAAAGTGGATATGCCTGAAGAACGCAAGACCGGTGAATTGCTGAAAGAGCTTGAGCCGGAAGACCTGCTGAAATTCGGTCTGATTCCTGAATTTGTCGGCCGCTTGCCGGTGCTGGCGACCCTGGAAGATTTGGACGAAAACGCACTGGTGACCATTCTCAGCCAGCCGAAAAACGCTTTGGTGAAGCAATATCAACGCCTGTTTGATATGGAAAATGCCAAGCTGACTTTCCAGGATGAGGCCCTGTTGGCCATTGCGCGCAAAGCCATTGAGCGCAAAACTGGCGCCCGCGGTCTGCGCTCGGTTATTGAGGGCATTTTGCTCGACACAATGTTTGAATTGCCGGCTATGGAAGGCGTCGAAGAAGTGGTTATCAGCAAAGAGGTTGTCGAAGGCACAGCCAAGCCGCTCTATATCTACGTCAAGAAGGAAGAAGAAGCGGCCAGCGAACCGGCTGCCTCGTAAATCCTGCAATTTTTGAATTTTTGAGCCCGCGACGACCTTTTTGTCGCGGGCTTAATTGTGTCTGCACATTGAAAACCATGTGGATGATACCCACATCATATCCATAAGGTTTTGACCGCGATCTCGGAATCGCCGGTTAATCATTTTGTTACCTGGTCGATGGAAAGTGAAAAATATGAGCACTCAAGGCGAAGAGAATAAAGAAATTCCAGTAGTCCTGCCGGTCTTACCGCTGCGCAATATCGTTGTCTTTCCCGGCATGATTGTGCCGCTTTTTGTCGGCCGCGAAAAATCCATTCGCGCGTTGGAAGACGTGATGGCCGATGATAAGGAAATGCTGCTGGTCAGCCAGAAAGACGGCGACCAAGACGACCCGGCCCCGACCGATATGCACGATATCGGCACTATCGGCACGGTGCTGCAAATGCTCAAACTGCCGGATGGCACAGTTAAAGTGCTGGTCGAAGGCCAGTCACGGGCGCAAGTGCTGGAATATCTCGATAATGATAATTTCTTCGAAGCCAGCGCGCTGACGCTGCACGAAGACGCGCCTGATAATGATGAAGAATTGACGGCGCTGATGCGCACTGCCATCAGCCAGTTTGACGGCTATGTAAAGCTGAACCGCAAAATCCCGCCGGAAGTACAGGCCAATGTGAACCAGATAGATGATCCGGTGAAGCTGGCAGATACTATTGCCGGTCACCTCAATATCACGCTGGATGAGAAGCAGGCCCTGCTGGAAATCCTGTCGGTCACAGAGCGGCTGGAAGCCATTCTGGGGCATATGGAAGGTGAGGTCGGCGTGTTGCAGGTCGAGAAGAAAATCCGTGGTCGCGTGAAGCGGCAAATGGAGAAAACGCAGCGCGAGTATTATCTCAATGAGCAGATGAAGGCCATTCAGAAAGAGCTGGGTGAGGGCGAAGAGGGCGGCGGCGAGCTAGCCGAGCTGGAAGAGGCGATTGCCAACACCAAGTTGTCGAAGGAAGCGCGCGAAAAAGCCGATGCCGAGATGAAGAAGCTCAAATCAATGAGCCCAATGTCTGCCGAAGCAACGGTGGTGCGCAATTATCTCGATTGGCTGCTGGCCGTGCCATGGGGCAAAAAGAGCCGCGTCAAGAAAGACCTGAACCACGCTGAAGGCGTTCTGAATAAAGACCATTACGGTCTCGAAAAAGTGAAAGAGCGCATTCTTGAATATCTTGCCGTGCAGCAGCGCGCCAAGAAAATGCGCGGGCCTATTCTATGTTTGGTCGGCCCTCCGGGTGTCGGTAAAACCTCGCTCGGTAAATCAATTGCCAAGGCGACCGGTCGTGAATTCGTGCGCATGTCGCTGGGTGGCGTGCGCGATGAAAGCGAAATTCGCGGTCACCGTCGCACCTATATCGGCTCTATGCCGGGCAAAATCATTCAGTCGATGAAGAAGGTGAAAACCACCAATCCGCTGATTTTGCTGGATGAGATTGATAAGCTGGGCGCCGATTATCGCGGCGACCCGTCTTCAGCCCTGCTTGAGGTGTTGGATCCCGAACAAAACAACACATTTGCCGACCATTACATGGAGGTCGATTACGACCTGTCTAATGTGATGTTCGTCACCACAGCCAATTCGCTAAACATTCCCGGCCCGCTTTTGGACCGGATGGAAGTCATTCGCATTGCCGGTTACACAGAAGATGAGAAGATTGAAATCGCCAAGGAGCATTTGCTGCCGGAAACGGTTGAAGAGCATGGGCTGCGGGTTGGTGAATTCGCCTTGGACGAGAGTGGCATCCGCAAAATCGTGCGCAACTACACTAGAGAAGCCGGTGTGCGCGGATTGAAACGTGAAATCGCGTCGCTGGCCCGCAAGGCGACGACCAAAATCGTCAAAGGTGAAGAGCAAAGTGTTACCATTGACGAGCAAAATATTGGTGATTACGCGGGCGTCGAAAAATTCCGTTTCGGCTTGGCTGAGAAGGAAGACCAAATTGGTGTGGTTACCGGCTTGGCGTGGACGGAAGTCGGCGGCGAGCTGCTGACCATTGAGGGCGTCATGCTGCCGGGTAAGGGTCGGATGACCACAACCGGTAAATTGGGCGATGTGATGAAAGAATCAATCAACGCCGCATCGTCCTATGTGCGCGCGCGCGCGACCATTTTTGGCATCGAACCGCCGCTTTTTGAAAGAAAAGATATCCACGTTCACGTGCCCGAAGGGGCCACCCCGAAAGACGGTCCGTCTGCCGGCACGGCAATGGCGACAGCCATTGTCTCGGTGATGACCGGTATTCCGGTGCGCAAAGAGGTTGCGATGACCGGTGAGGTGACACTGCGTGGTCGCGTCTTGCCGAT
>JBMHCM010000108.1:0-12941 GCA_049889915.1 Parvibaculales bacterium
CAAGCATCATATTCCGCTTCCTTATGACCAAGCGCCAACAGCTCTTCCAGCATCACCGTCACTTTGACGCCATTTGGGGTGCCCAGTGAGTAGAGCTGGAACGGGTGCTCACCAACCGGCAATTCCTTGTCATGGGTCGGCCCGGCAATCGGCCGGTTAATATTGGCAAAGCGGCCTCCGCTTTCCGAATCCCAAACCCAAATTTTCGGTGGTTGATAGGCGGTCTCGCTCATGACTGGCTCCCAAATCGCTGAAGTATAATTGCTGAAAACTGTAAGTCAGCGACCGATAATTGCAAGCATCATCATGCGGGGCGAACAAAAATACCAATCATGGAGGCCACCGGTTTTGTTTCATCGTCTTGCCACATGCGGCACAGCACCGTATTGGAGCGGCGACCCAATTTCAAAATTTCAGCCCGCACATGACAGTCTTTGGTTGCAACACTGCGTAAATATTGCACCGTCACATTGACTGGCACCGGCAGGCTTTCGCCAAGCGTGGCAAAATCCGTGCCGTGGACATTATCCTGCAAAGCCAATTGGCGGCGCGCCACTTCCAGCGTGGCGGCAATTTCCATAAACCCGGCCAAAGCACCACCATGTAGAGCCGGCAATTGCGCATTGCCGATATGACTTTCGCTATAGGGCAGCGCGCAAATCAGCGCATCAGGAGCGACCGTCTCAATGGTAATGCCCATAGCGTTGGCATAGGGCATATGCGCCAAAACCTGTTCGACCATCTCATGCTCGGTCATTGCCCGCCCTCCGGATTGCCATTTTGCAGGCCCGGCAAATTAACCAATAGGCCGGGCACGGTTTTATTGGCCCCCAGCATAAAGGTGCCGGTGCCAACGGCGACCGGTTGATCGGGCTCGTGAAAAGCTTCGGCGCGGAAAAACGCAATGCGCCGTGTGGTCTTAAAACAATGCGCCAAACAATAAAGCGGGCGCCCCGGCTCGGCAGGGCGCATATAATCAATGCGCAAATCCATTGTCGCCAAGGACTGTACGGCATTGGTGGTCAGCACCACTGCACCGCCGGCCGTTTCATCAATCATCGCCGTTACCACACCGCCATGCAGCACGCCGCTATAGCTATTGCCCGCCAAATGGTCGGCATAGGCCAAGCCGGTGCCGACGCGGTCTTCACCCATCACCAAATAGTGCAGGCCAATTTTCTCGCCCAGTGGTGTATGGCTGGGCCGCATCAACTCGGTCAGCTTCAAACCCGGCATATCGGGAAAGCGCAAATTTGTTGGCTCATTTATTGCCTCAGTCATCAAGCAGCACCAATTCATCGGCAAAACGTTGGCCGTCATCCGGACGGGTAAATGTGCCGTCCAACAAAGCGCCGGTTTCTTCCAGAGCGGCGACAAATCCGGCCGCCGGTTGGCGCTGCCGCAATCCGTTCAGCAGCGCATCGCAAATCGCCTGCCAATCATCCGCGCCAAGCTTTTCGGCCACTTGGTCATCGCCAATCACTTCCACCATATGCTCAAAATAAGAGACATAAATCAGCACACCGGCCGCCCCCGGCGCTTTGCGCAGGCCACGGGCATAAAAACAGGCTTGCGCCGCACGGGTCACTTCTTCGCGCATCTCAACACGCGGCACAAACAGCACCTTCAACAGGTTGATGCGGGTCGCCATCAGCGCTCCGAGCAAAAACCCGCCGGCAACCAATGCCAATAAAACGGCAAGGCCAAACGGTGCGGCTTCGCCATATTGCCACGCCGCGGCGGCAGAGGCGCCGGTCGGCGCCGCATTCGGCATCAGACTCGGCACAAGCAGCCAAGCCAGCGCAACGCATGCCATGGCAACCACCACGCCGAAAATATCCTCACCACGATCATAACGCCCCGAGGCGACCGCCATCACCGGAATGATTTCGCAACCGGATTTTTCTTCCGCCTGCTGAATGGCAGCACTAATGGCGGCGCGGTCATCTTGTGAAAATAATCTGTCCAACTGGCCCATATGAGAAATCCTTACCAACTGCCTGAGGCACCACCGCCGCCGCCTGAACCGCCGCTAAAGGCAGAGCCGCCGCCGCGCATCATGCGTCGCAAAACAAAGAACACGAAAAGACCGGTAAAGCCCAGCACCACCCATGCCCAGCCGCGCCGTCCGGTTTTGAAAAGATTTTGCACAAACAATAAGGCGGCGATAACGCCAATCACCAAAAGCGGCGCGAAGTAAATCAGCGGTATCTCAATCTTCGGCAAGCCTAGCCCGCGCGCCACCCCGTCCAGCGCATAGGCGGCATCGACCAAGCCTGCACCAAACGCCCCGCGCTTAAAGGCCGGTATCATGATGTCCTGCATAATCGCTTCCGCTTCGCCATTATAGCGATTGGCATAAGCGGCACCAAACTCGATGCGCGCGGCGCGGTCTTGCGGCGCGACCAATATCATAATGCCATAATTGCGCGATTGTGCGCCAATGCCCCAATGGTCAAACAGCCGCCGCGCATAATCGGCATGTGTCAAATCTATAGCGTTGTAATCCACCAAAGATGAAATAGTGACGGCAATCATCGGCACTTGTTCATCGGCGAATAAAAATTCAGAGACCGCATTGAGCGCCGTTTGCTCTTCATGCGACAGCACATTGGCAGCATCGACGAAATAAAACCCGTCGGCCGGTCGCTCAGGGAAAACCGGCTGCGCCGCCACAGGCGCTAAAGCGGCCAGCCACAAGGCGGCCCAGAAAGTCAAAAAGCGAAGCGTCATGATGTGATGCGGTAACCCATTGAGCAAAACGAAGACCGCTAAATTAACGGACTAGGCGCCGAATTCAAAGGGGGCAAAAAAGTTCAACTTACCGCCGGGCAGCACCCAACGCGGTGTGCGGTTCACACAGCGCTCCATTTCCACCAGCGTATCGTCATAATGGTTTAGCGGAACACTATATGGCGCGGGTTTTATCTCACCACGGGCGGTAATGATGCGTGCATTGTGATAGGTGGTTTTTTGCGTCTCCGCATCCGTGCCTTGATTGGCCGACACATGAATATGGCCATAACAGCAGCAGCTATATGTGCGCTTCAACGCCGCCTCAACCTCGACATAATGCGCCGTGCCGCGAATGGCGATGGTGGCAAAGTCAGTCAACACATTGCGTTGGCCTTTATCCTGCGGGTCAAAAGCGGCATGCACCGCCCCTTTGAGAATTTTTGCGGCCCGCACATGCATGCCGCTATCATCCAATTCAAAGCTGATCTGCGATTGCGGTTTGACCAAAAAGGCGTTTTTGCCAAGCTTCATCAGAGCATGGCTGTCGCCGCCCTGCACCGTCACAACATTGCCAATTTTTTCAATATCAGCCGCGCCGGAAATCAGCTTGGTCGCCTCACCCGCTTTGGCGATATGCGGCAGCAGGGCCGCGGCGGTTGCGCCGGTAATGAAGTTTCTTCTTTGCATGGCCCCTCAGCCTCGTTCTTGTTAATAGTCGCTTTCTTTGGCGATCCAGCTATTGGCTTCCAAATTGGCTTTTGTCGCCGGGTCCAATCCGCATTCTTGTGCCGAGGACACGGCAGACACCAAATTGCCCTTACCGAACTTAATGTTCATCTCTTGATTGGTGTAAACCAATTTTGACGTTCGCTGTGTTTCCACGCCCGTTCCGGTGTTCGAGCATTTTTTATCAGCAATTTGGCAGGTTGATTTTTCGCAATCATTGCCGCAATCGACCAAGAACGTACTGACACGGAAGCCGGCCTTATTGGCCGGGCAAGCCCCGCCATTATAGGTTTTCGGTGCCGGTGAAGCGTCCCAATCCTGATATTTGTAGCAGCGAATATTGATTTTGCCGCGTTTTTGCTGCTTGCGTGATCCCGGCCAAAGCGTAATGGCATCCGTATCATCAAAAACATTTTTAAAATCGGAAAAATGCGCCTTAATGGACTTCACCATATCGAGACAGGTATCGGTCGGCTTCAATAGGCGATTGGCGCTATGATGCATAATCGTTGAATCGATGCCGCTATTGAGAAGCTCTACTTCAATATCAACCTTGCGGTGAATCGCTTCGTGCTGGTTTTTCAGAGTCGCCACTTTTGACTGATAAATATAATCATCATATTGCGTGACGCCAACCGCCGCCAAAATGCCGATAATGGCAACGACAACCAAAAGCTCAATGAGGGAAAACCCGTTACGCACGTCTACTCTTCCTCCATAAAGGCTTTAAACGCCGCCTGATATGCGGGATGCCAACGCGACATGGCCGGTCGGTTTTTAATGATATCATCAACATTCCACTGAATGCGCTTTTCATCAATCGTCCGATTGGTCTCACCATCAGGACAAATAATATAAAACGAACCGCCATTCAATTCGCCCATGAAATAATCAACCGTCTCTTCGGTGGTAGCCGCAAAACCCGGCTTTTCCGGAATAAACGCCTCAATCATGGGCGTATACACAAAAGCCGGTACCAAAAGATGCGCGGTCAAGCGACAGTCTTCCTCAGCAACAAAACCATGCGCCACCGCCTCCGTATAGGCCACCACGCCGGCTTTGGATAAATTATACGCCGTATTGCCGGGTGGGCGGGTAATCCCCTGCTTGGAGCCGGTATTGATGACGGCACCCGGCTCACCATGTGCCAACATGGATGGAATAAACGCATGGCAGCCATGCACCACGCCCATAAAATTAATGCCCATTATATGGTTGAGGCCGTCCAGCGCCTCCCATGGCGGCGCACCGCGTGTGGCGATACCGGCATTATTCATCAGACAATGCACTTTACCGAAACGAGCCAGCACCGCATCGCGTAAAGCCTCTACCTCAGCAAACTGACTGACATCGCACGCCTGCGCCATAATGCGGTCAGCCGCACCGGTCTCAGCAATCAACGCGTCACGCGCCGCCGCCAAGCTGTCTTTAATATCGGCCAGCACCACATTCATGCCGGCGGCGGCAAAGCGGCGCGCCGTCTCAAAGCCAATGCCACCGGCCGCGCCGGTAATCACTGCCGTGTGCCCCTCAGACATCCAATCGGGTGGGTTTTGCGTCATGGCGCGATTATCACCTTTCATTTTACAGCGTCAAGCTGTGATAATAAGGGATCGGCGATATATTTATTGCGGCGCAACATCACGCCCCCAAGGGCCGCGATAAAAATCGCGCATCAGATAAAACGCCAGTTTGCGGCGGCCATTCTCATCCATCAGCCCTTTGCGATTGTAATAATCTTGCACACCGGCCAGCGGGCGTAACATGGCGCGGAAGTCTTTCAAAATCCATGGGCTGATGCCCTGCACTTGCGGGCTGGCGGCCAGCATATCCAATTGCGCTGCGTAAACATCGCGCTGATATTCCTCCGACCACATCTCGCTTGTGGCACTGCGGCGGCCCTTTTTAGCCCCGGCCCCAAATTCAGAAATATGAATCGGCTTGTTATAGGCACTCTCAATGCGCAAATCGCGCATGAAAGACAGCATGAGCGGACGCAGCACCGCCTCATCAATATCCAGCTGCAGCGAGAAAATGACCGAATAATACCAGCCGAAATACTCATTATAGGCGATGATGTCGGTGTATTTGCCCAGCGGGTCGTCAATGGTCAGCGTGTAGCCGTCTTCTGCGGCCGGAGCGAAATAGCCGGCGCTGTCGAGGATGGCCTGAAACTTCTTCTTATCGGCTTCCGGCACATCCGGCGAGGCCACCGCACGGGCCGCAAGGCGCGCCGCAATCAGGGCAAAGTCAGGGCGCGAGCCGCCCAGCAAAGCGGCGCTGACCAAGCGCGTATCATCCATAGCGCGGGTCTGCTTGATAAGTTTTTTCAAAAAGCGTAACCGCTCATCAATGTCGGGCGTTTCATTGGCAACCGACCAGATAATCACCGAGGCCCGGTTCCAATCGCGCTGCACCAAACGGGCCACCTGATCACGGGCAATCGCCAAGGTGTTCTCATTTTCCCAATTGATTTGCCAATAGACCGGAATTTCTTCCCACAGCAGCAGCCCCATTTCATCAGCCATAGCGGCCAGATGACGGTTATAGGGATAATGCGCAGCGCGAACAAAATTGACGCCAAGTGATTTGGCCGCCATCAGCAATTTGCGCATATCGGCGCGGCTATGCGCGACCCCCGGCCGACCGATCGGTTCCTCATGGGTGGAAATACCCTTCAGCTTAATCGGTTGCCCGTTCAGCAAAATGCGCTGCCCTTGCGTAGCAATCGTCCGAAAGCCGATTTTGTCGCTCAGCGTTTCGCCCTCAATGGAAACCGACACCTCATACAGCTTTGGCGCTTTGGGCGACCACAGCTTGGGTTGCGCGGCAATCATCCCTTTGGCGATACCCTTATTGCTGACGCGAAACTGCGCATCCACCTGCAATTCAGGAATTTGCACCCGCAATTTAGAGCCGGTCGGTACCCCTTCGGTTTGCGCCATCACCTGCACCGTGTCGGTGCGGCCCTTAGCCAATTGCACCTTGGCATTGACGATATGACCGTCCGGCACCTGCACCAAATGCACATCCCGGGTCAGCCCGCCATAAGGCCACCAATCAGTGCGGCCGGTCGGCACTGTGTCATCCGTCAGCCGATTATCAACCCAGACCAAAACCGTGTTTCTACCGTCCCGCAGATGCGCGGTGACATCAAAATGAAACGGCACATAACCGCCATCATGACGCCCGACCGGTGTGCCATTGACGAAAATACTGGCAGCGAAATTGACCGCGCCGAAATGCAAAAGCTGCCGTGTGCCGTCTTGCAATTTGACGTCAAAATCGCGCTGCAACCAAAACTTGTCGCGGTAGAAAAACAGCCGCTCATCCTGACTGTTCACATCGCCCGGCACGGCAATTTTTTGCGCCGTATCGAAATCATATTCGACCAGCGTTTTGCCCGACAGGTTTTTACGATTGGGCGGGTAACCGCCAAAAATAGACCCGGGCGTCCCCACCCCCATCGGGTCAATAATCATCGACCACTGGCCGTTGAGGCTGGTTTTTTGCCGCGCCTCCAGCCAGCCGAGCAGCGGCGGCGGCGTGTCATAATCCACCGCATCAGCCTGAAACAAAGCTTCACCATCGCGCATGGTCAGCGACAGCAATAAGCGGGCCTGCGCCGTCTTATCCAATGTGCTGACATAACCGGCAAATGCTGCAATGGCCAATGCGACCAGTGCCAAAAAAGCAAAAATAATCTTTTTCATCGTTTCTGTTTCCTCAAAGCACTGCAGCGGCCATGGTCGGCCGCGCGACGCACCAAATCTTTTCTACCAAGCTTTACGGGACACCAATGCCGTCACACGCGCGATTTTGCTGACCAACCAAGGCAGCACAGCGGTGACGGCGACCCCGAACACGATGCCAAAGCCATAATCGACAATGGCGACATCGCCGACCAGCGCTTCCGGAAGGCGCGTTGTCACCAGCATCAAAACAAAACTGATGCCGGTCAAAACCGCAGCGACAAGCGCCCGCGCCACAACGGCTTCGGCCAAATGCACTTCCTCATGGCCGCGCCAATAGCGGCCCAACAGCCAGCCGACCATCAGGCCGGCAAACCAAAACGGCGCGTGATGTCCGGTATGGCTGGGATAGGTGACCACGAAAATAATATGCAACGCGACGAGACCGACCAGCATTTGCGGCAACGGCAGAGCGGCCAAGCGGTTTTGCATGGCTGCATTGCGTTCAGCCGCCACATAAGCGGCCAGACAAAGCGCGCCGAATACAAAACCGCTGGCGACATCGCCCAGATCATGGACGCCGAGATAAAGCCGCGAAAAGGCCTGCAAACCGATCATCACGACTGCTGCCAGATAGGCCCAATTTTGCCGCACCGTATAGGCCAAATAGCCCCACAACACCACGGCCACCATTGTATGCCCGCTGGGCCAGCCATAGCTGGTGCCGACCCGGCCATCCAGCGCATATAGAGCATCGGGGCGCGGGTCTTGGCCAAAATCCTTCAGCCAGCTGTTAAGCAGACCGGTGGCCATCAGCAACATGGCGGTGTGATAAAACCGCTTCGAGCCGAGGGCAAAATAGCCGAAGCACAAAAACAAAATGAGAAATAGCGGATAACCGGCCAGCGTGACGGTTTCAAAAAACACATCAAAAAACGGCGACCGCAGGGGCAGCACCCAATCCATGGCATTCCAGATAGACATCAATCCCCCCTCCCAAAGAAACCAATGCCGAAACCTAAACCGAACGTCAATTCACTGGCAAGCGGCGAAAATGAGGAGCAGATAGAAAAGGGGCTTAATAGACCTGCTGCAGCTTGGCCCAGAGCCGGTCGGCAAAGGTTTCTTCGGCAATCAATTGGCCGCCTTGCTCTTCTTCCATAATGCCGGCCAATTCATCAACAATGCCGTCGAGCACTTTTTGCACCTTATTGTTCAGCTCAATTTCATCAGCGAATTGGGTGCCCGCCGCATCAGCGCGCAGGATTTGCACCAAAGCGGCATGGCAGTAAATCACATTGGCCAAATGGTCGAGTGCCATTTCAGCATATTCGACCAGCTCCAACGGAATGTTACCGACCGCATGAAAATTGCTTTGCAGCCCGCAAGCGGTGATAAAATTATGCCGCCTTGCTTCCGGCATCAGCTTCTCAATAATGTCAACCAGCGCTTCTTCATCGCGGGCCCCTTGCGTCAGCTCGGCATAAAAAGACGACGCCATATGAATGGCTTGTTCGGGCGGTGACAGGGCAGCTTCTTGATCAGTCATGACGCCTCATATCATCGTTTCGCGTCAGCGATAACCAAAACTTCCCAATGGGCGCGTCTTAACGAAACGAGAAAGCAGGTAAAACAAATCGACCACACAACCGCTTTCAAAATAACGGCATTTCCATCCGTATGCAGATGATCGGCTCTGAAAGTTTCTGCGCGCAGCCATGCTTCCAAATGCGCGAAGAACGGAACAAACATGCCGCCCGCCACATATGCCCAAGCTGTTGCCATAATAATCGATGCACCTTTGACTTGCCTGGCCCAAGCCGCGGCAGCCAGCAGCAGCACAATGCCGCCAACATAATCTTCCAACATTGTGGTGGCGTTGACGGCAAAATAGCCAATGCCGCGGCGCGCCGTTTCGCCGACAAGAAAAACAAATGCAATAACAAAATTAAAATAGAATACGAATTTCATAATCCCTCCAACCGCATTGAACTGATAGGCAATCATGGCACGGGGCAACCGAATGACACCATAATATTTGGTGCTAATCAATCACCGGCACCAGCAAGAAGGCTTGGTGCGCGCCACCGGCGCGCAGCCTATGCGTGCCTTGATTGACCGGATAGCCATACGCCATTTTTGGGTGCGTATGGGTGTCGCGGCCCTGCACAACCAATTCCAAAACCTCGCCCTGCCGATACAAGGTACTGCTCGGCAAAATTTCAATATCGACAGGCACCTTAACGCCCGGCGCAATTGGCTGCGCATCTTCTTTCACCAGTACCGGATAGGCCGGATGGTTTCTTAAATCCTCGCTATCCTCCAAATAGATGAAGGCATCATCTGTATTGACGAAAATGGCGGCCAGCAGCAGCCCCAGCCATGCGATGACGGCGGCAAGGGCAGCGGAAAATTGGCGGATCGGTTCGGGCATCAGCCTCACAACCATTTAGCGAACGGCTCGGTATCCTTTCCGGCCGGCACATACCATTTTCTAGCATCGCCATCCCAACGCCCGCCAAGTGCCTTGCATTCGTCTTTGTCATCATAAGGACAGTTGAGATAGGTCTTTTCGCCATCATCAGCTGCGGCCGGTTTTTCTTGGTTGTCGGATGTTGCGCCCTCGCCCATCCATTGGGCAAACGGCTCGGCATCCATTTCGCCGGTAATATACCATTTGCGTTCATCGCCATCCCAACGCCCGCCAAGCGATTTGCACTGGTCTTTTTCGTCAAACGGACAGTTCAGATAAATTCTTTCACCGGACATTTCGCGTCACCCTTTTGTTTCAAAGCTTCTGCGCCTGTAGCTTTGTCATATAGGCGCTCAAATCTTTTTTAACATCAGGCGCCAAAATATAAAGACCGATGAGATTGGGAATCGCCATAATGAAAATCATCGCATCGGCAAATTCCAGTACCGTATCCAATTTAATGGAGGCGCCGATGACGATGAAAATGCAAAAAATCACGCCGAAGGTTTTTTCATTGGCTTTGCTTTCGCCCAGCAAATAGGTCCAGCCTTTAATGCCGTAATAGACCCATGCCAGCATGGTTGAGAAAGCGAAAATCATTGCGACAAAGGCCAAAGGCACCGGCGCCCATGAAATATTCTCTTCAAAGGCCGAAGAGGTCAGCTCAATGCCCGACATGCCGCTGCCCATCAATGCTTCGGTCGGCAGGGTGATGACCAGCACCAAACCGGTCAGCGTGCACACCACCACTGTGTCGATAAACGGCTCCAACAAGCCGACAAAACCCTCGCTCAACGGTTCGTCGGTTTGCACGGCTGCATGGGCAATGGCGGCTGAGCCGAGACCCGCTTCATTGGAGAAAGCGGCGCGTTGGAAGCCCAAAATCATAATGCCGATAAAGCCGCCCGACACCCCCTCCATGGTGAAGGCCGAAGACAAGATGAGGCCAATGGCAGCGGGAATGGCGGTGATGTTGAGCAACAGCACCAATAGGGCCAGAACCACGTAAATCATCACCATAAACGGCACCAAGCGCACGGTGATATTGGCAATTGATTTAATGCCGCCGACAATAATCAGGCCGACCAGCAAAGCCATCGCCAAGCCGACCAGCCAGCCATAGCCGACCAATGGGCTGTTTGTGCCGCCGGAAACCTCGACCAATTGCACATAGGCTTGGTTGGACTGGAACATATTGCCCGCCCCCAAACAGCCAATGACAATCGACAGGGCGAAAAACGCGCCGAGCATTTTGCCGAGCCGCGCCATGCCTTTGGCGGCCAAACCATCGCGCAAATAATACATCGGCCCGCCGGACACCGTGCCGTCAGCATTGATGGTGCGGTATTTGACGCCCAATGCGCATTCGACAAATTTTGTCGTCATGCCGACCAGACCGGCGACAATCAGCCAAAATATCGCGCCCGGCCCACCCAGAGAGACGGTAATCGCCACACCGGCCATATTGCCGACCCCAATGGTGCCCGACATGGCAGCCGTCAAAGCCTGAAAATGACTGATCTCGCCATCATGCTTGTCATTTTTCAGCGCCCCGCGCACCACGTGGATGGCATAGCCAAAGCCGCGCAGATTGATGAAGCCCAAATAGAAGGTGAAGAAAAACGCCGCGATAATGAGCCAGACCACAATCAACGGCACATCAGCGCCGGCCAAAGGAACTGAGAAAAAGATGAACGCCGACAGTGCATCAGCCAGCGGCTGCATCAGCCGGTTGACGGTCTCATCGATGTTTTGCGCGGCGGCGGGAAAGGGAAGAAAAGAAAAAAGCGGAAGTAAAAATAAAAAAGATCGGGGCAAAATAAGCTCTGGATTTCGAGAAACAAAGGCCAAGGCTAACGCGGGGGCGGTCATAAAGCAAATTTGCACGCAAAAGCCCTCGAGCGGCGATGCAGAAAATTCACTTGGCACGCAGTATTTATGATACAAGCCTGTTATCTGTCCTTCGCACTTTACTTTTCTCAAGGCCAGCCAGATTTCGGGAAATAGTTTCCAAGTCTTTTTTAAGCGACGCAAATGAGACTTTCGAAGGAAACAAAATGATTACAGGCACCGTTAAATGGTTCAATGCCGACAAAGGCTATGGCTTTATTGCTGTTGAGGGCGAAGATGACGTCTTCGTTCATATCTCCGCTGTTCAACAAAGCGGATTGGACCTGAAAGAAGACATGAAAGTGTCGTTCGAAAAGCAGCAAGGCAATAATGGCAAGTTCTCAGCCGTCAATTTGGCAAGCGCCGACTAGCCCTGTGCTGAATGCAAAAATCGAAGGGGTCGCCTTGAGCGGCCCCTTTTGTTTGAAGAATGCGCCCCTCGGTGCTGCGCTATTTATGGCGCCATATCCGGCCAGCGCAACAAGCTAGCCCATAGAATTTTACTTATCGCCTTTAGCGGCGGCGGCTTGTTTTACGGCGAATTTCTTCCGGTTCATCGCTGAGCGAGTCCCAACACAGGCCTTTTGACGTGACATATTCCAGAGGCAATTGCGGCGTGACGCGGTAGGTGTAATTGCCTTTTTCATCGATTTTCAAATCACCCTGATGAACGCCGGACCCGTCAATATCCAAAACCAATTGATAATGCGCGGCGCCTTGCTTTTCGGGCGCTACGCGCTTGGCCGAAAAGCGCCCTTTTGTCTTCATCCATGCATTATCGAATGATCGCGTCTCAAAGCCCGGATGCGGAATGCCCAGATAGCTGATGAGAAACCGGCCATCATCCTTGGTCAAAATGACGAAATCATAAAGCGATTGACCGCTGATCCAGTCAAACTCGCCGTCCGAACAAAACATCACATTATCGGCATTGAACACTTTAGCCTGCGCCAGCGCCCCTGATGGCAACATCAGCAGCGCGGCGACAAAGGCAGAATTACGAAGAAACTTTTTCATGCGCTTTAACTGCACCATTACAGCATATCCATCAATGCGACATTTGCATCACCAAGGCGACGGTAAGCCGACCGTTGCGCCTTCTATTTCGCCGTGCAGGCGTCACCAAACAGCATGTCTTTGAACAGGGTCAAACTATCATCATCCAATGTGCGGCCGGCCCACCAAACCGCATGCGCATTTGCACCGCGCCGTTCATCAATGACCAGCCCCCACATGGGCGCAATTTGGTTGGGAATCATCGAGTAACGCACATCTGTGACAAGATTTTTTTCGCCGTCAAACCCCAGATAATCCTGCGAAAACCAGCGAAACCGCTCAATGTCCTTCATCTGCTGGCTATTTTTTTCCAGCTCCGGCAGATGCTCTTGATAGTCAAAGATTTTGATATTTTCGCCGCGACACCA
>JBMHCM010000109.1:0-19903 GCA_049889915.1 Parvibaculales bacterium
CCTGACACCAAGTGAGCTCTCGTCCGGCGCGAATGGCGTCAACATAGAAGCTGTCTTCGTGCTGATAAATCGACTTCCAGAGGATGAGATTGCCGAAAGACGGCTTCAGCGTCATGCGCTCTGCATTGTGGCCCCTCGATTGCGCCAGTTCGAGCCCGGACGCCAGCGCCCTTTCATATTGCACAAACCCTAATGCCAGATAAGCAACAATCCACCCAATCGCAAAAAAACTAAACCGCTGCTGATTTTTCTTTACGGCCAAGACAATCAGAATAAGTGCGGGAAGTGTCAGGATCGGGTCGACAATGGAAATATTATTCCACGTTATGCGCTCATTTGAGAAAGGCCAAAAGAGAAGCGTGCCGTAAGAGGTGCAAGCATCCAACAGACCATGCGTGGCATAGCCCAAAAAACTCGCCAAATAGGTGGTCGTGAAACTGAGGGATTTTCTCACCAGTGGAAAAAGAAACGCCGAGACGATTAACGCCCCGATGGGAATAAAAATGAGGGAATGCGTGAATTGCCTGTGGAACTCAAGAAACAATACCGGATCCGTCGACGAGCGAATTAACACGTCCAAATCGGGCGCCATTCCGGCGAGAAAACCAACGATGCTTATTTTTGCGATATTTTTTTTATTTGCCGCTGATTGCGCGAAAGCTGCGCCAACCGTTCCTTGAGATAATGGATCCATAAAAGCTTAAGTCATTTTTTGCTGAGACCGCGTGGTGGCCGATACTGGGATTGAACCAGTGACCCCTACCATGTCAAGGTAGTGCTCTCCCGCTGAGCTAATCGCCCCCAACCACTCGGTGTGACCTTTATTTAACCAAAACAATGGTAAAAGCAAGGGGCATTCACCAGTTTGCGCGCAAGAGATGCCCGCCCGCCATGATGAGGATATATTTTGCTCAGCTTTCATGTTATAAACCTGCCATGAGCGCGTTAGTAGACCAGCCATATATTTTACGCACATCTGCGGCGGCTGATGCCGTGCCGGTCATTGTCTCATCACCGCATAGCGGCTGCGATTATCCAGACGCGTTTTTGGCTGCCTCGCGGCTCGACGCGCATGCGCTCAGACAATCGGAAGATATGTATGTCGCGGACTTGTTTACCGGGGCCGAGGCGGCCGATATGAGCCTGCTGGCGGCCCGTTATCCGCGCGCCTATGTTGACCTCAACCGCGCGCCCGACGAATTGGAACAAGCCTTATTTGCCGATAAATTGCCCGACCATGCGGCCGGACAGTCGATGCGGGCGGCGGCCGGGCTTGGCACTGTGCCGCGCATCGTGGCGGAAAACACGCCGATTTATAATCATAAATTATCTTATGCCGATGCCGCCAAGCGCATTGAAACGATTTACCGGCCTTATCATGCCTGTCTGTCCGGGCTGATGAATAGCCGACATGCAAAACACGGCTTTGCCGTTTTGCTGGATGCCCATTCCATGCCCTCGCAAGCGACCAAATTATCGCCGCGCCATGATGTCGATTTCGTGCTTGGCAATCGCCATGGTCGCGCTTGCGCGCCCTGGCTGACCGGCTTTGTCCGCGAGTTTTTGCTGGCCCGCAAATGGCGCGTCGGCCTCAACAACCCCTATGCCGGTGGCTATATTACCGAGCAATATGGCGCCCCTTTGCAGCACCGCCATGCGCTGCAAATCGAGATTAACCGCGCCGCCTATATGGATGAACAAACCTATGAAAAGCATGCCGGTTTTGCGCGGCTGCAGGCCGATATTGCCGACTTGTTGCAAGCCATGGCTGGCACCGCTCTTGACATGAAAACCCATCTGGCCGCGGCCGGTGAGCAATCAGCGGCCGAATGAATGAGTGACCCGACATCGCTCACCGCATTGCTGCGTTTCGCCCATCAATTGGCCGATGCGGCCGCACAAGTAACGCTGCCCCTGTTTCGTAATCTGGAGAGCGTCGACAACAAGCTCACCGATGGTTTTGACCCGGTAACCGAAGCCGACCGGCAGGCCGAGGCGGCCATGCGCAAGCTGATTGAGGCGCATTATCCCGACCACGGCATTAGCGGCGAAGAATATGACGACAAGCCGGGCAACACCTATGAATGGGTGCTCGACCCGATTGACGGCACGCGGGCGTTTATTTCCGGCATGCCGAGCTGGGGCACGCTGATCGGCCTCAATCATAAGGGCGCGCCGGTATTGGGGATGATGGACCAGCCATTTACCGGCGAACGGTTTTTTGCTGCCCAAGGCAGCGGTGCGCATTTGGCTTTGCGCGAGACGCAATTTGGCCTGACCACCCGCCCCTGCACGGGCTTGGCCGATGCCGTGCTGGCCACCACAACGCCGGAGCTGTTTACCGACACACCGGCTGAGGCGGCTTGGGATACGCTTTCCAAAACGGCCAAGCTGACCCGCTATGGCGGTGATTGCTATAATTACGCTTTGGTGGCAGCCGGCCAAATCGATGCGGTAGTTGAACAAGGGCTGAAAAATGTCGACATCCAACCGCTTATCACAATAGTGGAAGAAGCCGGTGGCGTAGTGACCGATTGGCAAGGCGGCCCGGCCCATTATGGCGGCACGGCGGTGGCCTGTGGCGACCGCGCTTTGCACGCCGCTCTGCTGGAAAAGCTCAACGCCTAAGTCGACGCTTTTTGATAAAACGCCTCAACATCGGCCAGAAAAGCCTGCCGCGTCGCGTCTTTTTCCATCAATAGTTCATGCTTGGCCTGCCGATAAAGCTTGCCGTCCCCATTAGGCAGGTGCGCCAGCGCATGGGCATGCGCCGCATTGTCGACCAGCAATTCCTCTTCAGCCGTGCCGATATAAAGCGGCGTTTCAATGGCGCGCAAATAAGCCGGCTGCGCCGCCTGCTTCATAGACATGAACGCAGCCCGCAACCAATCCAGCGAACCGCCATTGACCTGCAAATGCGGCTCGGTGACATATAGCGTCTCGCCGCGATTAAATCGGTCGAAATCATTGGTGACGCGGTTTTCCTCCGCCACGCCGGGCCGCTCATGCGGCGGCACAAACGGGTTCCAACTATCGCCCTTGCCGAACAGCCGATAGACAAAAGTAACCAGTCCCAAAAGCGCCCGCACCGGCCCCGGCAGAGCAATGCCGTGCATCGGCGCGCTTTGCGCCAAAGCGTCAAACCAGTCCGGATGGTCATGCGCAGCGCGCAGCGAAATATGCCCACCCATCGAATGCGCCAGACCGAAAAACGGCCGCGGCATATCGGCCATCAGGCGCGGCCAGCGATCTTCCAAATCGCGTACATTAAGGGGGAAATCCGTCAGGTGCAGCCGCGTCGGCTCTGCCCCCAATCCGTCTGACAGGCCATGGCCGCGCCATTCCGGCATCACCACCGCATAGCCAAGCGCCAACAGGTCGGAAATAGTCTCGAAATATTTCTCAATAAATTCCGAATAGCCGGTCATCAACACCACCGTGCCGCGCGGGTTTTCCGGCACAAACACCGCATTGCGCAGCAGCGCGCCATCGCGCGCCTTTAACATGCCGACACTGCTGTCAGCCGCTTGCGGGGTCGGGTTTTGTTTACTCTCGACAAAATGCACTGATGCGTCCCATGCCGGCACCATGGTTTTGTTTTTGGCCATAATCTGTCTCCTTGTCGGCAGTGTGGCGGCTGCGGCGGGACTTTGCAAGCGGCAGCGAATTATGACAGAAATATTGTCACGATTTGTGTCGGGAGGGTTTGATGAGCAAGCAAAATACCAGTTTCTGGACCAGTAATCTTGGTTTCGCCTTGGCCTGCATCGGCGCGGCGGTCGGCCTCGGCAATATTTGGAAGTTCCCTTATATGACCGGCACGCAAGGCGGCGGTGCCTTTGTGTTCATCTATCTGCTGACGATTTTTGCCATCGCCATTCCTATTGCGGCGGCTGAATTGCTGATTGGCCGCAAGGGCCGCTCCGATGCCAGCACCAGCGTGCGGCTGATTGCCGAAGAAAACAATCGCCCCCCGGCCCTTGCCGCGATTGGCGGCATTGGCGTGCTTGGCTCTTTCGTGCTGCTGACCTTTTATGCGGTGATTGCCGGTTGGGTCAGCGCTTATGTCTGGCGTGCTTTGTCGGGTCAAATCGCCGGGCTGGAGCCTGCTTCAGCCAGTGCCATGTTTGGCGATTTACTGGCCGCGCCGGGCGAGATGATTGCCCATCAAGTGCTGTTTTTGCTGCTCATCGGATTGATTTTGGTGCGGCAATTATCGGCCGGCCTGGAACGCGCCAATCTTATTTTAATGCCCAGCCTTATCGGCATGTTGGTCATCATCGCCATTTACGGCGCCCTTGCCGGTGATATGGCGGCCGCGCTGGCTTATCTGTTCACGCCGGATTTCTCAAAAATCACGCCGGAAGTCGTTCAATCGGCCGTCGGCCATGGCTTTTTCTCAGTCGGCGTCGGCGCGGCCATGTTGATTACCTATGGCGGCTATCTCGACAAATCGATCAATATTGGCAAAGCGGCAATCCTCATCGGCTTAGCCGATACGGCGATTGCCTTGCTGGCCGGTATCGGCATTTTCGCCATTGTGTTCGGCCAATCGCTTGACCCGGCGGCCGGTCCGGGGCTGATTTTCACCACCCTGCCGCTGGCCTTCGCGCAAATGACCGGCGGCACACTCTTGGCCATTGTGTTTTTCGTGTTGGTTTATTTCGCAGCGCTGACCTCTGCCCTGTCCTTGGGTGAGGTGATGATCCGCTGGGCGGAAAACAAATTTGGCTGGTCGCGCCATCGCGCCGCCATTGTCGCCTTGGGGGCCACTTTCCTCATCGGCCTGACCACTGTCTTCTCGTTCAATATTTGGGCCGAGGTGAAAATCGCCGGACGCACTTTGTTTGACACAAAAGACTACATCGTCACCGCTTATCTGATGCCGCTGGGCGGGCTGGGCGCCATTATGTTTGCCGGTTGGTTGATGCCGGTAGCCAGCCTGCAAGAGACTTTTGGCGGCGACAGCCTGCTGTTCAAATGCTGGTTGTGGTCGGCCCGCATCCTGGCTCCGTTGGGCGTTTTATGGGTGTTTGTCGCCGGTCTGTAAGCCGCCGATAAGCCCCCCAAAAACCTGCCGGCATTTAGGAAAAAATAAGTTTTTTTCAAGACTGTGAACGGCAACAATTTATTCCCATCTCGGATGTGAGGGCGGCATTGGGGCCGTCTTCCAACCCCGTTACACCGCGCCAAATGGGCGGTCATACGGTTTCTTGCTTCACGAGAAGGAGATGAAAATGACACGTTTTGATTTAACCCCGCTTTACCGCTCAACCATCGGCTTTGATGGCTTGGCGGATGTTTTTAACGCGCTCAATACGGCCGATAAAGGGCAGAGCTACCCGCCCTATAATGTCGAGCGGCTGGATGAGGCGCAGTATCAAATTTCCATGGCGGTCGCCGGTTTTGACGAAGGCGAATTGGATATTGAACAAATCGGCACAGTGCTGACCATTCGCGGCTTCACCCGGCCGGTCGATGAGGGCGATGCCCGCCATTATCTGTATCGCGGCATTGCCACACGCGATTTCGAGCGGCGCTTTCAATTGGCCGATAATGTGAAGGTCAAAGGCGCTGCGCTGGATAAGGGCCTGTTGCATATCGCTTTGGAGCGGGAAATCCCCGAAGCCGAAAAGCCGCGTAAAATCAGTATCGCCAAAACGCTGAAGGCCGCCTAAGGCCCACCGCGTTTGGCCGCGTAAAAATGCCCGACCGCCTGAGGTTCCTCCTCCCCCTCGCCGCGGTCGGGCATTGTTTTTTATTTGCCTTTCGCCCATGCCCCTCTAAGCTCCAATGCAAAGAGGAGACAGTCATGGCCAGCATTCGATCCCGCATTTACAAATATTTATTGCGCCGCGCCCTGCGCAGCGGTCTTTTGCCCGATGGGTTGGAAGGGCTTGAAATGGCGCGCAGCGGCGAACGGCGCGGCGGCGCGCTGAACGCCATTATGGGCAAAGCGAAAACCGGCCGCCGCGTCAAAATCGGTGAACAAGATGCGGAATGGGTCGGTGATGAAACAGCCGACACGACGCTGCTTTATCTGCATGGCGGCGGCTATATTTTGGGCAGCATCGATACGCACCGATCTATGGTGACACGGCTTTGCGGTTTCGCCGGTATTCGCGGGCTGATTATTGATTATCGCTTGGCGCCCGAAAACCCCTTCCCGGCCGGATTGGAAGATGCCGAAGCGGCCTATGACTATCTCATCGCGCAAGGGGTGACGCCGGAAAACATGTTGCTGGCCGGCGATAGTGCCGGGGGTGGGTTGAGCCTCGCTTTGATGCAAAAATTGCGCGCGCATGACAAGCCGCAGCCAAAAGCGGTGGCGCTGATGTCACCTTGGACCGACCACACCATGTCAGGCGCCTCGATTAAAACCCATTATGACCGCGACCCGATGATTGACGCGGAAAAAATGCCGATGGCGATTGATTGGTACGGCCCCAATCAGGACAAAAAGAACCCGCTGATTTCGCCGGTTTTTGCCGATTTGACCGGTTTCCCGCCAATGTTGGTGCAGGTCGGCTCGGAAGAAGTGCTGCTCGATGACAGCACGCGGCTGGTCGACAATGCCAAGCGCGATAAGGTCGATGTCGAGTTCCAGCTATGGCAGGACATGCCGCATGTGCATCAAATCGCCCATGGCTTTGTGCCGGAGGCAAAGGCGGCACTGCGCGATATGGCCGATTTCTTCAGCCGAAAAACCGCTTAAAACTGGGCGTGCATCGGCACGGGCCGCGCATCTGCGGCATGCGACAAATTGCGACTGATGCTTGCGGTTTCGCACAAGCCCGCTTTTCCGCGGGTTTTTGTGGAGAACGCGAAAAATTAGGTCAATAAGGCTGACCAATTTACTTGAATTTTCGGCTGTCTTGCGCCTATATTACGCCCTCACGAGCGGAGGGTTTGGCACATCATCAGGTGCGCCGATACTTTCCGCGTTTGAAATAGATTTTTGAAACCAGGCGCTTTCACCCTGCCCGACAAAAGGCGGTGATGGTGTCGTCGGCTTAAAACCGAGCCGGTGTGGTAAGTGGATGAGGAAGGCAGCATGAGCAAGCAGCCGAAACAAATGAAGAATAAAGCCGTACGCGTCGGATTTCCGGAGCGCCAAGGTCTGTACGACCCGGCCAATGAGCATGATGCATGTGGCCTCGGCTTTGTTGCCAATATCAAAAATATCAAAAGCCATGATATCGTTCGCGACGGCCTGACCATTCTGGAAAATCTTGAGCATCGCGGCGCGGTTGGCGCTGACCCGAAAGCCGGTGACGGCGTCGGCATGCTGATTCAAATGCCGCATGGCTTTTTTACAAAAGTCACGGCTGAGCTGAACATTGAGCTGCCGCAAGAAGGCGCTTATGGCGTCGGCATGTTGTTCCTGCCGCCCGTTGATGCGGCGCGCCACGCCATTGAAGCGATTATCGAAACCAAAATCACCGATGAGGGTCATACGGTTTTGGGGTGGCGCGATGTGCCGGTCGACAATTCCGACCTCGGCTATTCAATTGTCCCGACCGAACCGGTCATTCGCCAAGTGTTTATCGGCAATGGCAAAGACAAAGACCAAATGGGCTTTGAGCGCGAATTGTTTGTCATTCGCCGGCTGATTGAATTGGCCGTGGCGCGCGCCGATATGGCCGCCGCCAAAGACTTTTTCTACATCCCGTCCATGTCGAGCTATACGGTTTTGTATAAGGGCTTGCTGCTGTCCAGCCAGCTTGGCCCATATTATCACGACCTGCGCGATGAAGACACGGTATCGGCCATGGCGCTGGTTCACCAACGCTTTTCAACCAATACTTTCCCGACCTGGTCGCTGTCGCAGCCATTCCGCATGATTTGCCATAATGGCGAGATCAACACGGTGCGCGGCAACATCAATTGGATGGCGGCGCGTCATGCCACCCTGTCCTCTGACCTGTTCGGCGATGATTTGGAAAAACTCTGGCCGCTGATTGAAGACGGTCAGTCTGATACGGCCAGCTTCGACAATGCGCTGGAATTGCTGGTGATGGGCGGCTATTCACCGGCCCATGCGATGATGATGCTGATCCCGGAAGCCTGGGCCGGCAATCCGCTGATGGATGAACAACGCCGCGCTTTCTATGAATATAACGCCTCGCTGATGGAGCCGTGGGACGGCCCGGCCGCCGTGGCTTTCTCAAATGGTCGCCAAATCGGCGCTACGCTGGACCGGAACGGCCTGCGTCCGGCGCGTTATTATGTGACCTCTGATGACCGCGTGGTGATGGCCTCCGAAATGGGTGTTCTGCCGGCAGCGGAAGAGAAAATCATTGAGAAATGGCGTCTGCAGCCGGGTAAAATGCTGCTTATCGATCTGGAGGCCGGTCGGATTATTTCTGACGATGAGCTGAAGGCCGATTTGTCGAGCGCTCACCCCTATGCCGAATGGCTGGCCCGCACGCAAATCAAGCTGGAAGAATTGCCGCTGCCGAAAGGCGAGCCGCATGTCAAAAACGACCTGCCTTTGCTGAAACTGCAGCAGGCCTTTGGCTATAGCCAAGAGGACTTGAAATTCCTTATTGCGCCGATGGTTGAACGCGGCGAAGAAGGCACCGGCTCCATGGGCACGGACACGCCACCTTCTGCCCTGTCGGATAAAGCCAAGCCGCTATATACCTATTTCAAGCAAAACTTCGCGCAGGTGACCAACCCGCCGATTGACCCGATTCGTGAAGAATTGGTGATGTCGCTGGTCTCTTTCATTGGCCCGCGCCCCAATTTGCTGGATTTGGAAGGCACCTCCAATATCAAGCGCTTGGAAGTGGCACAGCCGATTTTGGCCAATGAAGATTTAGAAAAAATCCGCCGTATTTCCGACATTAAGGATAATCAATTCCACGCCATTACGCTGGATATGACCTTTGCCGTGGCCGACGGCCCGCTGGGCATGAAAAACCGCCTCGACGCGCTGTGCACGGAAGCGGAAAGCGCCATTGCCAACGGCCATGAGAACATCATCATTCTGTCTGACCGCGCCGTCAGTGCCGAGCGCGTTGCCATTCCGGCGCTGCTGGCCACAGCGGCCGTCCACCACCATCTCATCCGTAAGGGGCTGCGTACCTCGGCCGGTCTGGTGGTTGAAACCGGTGAAGCGCGTGAGATTCATCATTTCTGCTGTCTCGCAGGTTATGGCGCCGAAGCGATTAACCCATATCTGGCCTTCGACACGGTTGACCAGTTAAACGCTAAAATGGAACTGGGCCTCAGCGACGCCGACGCCCATGCACATTTTGTCAAAGCAGCCGGTAAAGGCATGCGCAAAGTCATGTCCAAAATGGGTATTTCGACCTATCAGTCTTATTGCGGTGCGCAAATTTTTGACGCGGTTGGCCTGGCACAAGACTTTATCGACGCTTACTTCACCAAAACCGCCACCACCATTGAGGGCATCGGTCTGGACGAAGTGGCCGAAGAAACGCTGCGCCGTCACCATGACGCCTTTGGCGACAGCCTGGTGACCCGCGATGCGCTGGAAGTCGGCGGTGAGTATGCGGTGCGCGTGCGCGGCGAAGACCATGTCTGGAATGCCGGCACGGTCGGCGCGTTGCAGCATGCCGTGCGTGGCAATAGCCGCGACCAATATCGCGATTATGCCCGCCAGATTAACGCGCAAGACGAGCATTTGCTGACCCTGCGCGGTCTGTTCAAAATCCGCATGGCGAACGAGACCGGTCGCAAGCCGGTGGCCCTCGATGCGGTCGAGCCGGTTGAGGAAATCGTCAAACGATTTGCCACCGGTGCCATGTCATTGGGCTCCATCAGCCCGGAAGCGCATGAAACGCTGGCCGTGGCGATGAACCGCTTGGGCGGCAAGTCAAATACCGGTGAGGGCGGCGAGGAAGTGCATCGCTTCACACCGGAAGCCAATGGCGACTCGAAACGTTCAGCCATTAAGCAGGTGGCGTCAGGCCGGTTTGGCGTGACGGCGGAATATCTTGCCAATTCCGACATGATTCAAATCAAAATGGCGCAAGGCGCCAAGCCGGGTGAAGGCGGGCAATTGCCGGGTCACAAGGTTGACCAGCGCATTGCCGCGGTACGTCACTCAACGCCGGGCGTTGGCCTCATTTCGCCGCCGCCGCACCATGATATTTATTCTATCGAGGATTTGGCACAGCTGATTTACGACCTGAAAAACGCCAATCCGCGCGCCGATATTTCGGTCAAGCTGGTGTCTGAGGTCGGTGTCGGCACGGTTGCCGCCGGTGTCTCAAAAGCCCGCGCCGACCATGTGACCATTTCAGGCTTTGAAGGCGGCACCGGCGCAAGCCCGCTGACCTCCATCAAACATGCCGGTTCCCCATGGGAAATCGGTCTGGCGGAAACCCATCAGACCTTGGTGCTAAATGATTTGCGCAACCGCATCGCCGTGCAGGTGGATGGCGGTTTGCGCACCGGTCGTGACGTTATTGTCGGCGCACTGCTGGGGGCCGATGAGTTTGGCTTCTCAACCGCGCCGCTGATTGCCGCCGGTTGCATTATGATGCGCAAATGCCACCTCAACACCTGCCCAGTCGGCATCGCCACGCAAAACGAAACCTTGCGTAAGCGCTTCACCGGCACGCCGGAGCATGTGATTAATTACTTCTTCTTCATTGCCGAAGAAGTGCGCGAGATGCTGGCCGAGATGGGCTACACCAGCCTCAATGAGATTATCGGCCAAACCGATTTGCTGGACACGCGTGATGCCATTGACCATTGGAAAGCCAAGGGTCTCGACTTCACCCGCTTGTTTACCAAAATCGACAGCGAGCGCGAAGTCTATCACACGGAAGCGCAAGACCATCCGATTGATGACATTCTCGACCGCAAGCTGATTGAACAAGCCATGCCGGCTCTGGACAATAAGACGCCGGTGCAAATCGAGACGCCGATCACCAATATTGACCGCTCTGCCGGTACCATGCTGTCGGGCGAATTGGCTCTGCGCCATGGCCATGCCGGTCTGGCCGATGACACGATTTCGGTGAAACTGAAAGGCACGGCCGGTCAGAGCTTCGGCACTTTCTTGGCACGCGGCATTTCCTTCGAGCTGGAAGGCGAAGCCAATGACTATGTGGGCAAAGGCCTGTCCGGCGGTCGCATCGCGATTTACCCGCCGGCCGAGAGCGCCATTGTGCCGGAAGAAAGCATTATTGTCGGCAACACCGTGCTGTATGGCGCGGTTGACGGCGAATGCTATTTCCGCGGCGTGGCGGGCGAACGTTTTGCCGTGCGTAACTCAGGCGCCATTGCCGTTGTTGAAGGCTCCGGCGACCATTGCTGCGAATATATGACCGGCGGTTGTGTTGTCGTGCTGGGCAAAACCGGCCGCAACTTCGCTGCCGGCATGTCAGGCGGCATTGCCTATGTGCTGGACGATGATGGCAGCTTTGAAAGCCGCTGCAATATGGCGATGGTTGATTTGGAGCCGGTAACCGGCGATGCCAATGCCGCTTTGGACAGCTTGAAAGGCGATATGCGCACCGATGATGCGGCGCGTCTGAAGCGCCTGCTTGAAAATCATGCCCGTTACACCAATTCAAAACGGGCACAGGAAATTTTGGCCGATTGGGATGCCTATCTGCCGAAATTCACCAAAGTCATGCCGACAGAATTCCGTCGCGCCCTCAATGAACTGGCTGACAGCGACACCGCTGCGCAGCCTGCTGCTGGAGAGTAAAATGGGAAAACCAACCGGATTTCTAGAACTGGACCGTCAGGACCGCACTTATCTGCCGAAAGAAGAGCGGGTGCAAAACTTCCGCGAATTCGTCGTGCCGATGGACGAGCCGGATTTGAAAGCGCAAGCCTCACGTTGCATGGATTGCGGTGTGCCCTATTGCCATAATGGCTGCCCGGTTAACAACCAAATCCCCGATTGGAATGATTTGGTGTATTCCGGCGAATGGCAGGCAGCACTGACCAATTTGCACACCACCAATAATTTCCCGGAATTTACCGGCCGCATTTGCCCGGCTCCGTGCGAAGCGTCTTGCACGTTGAACATTGACGACAATCCGGTGACCATCAAATCGGTGGAATGCGCCATTGTCGATCGCGGCTGGGAAGAAGGCTGGATTACCCCGCAAGTACCGAGCGCCAAAACCGGCAAATCGGTCGGCATTATCGGTGCCGGTCCGGCCGGCATGGCCGCCGCCCAGCAATTGGCCCGCCAAGGCCATGATGTGCATCTCTATGAGAAGCACGCCAAAGCCGGCGGCCTGCTGCGCTATGGCATTCCTGATTTCAAAATGGAAAAACACGGCATTGACCGCCGCGTTGAGCAAATGCAAGCCGAGGGCGTGACTTTCCATTACGGCGTGCATGTCGGTGTCACCGTTACCGCTGCCGAGTTGGAAGACAAGCATGATGCCCTTATCCTGTCGGGCGGCTCTGAAGTGCCGCGCGACCTGCCGGTACCGGGCCGCGAGCTGGACGGCGTGCATTATGCCATGGACTTCCTGCCGCAACAAAACCGCCGCGTCGGACAAGAGCCGATTGGCGACATTGAGCCTATTCTGGCCGAGGGCAAGCATGTCATCGTTATCGGTGGCGGCGATACCGGCTCTGACTGCATCGGCACTAGCTTCCGCCAAGGCGCGCTGTCGGTGACGCAGTTGGAAATCATGCCGATGCCGCCTGAAAAAGAAAACAAAAGTCTGACCTGGCCGGATTGGCCGTTGAAAATGCGCACCTCAACCAGCCAAGAAGAAGGTGCCATTCGTGACTTCTCCGTCATGACCACCGAAGTTATCGGTGAAGACGGCAAAGTAACCGCCATTAAATGCACCAAGGTTGACGAGAATATGCAGCCAATCGCCGGTTCGGAGTTTGAACTGAAGGCCGACCTCGTGCTGCTGGCCATGGGCTTCATCCATCCGGTGCATGCCGGCATGATTGAGGAGTTGGCGTTGGAAAAAGACGGCCGTGGCAATGTCGCGGCTGATACGGCGACCTATGAAACCTCACGCAAGAAAGTGTTTGCTTGTGGGGATATGCGCCGCGGCCAGTCACTGGTCGTCTGGGCCATCCGCGAGGGTCGCCAAGCGGCAAGGGAAGTCGACCTGTTCTTGATGGGTGAGACGGTATTGCCGCGGTAGGCTTTGACAGTCTGAATAAAATTAAGCCCGGCCTTCTGGTCGGGCTTTTTTGTTAGCTGCCCAAGCGCAGCAAATCGTCCAGCACGCGCTCGACATGCTTCACGGAATTGCAGACTTTGGTATGGGTACAATAGGCGCCGAGTTTTTTCATCTCGCTATCGCCAATACCCCAGCTGGCTTCCGGCTCCGGGTTGAGCCAAATCACCCGCGCGGCGCGCTCATGCATTTCCTTCAGCACCAAATGGCCGGGGTCACCGTAATTGGACCGCGCATCGCCCAAAATCATCACCGTGGTTTTTTTGTCCATATCGTCCAAAGTCGCCTCGGCCAAGTCCATCAACGACAGGCCATAATCGGTTGAGCCGCCGCCATATTGCCGCAACGCCTCTTCCATCACCTGGTCCATATCGCCCGTCTTCATCATGTCGGAAATCTCACCGGCCCGATTGGAGAAAACAAAACTGCGGGTTTTCGGCATCACCTCATCGAGGCTGTAAAGAAACATCAGAAAGAAGCGCGATACGGCGGCCACTGAGCCGGAGACATCGCACAGCACGATAAGCTTGGGCCGGTCGATTTTCGTGCGCCGCCAAGCCAGCTCGAACAGATTGCCGTCATAAGCGACATTGGCCCGCATGGTGCGACGAATATCCAGCATGCCGCGCTGCGCTTTTTTGCGGCGCCGCGAGTGCCGCGAGGCCAGCCGTTTGGCCAGCCTCTGGATAAGCCCGCGCATGATTTTCATATCCGACTTATCAAGATTGGTCAGCCGAATGCGCGACAGCGCATCCTCGCGTAATAAACGCCCGGCATTTTTGGTCCGCATGGCGATTTGCCGCTCAACAAAGTCAAACACCGCATCAAACAATTGCGCACGGCCCGCTTTTAACACCTCGGCGCGCTCGGTCTCGCCGCCCTCGCCCATTTCGCGCACCGCGCGATCAAACTCGGTCAGCCCCATTTGTTCTAAAATGCGACGTGAAAACATGCCCTGCTGGGTGAATAATTTCGCATTGGCCAGCCCGACCGTGGTCGCCGCATCCGCCATTGCCGACTGCAAGGCAGCCATATCGCGGTTTTCAACCATCTCCAATAGCGATTGTGGCGCACCGTTTGTTTCCGCCTCTGCCTCTGCACCACCGGCCGGTTCGCCGCCGGAGGCTTTGCCTTGCGCCTCGCCACCATCAGACGGGGCACCCTGCGCCTCACCCTCTTGGCCTTCAGCCGCTTCGGCATCACCGTCTTGCGCATCACCGTCTTGCGTGTCGCCCGCTTGCTGCTCAGCCTCTTGATCGTTCGCGCTGTCTTGATTGGCTGCTTGCGGCAGGCCGTCCAACTGCATCTGCGGTGGCATGAAATAGCTTTCAAAGCATTCGTCAAAAGCGGTTTTTTCAAACTCGGTTTTGGCCAGCGTATGGCCCAAAGCATGCTTCAGCATGGTGCGGTCAGACATGCCGATTGCATCGATGACCGCCGCCGCATCAATCGCTTCGGCAGGCGACACTTGAATGTCAGCCGCACGCAAGATTCGGAGGAAATCGGCAATCATCAGCCCGGCCTATTGAATGGGGGTGTCGGGCGTCAATTGCGTTTCGCGCATCAGCCGCGCCAACTCGCCCTCAACATTTTCAATATCCGATTTGAACTTGAGAAGCACATTCAGCGTGTTTTTAACAAACTCGCTATCTAGCACAGCCATATTGAGCAGCACCACTGTGCGCGCCCAATCAATCGTCTCACTGACGGCCGGCGGCTTTTTCAAATCCATCTCGCGCACCGCTTGCACGAAATTGACGATATGGCCGCGCAGCGTGTCGTCCAATTCGGGTACACGTGCTTGCAGAATATTATTCTCGCGCGCCGCGTCAGGGAACGGGATATAGAGGTGCAAGCAGCGCCGCTTCAACGCATCGCCAATCTCCCGCGTATTGTTGGAGGTCAGGAACACCAGTGGCGGCTTTTTCGCTTTCACCGTACCAAGTTCAGGTATCGAAATTTGATAATCGGACAGAATTTCCAGCAGGAACGCCTCAAACTCATCGTCTGATTTATCGATCTCATCGATCAGCAGCACCGTGCCTTTCTCGCTTTGCAGCGCCTGCAAAAGCGGCCGTGTCTGCAAAAACTGCTCTGAGAAGAAGACGTCTTCAAAGCCGCCCAGACGGCTCATCGACTCGTCCAATGTCGCTGCGCCCTGCATAACATCGCCAAGCTTCTCCTTCAGCACTTGTGTGTAAAGCAGCTGCTTGCCGTATTGCCATTCATACAGGGCCTTGGACTCGTCCAAGCCCTCATAACATTGCAGGCGAATCATATCGAGGCCGAGATATTCTGCCGTTGCTTTCGCCAATTCGGTTTTGCCGACGCCGGGCGGGCCTTCGACCAAAAGCGGTTTTTCGAGCTTTTGTGCCAAAAAAAGTGCCGTGGCAATTTGTTGGTCAGAGACATAGCCGAGCTTTTCATAGCCCGCCAAAATCGCCTCAATGGCGTCGCGCGCCGGATTTTTTGTATCAGTCATTTATGTGTTTCCCATTTGGTCAAAACACTAGCACGAAATCGCCGCTTGACCAGCAGCGCCAAATGCGCGCGCTAGCGCCGACCACCGCCAAGCACGGTCAACAGACCCGGCGTGGCATAGCCGTCTGCCACCAAGCCGCGGGCCTTCTGGTAAGCCCGCACAGCGGCAATGGTTTGCCGCCCCAATACGCCGTCAACATCACCGGTGTCGAACCCGGCCTTAATCAGGGCCCGTTGCAGCGCTTCAATTTCTTTCGGCTTTAACGGCCGGTCAGCCATCGGCCAATCGCGCGAAAACGGCGCAGCGCCGGCAAAACGCTGGCTCAAATGACTGACTGCCAACGCATAGGCCGGGGCCGTATTATAGCGCAGCAGGGTGCGGAAGTTTTTGGTCACCAAAAACACCGGCCCACGCAGTCCGGCCGGGGCAAATAAAGACAAATCGCCGAGGCTGTCACTGATCTCACGACCCGGTGCGCGCAGCCCTTTATCGCGCCAAAATTTCGCCGGTTTCGGGCTTTTCAATTTGGCGACCGAGAAATCGGCATTATCCGGCACGCTCACTTCAAAGCCCCAAATAAGGTCGCGCTTCCAGCCCATCCGCTTCAGATAATAAGCGGCCGAGGCCAGCGCATCACGCGGCTCGGTCCAGATGTTTTTAATGCCATCGCCGGTGCCGTCGGCTGAATAGCCAAGATAGGTGGTCGGGATAAATTGCGTATGCCCCATGGCACCGGCCCAACTGCCCTTAAAATCCTTCAGGTCGATATTGCCCGATTGCAAAATTTCCAGCGCCGCCAAAAGCTGTTGGCGGCCAAAATCAGCGCGTTTGCCGTTATAACCCAAAGTGGCCAGAGCTTGCAGCACGTCAAAGCTGCCTTTATTGCCGCCATAATTGGTCTCGACGCCCCAAATGGCGACCAAAATACCCCGCGGCACACCATATTTGGCCTCTAGCCTGTCGAAAAACGCCGCATATGCATCTAATTGTTTGCGGCCCAGCCTTATCCGCTCATCGGTCACCATATGCACCAGATAAGACCAAATCGGTTTGACATATTCCGGCTGGCGGGCCGCCAAACGCTGCACTTCGGCATTTGGTTGTAAACGGTCGAGGGCGCGCAAATATTTCTTGTCGACACCCTTGCCGGCCGCCTCTTTTTGCACGCTGTCGATAAAGGCGTCAAAACGGCTATCAGCATTGGCCGGCGCAGCCGCCAACAGACTGGCACAGACGACAATACATGCGCTCATATATGCGCCAATTGATGCTTTCATCGCTGCAAACCGCACGATACCCTCCCAAGCCAATGACGCGCGCAACGCCATGAATTCGCAAGAATCAATCTACAAAAGATTCATCATCGCACAAGCTTTTGAGAGGGATGAGATGAGCGCACCGATTGAAACCGTGGTCTTCCCGGTTGCCGGTCTGGGCACACGGTTTTTACCGGCCACCAAAGCGGTGCCGAAGGAAATGTTGCCGGTGGCTGACAAACCGTTGATTCAATGGGCGGTCGAAGAAGCGGCGGCAGCCGGCTGCAAGCGCTTTGTTTTTGTCACCGCGCCGGAAAAAGCCGCCATCATGCAGCATTTTTCTGATGCGCCGCATTATGCCGATATTCTCGAAGCGCGCGGCAAAACTCGCGAATTGGCGCTGCTGCAGGCCGGGCTTCCGGCCGATGCGGAGATTATCGAAACCTATCAAGACGAACCGCTGGGCCTTGGTCATGCCATATGGTGCGCGCATAAAGCGACCGGTGACAAGCCGTTTGCTGTGATTTTGCCCGACGATATGGTGCAGCATGACACTGGCTGTCTGGCGCAAATGGTGGCGCAATATGGCCGCACCGGCGGTAATTTGGTGGCCGTTGAAAATATACCGGCCGACCAGACGCATCGCTATGGCGTGTTGGATATTGCTGCTGAGGAAGGTGATTTGGTCGCCGTTAAAGGGCTGGTGGAAAAACCGGCACCTGAACTGGCACCGTCCACATTGGCGATTATCGGCCGCTATATTCTTGATGGCGGCATTATGCAAGTGCTCGACCAAGCCGTGACGGCCAATAAAACCGGCGCCGGTGGCGAAATTCAAATCACGGACGCAATAGCCGAGATGATCGGCCGGGCTCCGATGCATGGCTTCCGCTTTGCCGGTAAACGCTATGATTGCGGAAGCCAAGACGGCTTTTTGGAAGCCAATTTGGGCCTCGCCTTGGCAAAAGGCGATGATGCGCTACGTTCGCGTCTGAAAGCGCTTTTTGATTGATACCGCGAATTGGGGCATAGTCTGGCTTGCATTTGTTCGTATAAAGAGGAACCGTCATGGCTCATGATGCACTGACATCGGCAAAAAACACCTTGGCTGCCGAAGCGACCGGCTTGCAAGAATTGGCCAGCTCGCTGGGCGCCGAGTTTGAAGCGGCCGTCAAGCTGATCGCCGAAAGCAAGGGCCGTTTAATCATTTCCGGCATGGGCAAGTCCGGCCATATCGGCAATAAAATTGCCGCCACCATGGCCTCCACCGGCACACCGGCCTATTTCGTGCATCCGGCCGAAGCCAGCCATGGCGATTTGGGCATGATCACTCAAGAAGATGTGGTGCTGGGCCTCAGCTGGTCGGGCGGCACGCAAGAATTGGCCGGTCTGTTGAATTATCTCAAACGGTTTTCCATTCCGTTGATTGCCATCACCTCAAATGCAGACAGCCAGTTGGGCAGCAGCGCCGATATTTGTCTGGCCCTGCCAAAGGCCAAAGAGGCCTGCCCCAATGGCTTGGCACCGACCACCTCCACCACCATGCAATTGGCCCTGGGCGATGCGCTAGCCGTCGCCTTATTGGAGCAACGCAATTTCTCACCATCGGATTTCAAAAACTTCCACCCCGGTGGCAAGCTGGGGGCCAGCCTGACGCATGTACGCGATGTTATGCATGATGGCGCGGCCCTGCCTTTAGCGACGCTGGACACCACCATGGATGTCGCGCTGGTGACCATGACCGAGAAGGGCTTTGGCTGCTTGGGCGTGACCGATGCGCAAGGGGCGCTGGCCGGTATTGTTACCGATGGTGATTTGCGCCGCCATATGAGCGCTGATTTGCTGACCAAGCCGGTCAGTGAAATTATGACGCAGCGGCCGCAAACAATTAGTGGTGACAAAATGACGGCCGAAGCCCTAAGCTTGATGCAAGACAAAGGGATTCAGTGCCTGTTCGTGTGTGAGGGAGATACACCGGTCGGGCTTATTCGCGTGCTGGATTTATTGCGTATCGGGACGGCGTAAACGGCCGCCCATCAGGGAGGCCAAAATGAACCATCAAAAAACCAAAAAACCAACCGGTTTGGTAATCGGCAGCAGCCTGCTGGTATTGGCTACCGCCGCGCCTGCTTTGGCGCAAACCGCTGTGTTAGACGAAATTATCGTCACCACCACGCGCAGCGACAGCACGCGCATCGACAATCCGGGCAATATTGCCAGCCTCGACCCGGCCGAGAGCGTCAATTTGTTTCCGGTCGAATTGGTCAATCGCGCACCGGGTGTGCATATTCATCGCGGCAGCGGCCAAGAGCATCTGACCGCCATTCGTTCGCCGGTGCTGGTCGGCGGGGCCGGCGCCGGTTCCTTCCTGTATCTGGAAGACGGCATCCCGATGCGCGCGCCGGGCTTTGCCAATGTCAATGCGCTGATGGATGCGCAGCCGCAACAAGGCGGCTCGGTTGAGGTGGTGCGCGGGCCCGGCTCGGCGCTTTATGGCTCCAACGCCGTGCACGGGCTGATTAATTTTGTCTCTGCACCGATGGATAATTCGGACCGCCATGTCGATTTGGCTTATGGCTCTTACGGGCGCCATGCGGTCGGGCTGCAAATGGCGCAGCAGCATGAAAATTTTACCTCGCGGCTGACGGTTGATTTGAACGGCGATCATGAAGGCTATCGCGACGCGCAAGGCTTTGCGCAGCAAAAGGCGCGGCTGGAAAGCGCTTGGGGCAGCGGCGCAACCGGCTATCGTTTCTCATTGTCGACCATGAACCTTAATCAGGAAACGGCAGGGTATATTAAAACCGAGGATTGTGGCGACGGCACGGTTGATGCTTTTGAAGTCGAAAGCTGCGCCGCCAGCAACCCAAATCCGGAAGCTTATCGTGATGCGACGGCGCATCGCGGCTATTTGCGCATGACCACTGATTTGGATAGTGGTGCAACGCTGACGCTGACGCCCTATTTCCGCAGTAATGACATGGCGTTTCTGATGCATTTCTTGCCTGGTCAACCGG
>JBMHCM010000110.1:0-8049 GCA_049889915.1 Parvibaculales bacterium
GCAGCCGAATGGCGCCGACCATTGGCTCTGACACGGTGGCCGGTATACGGGCAATATCAGCGTAAAGGTGATACAGCGTCAGCAGTGTATCGCGCTTATCGGCCGGTGCGAACAGGTGACAGAGGTATAAATCACCGTCCAGCCCGCGCAATTCTTGCCGCAGCACCTCAAAATCAACCGCTGTGTCGCTCATCACTTGCTCCTGAAACGAAAAGGGCCGCACTGTGGCGGCCCTCTCCTCATCCGGTTACCGGACTTAGTAAATGTTTTGTGCCGCAACCATGGCAAACAGCATCGGAATGGACAGCATGGTGTTGGTCCGTGAGAACAACATGGCTGTGCGCGCTGAGGCCGCTTTGGTGTCGGCATCGGCTTCTACAATGCCGAGGGCCTTTTTCTGGTTCGGCCAAATGACGAACCAAACGTTGAACCACATAATTGTACCCAACCACATGCCGATACCGATAGCGGTGTGTTTCGGCACGGCGAAATCGTTCAATGCGCCCAGTGTCAGGGCGTCACCCAGATAGCCGTTCAGATGGCCCAGAATGAGACCGGTCACGATGGTGGCCATAGCGCCCCAGCGGAACCACCACAGGGCGGCCGGTGCAATCACTTTACCGATGGCCGGCTTTTGATCGTCCGGAATATTCGGCATGTTCGGAATTTGCACGAAATTGAAATAATACAGCAGGCCAATCCACATGATGCCGCTCATGACATGTAGCCAGCGGAATGTGAAAGACCAGAAATTAGCATCGAAGGCGCCGCCGCCATTCAGATACATAAGTTCCAGAATAAACGCCAGAACGAAACCCGCAATAACCGTGTTGCGGAGCGATGTTAGAATAGGTGCCATGTCAGCCTCCCCGTTAACGAATCTCCCATTGCGTTTGAGACTACCACCTCACCGGTGGCGCGCAAACTCAATTCACTTGTGTGCCCGACCAGTCGCGCTTGACGCCGAGTATCATCAGCAGCGGTGACGCGATAAAGATCGACGAATAGGTGCCGACGAGGACGCCCCAAATCATCGCAAAGGTGAAGCCACGAATAACCTCACCACCGAGAATGTACAGCGCCAGCAGCGCCAGCAGCGTGGTCACAGAGGTCATAACGGTCCGCGACAGCGTCTCGTTAATGGCGATGTCGAGCAACTCGCCAAGCTCCATTTTCTTATACTTACGCAGGTTTTCACGTACCCGGTCATACACCACCACCGTGTCATTCATCGAATAACCGACAATGGTCAAAATGGCGGCCAGAATGGACAGATTGAAATCCAGTTGCAGCACGGCGAAAATACCGATGGTCAGCACCACGTCGTGCACCAGCGCCAAAACCGCGCCGACCGAGAACTGCCACTCAAAGCGGAACCAGATGTAAATCAGCATGGAAGCAATGGCCACCACAACCGCGAGAAGACCGGTTTGGATAAGCTCGGCACTGACTTGCGGGCCGACAATCTCAACCCGACGGATTTCAAAATCCTCAGCCAATTCATTGCGCACCGCTTCCACGGCGTTCAAATCATTGCTGGCATCAACTGCGCCCTCTTTTTCGGCAATCCGAATAAGCACATCCGTATCTTTGCCGAATTCTTGGATTTGCACCTCGCCCAATTGCATGCCGTTCAGGCGACCGCGCAAAGCGGCAATATCGACCGGCTCTTCAGCACTGGCTTCAATCAGCGTGCCCCCCTTAAAATCGATGCCGAAATTCAGGCCATTGGCCAGAAAAGCCGCAATCGACCCAATCAGCAAGAGCGCTGACAGCCCCATGGCGATGTTACGTTTGCCGATGAATGGAATATGCGTATCGGCCGGAACAAGTCGTAATGATTTCATGTCGCTTCTCCTCGGCTCTATATCGGCAGGGCTTCAGGCTTACCCTGACGGCGCACCCAAAGCGCAATCATGAAGCGGGTCAGCACAAAGGCGGTGAACACGGAGGTGACGATGCCGATGGCCAGCGTCACGGCAAAGCCCCGAATGGGGCCGGAGCCGAGCTGGAAAAGGATGACCGCCGCCAGCAACGTGGTGATGTTGGCATCGAGAATGGTACCGAGTGCTCGGTTATAACCGGTATCAATGGCAATAATCGGGTTCTTTTTGGCGGCAATCTCTTCGCGAATACGCTCAAAAATCAGCACATTGGCATCAACCGCCATGCCGACCGTCAACACAATACCGGCAATGCCCGGCAAGGTCAGCGTGGCTTGCAAGCCGGACAACACACCCATAATCAGCAGCAAATTGGCAATCAGCGCGATATTGGCATAGACGCCAAACAGATTATAGCTGACCACCATAAAGCCGATGACCGCCAAGAAACCGATAATCAAAGCGATACGACCGGCCGCCACACTGTCAGCACCAAGGCCCGGGCCGACCGTGCGTTCTTCCAAAATACTCATCGGCGCGGGCAGCGCACCGGCGCGCAGCAAAATGGCCAAATCATTGGCTTCCTGCACCGAGAAATTGCCGGTAATGCGACCTGCCCCACCCAAAATGGCGGTTTGAATGATCGGCGCGGAGATGACTTTCTCATCCAACACAATGGCGAAAGGACGTCCGACATTGGCTTTTGTCACTTCACCGAATTTTTTCGCGCCAACCGAGTCAAAGCGGAAATTGACCTCCGGTGCATTGGTTTGCGGGTCAAAGCCGACAGATGCATCAACCAACCGCTCGCCACTGACCATGGCACGGCGGCGAATGAGATACGGCACGGCCGGTTCGCTATCCGTGTAGAAAACCCGTGCGCCGGCCGGCGGACGCTTACCGTTCTCCACCTCATAGGCGCTCATGGTTTGGTCGACCAGATGGAAGTTCAGCTTGGCGGTTTGGCCAAGCAGCGCTTTCAGGCGTTGCGGGTCATCCAAGCCCGGCACTTGCACCAGAATACGTGTGTCGCCCTGCCGTTGAATGGTCGGCTCAGTGGTGCCCAATTCATCAACGCGGCGGCGGATAATCTCAATCGACTGCTGCAAGGTGCGGGTGTTGCGCGCCGCCACAGCTTCTTCCGTCACCATCAGATTAAAGGTCAGCCCGTCCGGATTGCTGACATCCAAATCCAGCCCTTGGCTAAAACTGTTGATGACATTGGCGGTAATCGGCTGTGCCAGACCGGCCAAAATGCCTTGCGCGCGTTCCTTATCTTCTTCTTTGCGAATGGTCACCGTCACACCGCCATCAATGCGGCCCAAACCGGTATAACCAATACGCTCACCACGCAGCGCCAAGCGCACATCTGAGGTCAGGTCTTCCAAACGCTCGCGCTGGACGGAGTCGGTATCCACCGACAACAGCAAATGCGAGCCGCCTTGCAGGTCGAGGCCCAAATTAAGCGTGCTGCTCGGCAGAAATTCCGGCATTGCCAAACGGGTGTTTTCGCTGAGGAAATTGGGCAGCGAGAACAAGAAGCCCAGAAACAGGGCGAGCGCGATACCGGCGGTTTTGAGGGGTGAAAAGTGAAGCATGGAACCTATCAGCTTTAGTCGGTTTTCTCGGCTTTGCCGCGCACCGAAATAATCATTGATTTGACGACCTTAATGCGTGCGCCATCTCCAAAATCAACATCCAACTCATCATCACCGACTTTGGCGACTTTACCGATCAGACCGCCTTGCGTGACAACCGTGTCATTGCGGCTGATGGCGTCAATCATCGCCGTATGCTCTTTTTGCCGGCGGGCCTGCGGACGCAGGATCATGAAGTAAATAATGGCAAAAACCATGGCCAACGGGAACAGCATTTCAAAAATTGCCGCGCCGCCGGAGGCAGACTGGGCATAAGCCGGTGTAATCAACATGAAAATCTCCTTTTGGTGAAGGCGACTATACGCAAACAGCGCAGCCAGTCCAATACTTTCCGCTATTTCAAAGGATTCGCGCGCAATCTCAAATCAATGAATTGGGATTGACGGCGCGGGTGCCTTTTCTCAGCTCAAAATGCAATTGCGGGCGGTCCACATTGCCGGTTTGACCGACCTCGGCAATGGTTTGCCCCTGCTTTACCCGGTCACCCGGTTTGACCCGAAAATTCGATATATGCGCATAGGCACTGACCCAGCCATCGCTATGCCGCAGCAGCAGCAAATTGCCATAGCCACGCAATTCATTACCGGCATAAACGACAACGCCGTTTTCGGCCGCCTTAATCGGTGTGCCTGTGCGCGCCGCAATATTGATGCCGTCATTATGCAAGCCGCCCTCTTTCGGCCCATAGCCTGAGATAATCGGCCCTTTAAGCGGCACTTGAAAGCGTCCGACACGGCGTGGTGCTTGCGGCAGGCTGGCTTTCTTGACCGGCTTGGTGCGCTTCAAAATCGGCCGCGACGGTTGTTCTTGCCGCGCAGTTGGCGTCGGTTTGGCGCGGCTGACTTGCCGCTTCGGCTTGGCGATGTTTTGCCGCTTGCCCGGCACTTGCAGCTTTTGCCCGACACTAATCGCATAGGGCTCAGCAAGACCGTTAAGGCTGGCCAGCGTTGCAACATCGGTCTCATAACGCCGCGAAATGGAATAGAGCGTGTCCTTTGGCTGTACCTCGTAAAACGCCTGCATCGGCACTTTCACGCGGTCGCCGGGGCTCAGCGTATAGGGTGGTCGCGCCTCATTAATCTCCAGCAAGGCGCGCAACGGCACCTTATAGCGCAGCGACAGCTTGTAATAGGTTTCGCCCTTACCGACCGTCACCAACCCGTTTGGCGGCACATTGGCGGCCCGCACACGGCGCTCATGGCGCACTTGGTCAAGGAAATTGCGGGCTTGCTTGCCCTTTTGCGTATCATACCAACTGCCGGACGCAACCGGCGCGCACGCTGCCGCCGTCAGGCTGATGAGAGAAAACAGAAGCGACAGAGTGCGCGCGCCGTTATTTTGCTGTTGGCGCGCTGCATGCATCATTCGAAAAGGTTTAGCAGATTCTCTGTTAAAGAGACGCTTGTATGATCCATATGCAGCGGCGTGATGGAAATATCGCCCTGCATAATCGCTTCCAAATCAGTGTCAGCTTCCGGATTGGAGATAATCCGCTCGAAATCATACCAAAAATAGGTGCGTCCACGCGGGTCCATACGCGCATCAATACCGAGAATGGATTTATCGCGCTTTCCCTGCTTGGTGATGCGCACACGCGGCGTATCGCTCGGCTCAATATGCGGGAAATTGATATTGACGAAAGTGCCTTGCTTCCAATCGGCCTGCAGCAATTTCAAAATAATGTCGGCGGCATATTTCTCGGCCACCTCAAAACGCGGGTCGGGAAACCCGTTCGGGTCACCGAAATAAACCGTTTGGCTCATGGCGATGGAGCGAATATTGCTGACCGTCCCCTCTTTGGCGACAGCCACCGTGCCGGAATAGCTGACATCCTCGGCAATGTTTTGACCCCAATTAACGCCCGACAAAATCAGGTCAGGCAAATAATCCTTCATCAGGTGACGGGTCGCTACCATCACGCAATCGGTCGGCGTGCCGCCAATCGCATAGCGCCGCGTGCCCAATTGCTCCATCCGCAACGGATTGCCGAGGCTCAGCGAGTGCGAGGCTCCGCTTTTTTCTTCCATCGGCGCAATCACCCAAACTTCATCGGATAATTGCTCGGCAATCTTCACAGAAGATACCAGACCCGGCGCGTTAATGCCGTCATCATTACTGACCAGAATACGCCCAATCGGTTTACTCATCATTGCCTCCAATACGCGTGATACCTCCCATATAGGGCTGCAACGCTTCCGGCACACTGACCGAGCAGTCTTCATTGACGTAATTTTCAAGCACCGCCACCAGCGTGCGGCCAACCGCCAGGCCGGAGCCGTTCAGCGTATGCACAAAGCGGGTTTGCTTTTCGCCTTCCAAACGATAGCGGGCATTCATGCGGCGGCCTTGAAAATCGCCGCAATAGGAAATGCTGGAAATCTCGCGATAGGTGTTTTGACCCGGCAGCCAGACTTCCAAATCATAGGTTTTGCGCGCACCAAAGCCCATATCGCCGGTGCATAGCTGCATCACACGATAGGACAGACCGAGGCGTTTCAGCACTTCCTCGGCGCATTGGGTTTTGCGTTCCAACTCGGCCTCGCCGCTATCGGCATCGACAATCGATACCAGCTCGACTTTTGAGAACTGGTGCTGGCGTATCATGCCGCGTGTATCGCGCCCGGCTGACCCGGCCTCTGAACGAAAGCACTGCGTCAGCGCGGTGAAACGCAATGGCAAGGCGACGGCATCGGTAATCTCATCGCGCACCAAATTGGTTAACGTCACTTCCGCTGTCGGTGTCAGCCAATAACCGTTTTCGGTGCGGAACAAATCTTCGGCAAATTTCGGCAACTGGCCGGTTCCATAAACAGCATCATCGCGGACCAAAACCGGCAGGGTCATTTCCTGATAGCCAAATTCGCTTGTATGCAAATCGAGCATAAAATTACCGAGCGCCCGCTCCAAACGGGCCAGCTTGTCGCGCAGCAAAACAAACCGCGCACCGGATAATTTGGCAGCCGTCTCAAAATCCATGCCCAGCGGTTCGCCAATATCAAAATGCTCGCGCGCCGCCTCATTGGCTTGCGGCTCACCATGACGACGCACCTCGACATTGCCGTCTTCATCCTCACCCACCGGCACACCGGCCAGAGGCACATTCGGCAAAGCGGCCAGCAATTCGGTCAATTGGGCGCTGATGGCGCGCTCGGCCTCTTCGGCCTGCTGCAATTGTTCTTTCAGCCCGGCCACTTCAGCCATAAGACGCTGCGCTTCTTCCTCATTGCCCTGCCCTTTGGCCTGCCCGATTTTTTTGGAAGACTCATTACGTTTGGTCTGCAAATCCTGCGCTTGGCTGATGGCAGCACGGCGTTCATCATCTTTGGCCAATACAGCCGCCGATTGGGCCGCGACGCCGCGTGACGCCATAGCGGCATCAAACGCTTCCGGATCCTGACGAATGGCATGAATATCGTGCATGACGACCTCTTTAATGATGATTCCTGACAGATTTATAAAGCCGCCACGGCAGAAAAGATAGCGTTAGCCTATTTCTTATCTGCCTTATCAGCATTGCCTTCAGCGGGCGTAGCCGCAGGTGGCACTTCCGGCGCGTCATCCTCGATAATGTCGTCACGGTCTTTTTGCATTGCGGCGACACATAAAATCGACACTTCATACAAAAGCAAGGTCGGCACACCAAGGCCGATTTGGCTGATAAGGTCTGGCGGCGTCAGCAAAGCAGCCACAGCAAACACACCGACAATGGCATAACGGCGTTTTGACCGCAGCCCATCTGCCGATACCAAGCCGACGCGGCCCAGCAAGGTCAGCACCACCGGCAATTGAAAGCACAGACCAAAGGCCAGCACCAAAATCATGGTGAAGGACAGATATTCACTGACCCGGTTGACCATGCGGACATCCGCTTCATTGCCGTCACCACTAATTTGCATGGACAGGAAAAACTCAAAGGCCATCGGCATGACCAAAAAGAACACCAAAGAACCGCCAAGCACGAACAGCACCGGCGAGGCAATCAGATAAGGCAGGAATGCCGAGCGTTCGTTTTTATATAGCCCCGGCGCGATGAAGCGGTACAACTGAAAAGCGATAAACGGGAAAGACAAAATTAAACCGGCAAACATGGCCAGCTTAATTTGCGTGAAAAAGAATTCATGCGGCGCGGTGTAAATCAGTTCCAACTCACCCTGCTCACCGACCGCTTGTTCAAACGGCCACAGCAAAAAGGTGAAAATATCACCGGCAAAAAACATGCAGACAGCAAAAGCGGTGCCGAAAGCCGCCAACGCCCAAAGCAGGCGATTGCGCAACTCGACCAAATGATCGAACAAGGCCATCTCACCGGCAGCCAAATCATGTTCGCGATCAGCCAATCTCTTCGTCTTTCTTTTTCGTATCCGCTTTCAGCACATCATCTGCACCGGCCTCGGCGGCGGCGCTGAGCTTTTCTTCTTCATCAGGATAAGAACTGCTGAATTTTTGCGGATCGAATAAATCGGGCGCGGCGTTTTCATCGCCAAAAGTATCTTTGGCCAGCGCTTACA
>JBMHCM010000111.1:0-9648 GCA_049889915.1 Parvibaculales bacterium
GCCGAGCTGCAGCCCGCCGACCCGCGGCGTCATATAGCTCAGTTTGTTGGCATCGCCGGAAATATGCTCCAGCTTGGTCGACATATGCGCATCTTCAATGGCATTGCTTTCCAGCACAATGTCATAGGCTTTCTCAATCGCCGCATCGGTCAGCGAATTGTCATAGGCCTTCAGCCCCGGCACAAAACGCGGCGCGCGCACTTGCATAAGGTGGCCGACGCCGTTTTCAGCACCGAGGATTAATTTCCCGAAATCGCCTTTGACACAGAGATAATGCTCATCGATTTGGTCAGTCGCACTTTCCGCTTCCAGCTCGACCCGAAAGCCGAATTCCGTGCCCGATGGCAGGGTGGTTTTGCCCTTAAAATGAATTTCGGCATTTTGCGCCAGCACTTCATCTTCAACCGTGATGGTGCGGCCATCATTATCGCGGCCATTATCGGCATCGACAATATTCACCGATTGGGTGAATTGGCCGCCGACCGACAAGCCGACAATCGGCATGGCCTGAGCGGCAGTTAAGGGAAGCGCCGTGCCGAGCAAAAGCCCGCCGGTCATTATTGTCATTGTCGGCAAATTGGATTTCCAATGGAGGGTCATGGTCCATATCCTTGTTCTTATTATTGGGGATACAGACTGCCATTACGCGGCAGACACGCGCCGAGTTACGCGAAGAAGGAGGACACCCGGCTGTTTTCTTATAGCCTATTTATTGTTGCAGTTTTACGACAGGCGCAGGCTCTTGGAAAACCGAAAAACAAAAATGGCGGGGTCGAAACCCCGCCATTCATAAAATGTAATCTTTGAGGAGATTAGAATTTCAGCAGCAAAGCCACTTGGGTAATTGAGTGTGACTTGGTGTCATCTTCATCCGCATCCAGAGATGAGAAAGACAGCTTGGCGCCTTTGCCCAAAACATAAGACCCGCCGAAACGTGTGTGTTCGTAAGTGGTGTTGCCGTCTTTATCTTCATCAGACTGCATGTCGACACCCAGAACCAGCTTTTTGTTCAGCTTGTAAGACACAGCGATATTGTTGAATGTGTCTTCAGTTTCACCGTCGGCACCATCAAAGGCTGCGTCTTGCTCGCGGGTCAGGTCTTTATAAGAAAACTTGAAGCCCATGTAAGAAACGTTCAGGCCGATTGAGCTGTCTTCTTTTGTGCCATCCGTATCGTCAACAGATTCACCACCGGCTGAGATGGCGATTTTGGCCGGACCGACATTGCCTTTATAGCGCAGGCCGTATGAGGTGGCTTCGCCATAACCGTCACCTTCAGCGGAAAGACCAAACGCATCCCCGTTTGTGTCTTTGGTAGACGGGGTCATTGAGTAACCGACTTGCAGACCTGAGAAGATTGGCGACACATAAGTCAGCTTCGGCGCGTCACCGGTGATTGATGTGTGCACGGCCTGCGTGTAACCGATTTCAACACCGGCCAACAGATTGTCTTCAGCTTGTGAGAAACCGAGATATTTATCATGACCGGCTTCCAGCATGCGGGCGGCTGAGTTTTCTGAGCCGATGGTCACTTTACCGAAATCACCTTTGACATAGACATAGTGCTCGTCGATTTGGTCTTTACCACCATTGTCGGCACCATTGCCTTCTGATTCCAACTGCACTTGACCGCCAACGGTCGTGCCATTGTCCATTTTGCCTTTGAACTTGAAATGGATTTCAGCGTCCTGGTCGATATTGGTCGCTTCAAAATCGGCTACACCGGCAGCGGCTTCCTTATCAATGCTCATATAAGCGGTGTTGTGATACCCGCTAACGGTGAGGGCAATCGGGCCGGCAACGGCCGGGGCGATCATCAGGGCGGCAGCAGCCGAACCCAAAAGCAATTTATTCATGATTTACTCCTGTAACTCCCGTGACAACAAGAACCATTCAAGCTGCCGTTTCGTACGCCATATATTTACGTGTGCGGAACCTTATTGCCGCCGCAATATTACATTTATGTGACTGTTATATGAGGCTTATGTGACGCGCAATCCTGCGTGCAGCCGCACTGCATTTGCGCGTCATAGATTGTGTTTATGAGGACGGAGAAATGGTACAGCCTCCCCGAATTGAACGGGGGACCTCTAGATCCACAATCTAGCGCTCTAACCAACTGAGCTAAGGCTGCACCGGGCTTCACCCGCTAAAAAAAGGGGCGAAGGTGAGGGCGAAAATAGTCGGCTTTTTTTGAAATATCAAGCCATCTCTCGCTACGCGGCAGTTTTTCTCACGCTTCACAGCGCAAGGCAAACGCGCTACACAGTTTGCAACGCAGGAGTGCATTATGGGCATTAACACACCCTCTGACATCGAAGCCGAACTTTCCATTGGCGCCACTGACCAGAAAATGGTGCGAGTCTTTATCGCCACAGAGGCACAAGAAATCCCGATGGATTTTCTGCCCGAAGAAGCGGAAGAAATTGCCCGCGAATTGATGGCCGCCGCCGCCGCCTGTAAATAGGCCGCCACAATAGCGATTGCTTTTGCCGCCGCTTGCCCTATGCTGCGCAAATGAGAATGAGTTGCAATAAGGCTGCCTCCCGTTGAGCCTGTCCGCCTATAAAGACCCGTGGAATGTGTTGAGCGTTGCTGCCGCCCTGGTGCCGCTGCTGCCGCTGGCTGCCTTGGCATGGCTGGCCGCAAATCCGGAAGCGCCGATTTGGCAGCACTTGCTCAGCACGGTATTGCCCGGCCAAGCCGTCACAACAATAGGACTGATGTCCGGTGTGGCCGTTTTATGCGGCACTATCGGCACCGGCACGGCGTGGCTGGTGACTTTTTATCGCTTCCCCTTACGGCGGCTGCTCGGCTGGGCACTGCTGCTGCCCTTGGCGATTCCGACCTATTTGATGGCCTATGCCTATGGCGATGTGCTCGACCAAGCAGGGCCGCTATATCAGCTTTGGCGCGGCGTTTTTTCGCCCGAGAGCTTTCCCGAATTTCGCTCCCTGCTCGGCGCCATTTTGCTGCTCAGCCTGGTGCTCTACCCTTATGTTTATTTATCGGCACGCGCCGCTTTTGTGCAGCAATCGGCCGTTTTGATTGAGGCCGGGCGCGCACTCGGCATCACCCCCTTGGCCTGTTTTTGGCGCATCGGTCTGCCCATGGCGCGGCCGGCCATTATTGTCGGCACCGCTTTGGCGATGATGGAATGCCTGAATGATATTGGGGCGGTCGAATTTCTCGGCGTCAACACACTGACCATAGGCGTCTATGACACTTGGGTGGTACGCGGCAATTTGGGCGGCGCGGCACAAATCGCGCTGACGCTTTTGGCCTTTATGACATTTATCTTATGGCTGGAGCGCAGCCATCGCGGCCAAGCGGCGCATCACACGCGCAGCGGTCGGCAACGTAGCCTGCCTGACTTTACCGCCGGTCGCGCCGGCCAAGCCCTCATGCTGCTGGCCTGTCTATTACCGGTTGTCCTCGGCTTCATCGTGCCGGTCGGGCTCCTGCTCAACCACGCTGTTGGGGCTGAGGTGACCGCCACCGTGCAAGCGGCAGCCGGACGTTCGGTCGGCTTGGCGGCCGGTGCAGCAGCCATCACCTGCATACTGGGTCTCGGCCTCAGCTATGCCGCGCGCAGCGGCCCAAAAGCCGTGCAACGCACCGGCCAAATGGCCGCCCTCGGCTATGCCGTTCCGGGCACCGTCTTGGCCATTGGCATAATGGTTATGCTTGGCAGTCTGGCCGAGCTGAGCGGCGGCTGGCTGGTGCTGAGCGGCACGGTTGCGGCTCTTTTGCTGGCCTATATGGTGCGCTTTTTATCACTCAGCTTTGGCACTTTGGAGGCCGGTTTCGGGCGTTTGTCGCCGGGCCTCGACATGGCGGCGCGCAGCCTAGGCTGCAGTAAAACCGGCGCGCTGGCCCGTGTGCATATACCGCTTTTACGCAGCGCCCTGCTGACGGCGGCCATTTTGGTGTTTGTCGATGTGATGAAGGAACTGCCGGCAACGCTGATATTGCGCCCATTTGATTTCGAAACGCTGGCCACCAGTGTTTATATGTATGCCTCAGTCGGCCAGCTAGAAGAAGCGGCACTGCCGGCACTGCTGATTATCGCGGTCGGTTTGATACCGGTGGCCATCAGCATGAAGTTGATTGAGGATGTACGCCGCGCGCGCCGTCTTTAAGCTATCGCGCTTAACCGGTCTCGCTGAACAATTCGCGGCCGATCAGCATGCGGCGAATTTCTGAGGTCCCGGCGCCGATTTCCGCCAGCTTGGCATCGCGCAAATAACGCCCCACCGGATTATCATTCACATAACCATTGCCGCCCATCAGCTGAATCGCATCCAGCGCGCATTGGGTGGCGTTTTCAGCAGCAAACAAAATGGCGGCGGCAGCATCTTTACGCGTCGTCTCCCCGCGATCGCAGGCTTGGTTGACCGCATAGACATAGGCCCGCGAAGCCGAAAGCCGCGTATACATATCGGCCAGCTTGCCTTGAATAAGTTGAAATGTTCCGATGGATTGGCCAAACTGTTCGCGCTGATGCACATAAGGCAGCACCGTATCAAGACAGGCTTGCATAATGCCGACCGGCCAAGCGGCCAATACGGCGCGCTCATAATCCAGCCCGCTCATCAGCACTTCGACGCCGCTATTCAGCGGCCCCATGACATTTTCTTCCGGCACTTCGCAATCTTCAAACACCAGCTCGCCGGTTTCCGACCCGCGATGGCCCAATTTGTCGAGCTTTTGCGCGCAAGAAAACCCCTTGAAATCCTTCTCAATCAAAAAGGCGGTAATGCCGCGTGACTTGGCGTCCGGCTCGGTCTTGGCATAGACCACCAGCACATCAGCCGACGGGCCATTGGTAATCCAAAACTTGCCGCCATTGAGAACATATTTGTCGCCCTTTTTCTCAGCCCGCAATTTCATCGACACAACATCCGACCCGGCACCGGTTTCCGACATGGCAAGCGCCCCCAAATGCTCGCCGGAGACAAGTTTGGGCAGATATTTTTGTTTCTGCGCTTCATTACCCCAGCGGAAAATCTGGTTGATGCACAAATTGGAATGCGCACCGAAAGACAGACCGACCGAAGCCGAGGCGCGCGAAATTTCTTCTACCGCAATGGCTTGCGCCGTATAGCCCATGGCCACGCCGCCATATTCTTCCGATACGGTCAGGCCGTGCAGACCCAATTCGCCCAGCGGCTGCCACAAATCGCGCGGAAATGTGTCGGTGCGATCAATCTCACCAGCCCGCGGCATAATCTTGTCATCGACAAAGCTGCGCAGACTGTCGCGCATCATGTCAATTTCATCACCAAGGTTAAATTGCAGCATTGGATAGCTATTGGACAACATGGGTCTCTCCAAAATTTGGATAAAAAAACACCGGCCCAAGCATGCACTTGAGCCGGTGTGATTACGCTTTACTCAGCAGCAACGCCGCCCAGAACGGCCTTGGTTTCGAGGAAGTCCTCAAACCCATGCTCGCCCCATTCGCGGCCATTGCCGGATTGTTTATAGCCGCCAAACGGCGCCATCGGGTCGGCACCGGCACCGTTCAGATGCACATTACCGGTGCGCAATTGCGCCGCCACTTCAGCAGCCCGCTCGGTGCTGCCCGCTTGCACATAGCCTGACAGGCCGTAAACCGTGTCATTGGCAATCTCAATGGCTTCTTCTTCGCTGTCATATTTCAGAATAGACAGAACCGGCCCGAACACTTCTTCACGGGCAATCGTCATATCATTGGTGACATTGGCGAAAATGGTCGGTTTGACATAGTAACCGGCATTCAGACCATCCGGCTTACCCGGTCCACCGGTCACCAGCTCCGAGCCTTCTTCAATGGCTTTTTCAATCAGCCCTTGAATCTTGTCATATTGCATTTCGCTGACCACCGGACCAATGGTTGTGCCCTCGCCATGCGGGTCACCGACTTTCACTTGCTCGGCCGCCGCTTTGGCAATTTCGACCACCTCATCATGGCGCGCTGCCGGCACCAACATGCGGGTCGGGGCGTTGCATGATTGGCCGGAATTCATGAAGCAGCTTTGCACGCCTTGCGCGACCGCTTTATTGAAATCGGCATCGTCGAGAATGATATTGGCTGACTTGCCGCCCAGCTCTTGCGCCACGCGCTTCACCGTATCGGCAGAGCTTTTGGCCACGGCAATACCGGCGCGGGTTGAGCCGGTAAACGACATCATATCAATATCCGGGTGCTGCGACATCGCTTCACCGACATTCAGACCATCGCCATTGACCAGATTGAACACACCGGCCGGAACCCCGGCATCATCCAGAATTTCGGCCCACAAGGCCGCATTGAGCGGGGCAATTTCAGACGGCTTCAGCACCATGGTGCAGCCGGCGGCCAACGCCGGGGCCACTTTACAGGCGATCTGGTTGATCGGCCAATTCCACGGCGTAATCAACCCGCACACGCCAACCGGCTCTTTGCGGATCAGTGTAGTGCCTTGGGCTTTTTCAAATTCATAACCGGCCAGAATATTGCGTACCGTGCTCAGATGGGCGATGCCCATGGCCGCTTGCGCAGCTTTTGACAACCAAATCGGTGCGCCCATTTCAGCCGAAATGGTTTCGGCCACTTCGTCAAAACGGTTTTGATAGGCTGCAATAATGGCGTCCAGCAGGTCGAGGCGCTCTTGCACGGTGGTTTTTGAGAAAGACGGGAAAGCCTTTTTGGCGGCTGCCACGGCTTTGTTCACATCGTCTTGATTGCCCATCATGATTTGGCCGATGACTTGCTCATTGGCCGGATTGATGACGTCAAACGGCTTCGGATCGCTCGGATCCACCCACTGACCGTCAATATAAAATTTCAAACAATTTTCCATGTCCGTCTCCCTGGATGCAAATGCGGTCAGCAAACCTCCCAATGCGCTTGCTGCCGGATGCCGATATGAAAGCAGATTTTCGCCTGCCGTCAAAACGGAATCATGCTTCAGGCGGCAAAAACCGGCTCAGAGCGGCAACATGTCCCTGCAAATGGGCGGCGAGATTTGTCGGCGGCAAATGTGGCTCCAGCGCCTCATAGGGCAATGGATTGCCGATGACGCCGCGAAACCGCGAGCCGACGCGGCGGCGCACTTCATGGAAAATCAACGCCGCCCGCATGGCATAGCTGACATGGCTGGCCATTTGAAACAAAAGCGAGTTTTGCCCCTCAAAATATATCGGCAAAACGGGCGCGCGGGTTTTTCGGATAAGCTTGCCGACCAGCGGCGCCCAAGCGATTTCTTTTGCCTGGCGGGCGAAAAAACGCGGCGTGGTGGAAATCGCACCGGATGGAAACACAATGAGCGCGCCCCCGCCGTCCAAATGCGCCTTTGCCTGTTTGCGCGAGGTCAGATTGGTTTGCAGCGCCTCGGGCGTCTCATCAAAATCGACCGGCAAAACATGCGCCGCCATTTCCGGCGCGCGGCACAAAACATTATTGATGAGGATTTTGAAATCGGGGCGGATTTGCGACACCAGCCAGCAAATCACAATGCCGTCCAAAACCCCGTAAGGGTGATTGGCCACCACCACAAGCGGGCCGGTTTTCGGTATGTCGGCCATATCGGCGCCGGTTAAATCGACGGTTAAATCAAGCCGCGTTATGACTTCTTGCCAAAAATCCGTATGCGGCCTGTTTTCTGCCTGATAGGCAAGATAAAGCCGCTTCAAATAGGGCTGACCGCTGAGCCGCTCAACACTTTGAATGGCAAAATTGCGCAGCCAAGAATTGCCTTCCGAGGCATATGAAAACGAATCCAGCGGCATACCCCCGACACCCTTATGTGACACAAATTCGACACGCTGAGTTTAATCCATTCGCCGCGATTAAAAACCCTTTGTGCTGTGAAACCGCAAGTTTCTAGCCTGAAGGGGCATTGCGTTAGGTTGCGTGCAGACGGCATGGCCGCGGGCTTGGTAAAGCCACAGGCTTGGCAATGTGTCGGCGTATTTTCTGCACGGGGTCGGGGAACTCCCTGTCATGGTCCCTCGCTTTCCCCTTGGCCCGCGTGATATCGGCTTGGCCTTATTCAGTCGGGCCGATATCACACCAACCGCCGCAAAGCCGTCAGACCCTAATCCCCAGCAAGCGCGTTTTGAATTTCATGGGCCAGCAGCCACAAACGGTCGCGGCCCCAGCATGAATAAATTTCATCGCCTTGTTCATTGAGCAGTCGATAGCTGGGCACGCCCCATAAATCCGAAGCCATCATTTGCAGACGGTTTTCTTCCGCCCAAGCTTGCCAATCATCATTGTCGACAATTTCTTTGGCTTCATTCCAATCAAGGCCGGCCCGCTCGCATGTCTTGCGCAAGCCGTCATCACTGCCCGTATCGACACGCTGCGACCACGCCAAATCGGTAAAGGCATGCAGCAGCGCGCCGCCCTTGCCTTGCTTGTCGGCCCAACTGAAAAGCGAATAGACCCGCTTCACCGGCTCACCGACCGGATCAAAAATTTTGCCAAACGGCACACCGATACGATCGGCCTCGCGCATGGTATCGCGGAGAATATACATGCCCTTGCGCGGCGGCACCGGCAGATTGCGCATCACCATTGGCAGCACCGGGCGTACTTTCAAATCAACCGGATAATGGTTCGGTAGATCCAATGTCTCGGCCATGGAAACCGCCGTATAGGGGCTGCGAGCTGACGGATAAAACTCAACCGTGACGCGGCGGCCATTGCTCGGCTGGCTCATAAAGGCTGGGCGCTCTTGAAAATGCACCACTTGCCGACATCCGCTCAGGCGCATGCCATTATTGTACAGCCGCTCTTCCAAATAGGGCAGACGATCGACCCCCCAATCCCATTCGCCTTCAAAATAAAATGTGGCGCCGAGATAATGCCCCAGGCTTTCGCGCATTTTGGTGCCTTGGCGATATTCGGCGGCGGTTTTGTCATCCGACACCATCGCCATGCGGTCGAGCTTGTCGCTATTGTCCTGCCAGAAAGCGGCGCCAATATCGGCCGCCACTTTGATGCGGTTGCTGGAGGCCGCCAAAGCGCGGCGCGCCAATTTCAAACTGGCCTCAGAGGGTTGGCTGCCCGAGTCGTCAAAGCTCAGCCCGTGATAGGGGGCGATTTTGGCGGCATCGCGGCGGCTATAAGCAATCAGCGCATCGCGTTCGGGTGCCGCTTCGTCGCTTGGGGCTTCAACCAAAATGACCTTCAAATCGACATCATAGCGCGACTGCAAGTCGGGCAGCACTTGCGCCACCAATTGGCTATACGGGTCATCCATCTGGTGAAAAAACAACAGCTCCGCCCGCTTGCCGGATAATTTACGGCTCAGCCCCTTCAGGCTGCGCTGCACGCCTTGCAGACGCTTTGACAACAAGACGGTCGACAAAATACGCGAAATTTTCATAGCCATAGTGCTGAGATCCTCCGGTCGACAAAGTGGCTGTCGTGACGCATTTTGTCAATAAGCCGCAGCGCCTTGACCTGACGCTTGGCCGCGCCATTTCATGCGCATGGGTATGCGTAATAAAGCCGATTTGCCGCACAAAGACTGCCTGACATGCGGTCGTCCCTTTGCATGGCGCAAAAAATGGGCGCGCGATTGGGACAATGTAAAATATTGCTCAGAGCGCTGTCGCCGCAATAAGGAGGCTGCGCATGACTGACCTGTCGCGCGATCTGATTCTGGTGCTGGG
>JBMHCM010000112.1:0-3419 GCA_049889915.1 Parvibaculales bacterium
GGCTTGCGTCAGGCGGGTTTTTTCCTCAATCGGGCGGGCCCGCAAGGTAGAGCCGGTCAGCGTCAGGCGTTTTAGCATAACCGGCAGAAAATTGGCGGTCGCTTCAAACCCGGCCATAAAGGCGATATTGACAATGCGCCCGCCCATAGCGGCGGCTTGAATATTGCGGTTGAGATAATCACCGCCGACCATATCGAGGATGACATCAACGCCTTGCCCATCGGTAAAATCAGCGCAGGCGGCGACAAAATCTTGCTGTTTGTAATTAATCGCCAAATCGGCACCCAAATCGCGGCAGGCGGCGCATTTTTCGGCTGAGCCTGCCGTGACAATGACCCGTGCCCCGGCCTGTTTGGCCATTTGAATGGCGGTTGTGCCAATGCCGCTGGAGCCGCCATGCAGCAGCACGGTCTCGCCTTGTTGCAGCTGACCGCCTTCAAACAGATTGGCCCAGACGGTGAAAATCGTCTCCGGCAGAGCCGCCGCATCGGTAAAGCTCATATCGCTTGGCACCGGCAGAGCATGCGCCTGATGCACGGTGGCATAATCGGCATAGCCGCCACCGGCCACCAGAGCCGCCACACGGTCGCCAATCTGCCATTGCGTCACGGCGTTGCCGCAGGCGACAACCGTGCCGCTAAATTCCAGTCCCATAATCTCTGAGGCGCCGGGCGGTGGCGGGTAAAAGCCGATGCGCTGCACGCAATCTCCGCGATTGACGCCGGCTGCCGCTACCCGCACCAAAATTTCTTCCGCCGCCGGTTCCGGCAAGGGAGCCTCGACAATATGCAGGCTGTTTGGAGTTTTCGCCTCGCCAATGGCAATGGCGCGCATGGTTTCGGGCAGGGCAGGGGTATCTGACATAAAGCGTCCTAAAATCTCGCATCGGCGGGTGTTTTGTCGCTAGACTATAAAAACACACGCAGCAATGGGAAAGCAAAACAATGAGTGATGAGATGGAATTGCCGAAAGACGGCATTTTGGCGCAATTATTGGCCGAAGATTTATCACTGATGGGACAAGATGAGCTGGCTCAGCGACTGGCCGTGCTTGAGGGCGAAATGGCCCGCACCAAAGCCATGCAGGAAAGCAAAAAGGGCTCCCGCAGCGAAGCGGAAGCCCTTTTCAAATAAAACAGTTTCGGATTAACCGATAAAGCTGTCGAATTTCTTGTTAAAGCGGCTGACGCGGCCACCACGGTCGACCAGCGTTTGCGAGCCTTTGGTCCAAGCCGGATGGGTGGTCGGATCAATATCCAAAGTCAGCGTCGTGCCTTCTTCGCCGTAAGTTGACCGGGTCTGATAGCTCGTGCCATCGGTCATTGCGACGGTAATCATGTGATAATCGGGATGAATGTCTTTTTTCATCGATCTATCCTCGCTCCTCACCCCTGTGAGGGCTAAAAAATTTCAGGTGACGGCTTATATAGCGAAGACAGCCGCTGCGCGCAAGCAATGTTTATGCTCTGGTCGGCGTCTCTCCACGCTGCTATAAGCAGCGCCAGAAAAGGAAATATCGTGTCGAGAAACGATTCTGCAGAAGCCGTGCAACAGATTGAAGAAGCGGCCAAAAGACGTCCACGCCCCAGCAGCGTGCGGCCGCTGCGGGCGCTGCTGCCATTTATCGCAGCCTATCCGGGGCGGGTTCTCGCGGCCTTTATTGCGCTGTTATCGGCCACGGCGGCGACATTGGCCATGCCGATTGCTGTGCGCTTTATGATTGATAATGGCTTTTCGACCGATGATGCGGCTTCCATCGACCGCTATTTCCTCGGCATGTTGATTGTCGCCATTGTGTTGGGACTGGCCAGCGCCACGCGGTTTTACTTCGTGACGTGGATTGGCGAACGGGTGACGGCCGATTTGCGCAATGCGGTATATGCCCATATCACCAAATTGTCCCCGGCCTTTTTTGAGGTGACGCGCACCGGCGAAGTGCTGTCGCGGCTAACCGCCGACACCACTTTGATTAAAACCGTGGTTGGCTCATCGGCCTCTATTGCGCTGCGCAATGCATTTATGTTCATCGGCTCGGCCATCATGCTGGTTTACACCAGTGCTTCGCTGGCCGGTTTGGCGGCAATTACTCTGCCCTTGGTGGTGCTGCCGATGATTGTCGTTGGCCGTTTGGTGCGCCGTTTGGCGCGGGCCAGTCAAGACCGTATTGCCGACACGGCCAGCCATGCCGCCGAGACCGTCTCAGCCATGCAAACCGTGCAAAGCTTTACCCATGAGGCGGAAGACCGGGCGGTTTTTGCCCGCGCCGTTGAGGCCTCTTTCGATACGGCTAAGCTGCGTATTTTGGCGCGCGCCGCCATGACGGCGATTGCCATTGTACTGGTATTTGCCGGTGTCACAGGCATTTTATGGCTCGGCGCACAATATGTTTTGGATGGCAGTATGAGCGGCGGCACGCTCGGCCAGTTCATTTTATATGCGGTGCTGTGCGCCACCTCTATCGGTGCTTTGTCAGAGGTGTGGGGCGAGGTGCAATTGGCAGCCGGGGCAACCGAGCGTTTGGTCGAAATTCTTGAGGTCGAGCCAGAAATTAAAGCGCCGGCCAATCCGGTGGCCTTGCCGCAACCGGCCCAAGGGCGCATCACCTTTGACGATATCGGTTTTCATTATCCGACACGGCCGGAAGTATCGGCCTTGCAAGGCTTTTCGTTGGATGTCACGCCGGGTGAAACCGTCGCTTTGGTCGGCGCTTCAGGAGCCGGTAAATCGACCGTTTTCCAATTACTGTCGCGGTTTTATGACCCGCAGGCCGGTCGTATCACGCTGGATGATGTGGCCCTGCCCGATATGGCCCCGGAGACCCTGCGCGGTGCACTGTCTGTCGTGCCGCAAGAAACGGTGATTTTTGCCAAGACCGTGATGGACAATATTCGCTTTGGCCGACCGGAGGCCAGTGCGGCGGATGTTATCGAAGCCGCCAAAGCGGCGCAGGCGGATGAGTTTATCACTCGCTTACCGGGTGGTTATGAAACGGAATTGGGCGAACGCGGTGTCACCCTGTCCGGTGGTCAACGCCAGCGCATTGCCATTGCCCGTGCCATATTGCGCGACGCGCCGGTTTTGCTGCTTGATGAGGCGACCAGTGCCCTCGATGCGGAAAGCGAGACGCTGGTGCAAAAAGCGCTGACCCATTTGATGGAAGGGCGCACCACCTTGGTGATTGCCCACCGTTTGGCGACCATTTTGAAAGCCGACCGGATTATCGTCATGGAAAACGGTCGCGTGACGGCGCAAGGCAAACACCATGAATTGCTGCAAGCGGGCGGCCTGTATGCCCGTTTGGCTGAATTGCAATTCGGTCAAGAAGCGGCTGAATAAGCGGTTGAGTAAGCAGCCACCGGAAACCGGGTTATTTTGCCAGATTTTTTAAGATGGCGGCGTGCAGCGGCTCATTGGCGGCAA
>JBMHCM010000113.1:0-4168 GCA_049889915.1 Parvibaculales bacterium
ACCCTGACTTTAATATCGTGACGCCTTAGTTAAATTTTGCGGCAGGCTTGCCCCAAAATAAAAAAGCCCCGCTCGTGAGAGCGGGGCTTTAATGCTTTTAATTGTCCCAATCGTCTCGCTAGCCGCACTTCGCGCAGCTGCTCTCTTGGGGAAGGCGGGCGGGGGTCGCTATTAGCGGCCGCGCCCTTTTACCCTACGCCGCGAAACCTTGCAGGCGCGATTTGATAATCTCTTCCGCCTCTTTCACCATGCCGCCGACCAGCTCTTCGCATGTCGGGATATCGTGAATAAGACCGGCGACCATGCCGCAGCTCCAAGCGCCGCTATCCATGTCACCGTCGGACATAATCTTCGGATAGACGCCGGCCACTTCATCCATAATGTCACTAATTAGGATGTTCTCGCCCAGCTCTTTTTCTTTTTCCTGAATGCGGGTAACCGCGTCATTTTTCAGCACACGCTCGGTATTGCGCAGCGGGCGCATAATCAGCGTGGTATCCAATTCAGAGGCGGCGACCAGAGCGTCTTTGACATTTTGGTGCACCGGTGCCTCCTTAGTGGCGATAAAGCGCGTGCCCATATTAATGCCGTCAGCGCCCAGCGCCAAAGCGGCGACCAATTGCTTGGCATTGCCCATGCCGCCGGAGGCGACAAACGGGATGGACAGTTCTTCGGCCGCGCGCGGCAGCAAAATCATATTCGGAATATCATCCTCACCCGGGTGACCACCGCACTCAAAACCGTCAACCGAAACCGCGTCACAGCCAATGCGCTCGGCTTTCAAAGAGTGACGCACCGAGGTGCATTTATGGATGACTTTGATGCCGGCCTCTTTCAGCAGCGGCATATATTGTTCGGGGCTGCGACCGGCGGTTTCAACAATCCGCACGCCGCCATTAATGATGGCGTCGATATAGCCCGGATAATCCGGATTGGCGAAGCCTGGCAAGAAGGTCAGATTGACGCCGAACGGCTTGTCGGTCATCTCATGGCATTTGGCGATTTCATTGGCCAAATCAGCCGGTGTCTTTTGGGTCAGGCCGGTGATGATGCCCAAGCCGCCGGCATTTGATACGGCGGCCGCCATTTCAGCAAAGCCGACATAGTGCATGCCGCCTTGAACGACCGGATGCTCAATGCCGAATAATTCGGTGATACGTGTTTTCATTTTGCTCTCCCTAATGCAAATCTGCCGCCATGTTACGGCCTGCGACTGATTGTGCAAACGGAATCTTGTGCGGCAAAATTTTCTTGTCGCCCGACAATGCCATTGCTAGCCTGAGCCCATATTGAATTGCCATTTAATTCTAAGGGAGTGAAACATGGCTGAAGCATATATCGTAGCCGCGGCCCGGACCGCCGGCGGCCGTCGTGACGGCAAACTGAAAGACTGGCACCCGGCCGATTTGGCGGCGCAAGTCATTAACGACCTTATCGACCGCACCTCGGCAGATCCGGAAATCGTCGAAGATGTCATTATGGGCTGCGTCGGCCAAGCCGGTGAGCAGGCCGCCAATATCGGTCGTAATGCCGTATTGGCCTCCAAGCTGCCGGAAAGTGTGCCGGCCACCTCGATTGACCGTCAGTGCGGGTCAAGACAGCAATCCATTCACTTTGCTGCGCAAGCTGTTATGTCCGGCACCATGGACTGTGTGATTGCCGCCGGTGTGGAAAGCATGAGCCGTGTGCCGATGGGCCTGCCGATTTCACTGCCATTCAAAGAAGGGCATGGTTTCTACGTCTCACCGGACATGCAAAAACGCTATCCGGATGTTCAGTTCAGCCAATTTACCGGTGCTGAAATGGTCGCCAAGAAGTATGGCCTGACCAAAGATGAGATTGACGCTTATGCCTATCGCAGCCATGAGCGCGCCATTGCCGCAACGCAAGCCGGTGCTTTCGATGAAGAAATCGTGCCGATTGAAGTAACCAATGAAGACGGCGAAAAAGAGCTGCACAAGGTTGATGAAGGTATTCGTTTCGATGCAACTCTGGAAGGTATTCAGGGCGTTAAGCTGCTGGCCGAAGACGGTGTTATCACGGCGGCCTCAGCCAGTCAGATTTGCGATGGTGCCTCCGGCGTGATGATCGTCAATGAAGAGGGTCTGAAAAAGCTGGGTGTTAAGCCGTTGGCCAAAATCGTCCACCTGTCTGTCATGGGTCATGATCCGGTGATTATGCTGGAAGCACCGATTCCGGCCGTCAAGCGCGCCTTGGATAAGGCCGGTCTGTCGGTTGATGACATCGACGTTTATGAAGTCAATGAAGCTTTCGGTTCCGTTCCAGTTGCCTTTGCCAAAGAGTTGGGTGTCGATGAAGAGCGTCTCAACGTCAATGGCGGCGCTATTGCGCTGGGTCACCCGCTCGGCGGCTCAGGCACCAAGCTGATGGCAACACTGGTCAATGCGCTGAAACGCAAAGGCGGCAAATATGGCCTTCAGACTATGTGTGAAGGCGGCGGCATGGCCAATGTAACGATTATTGAAAACCTTCAATAGTCGCTACGCAATGAATATGAAAAGCTCTGCCGGAAACGGCGGGGCTTTCTTTATGGCGGTTTTTCGCTACAGTTGAATTTCACAAGGGAGAGAAATGATGAGCCAAGCTGAATGCCCACAAAAAGCGCCGTATAAAACCGAAGTCAAAGCGGGAAAACGCTATTTCTGGTGTTCTTGCGGTAAGTCGCAAAACCAGCCATTTTGTGATGGGGCCCATAAAGACACCAGTTTCGAGCCGGTCGTCTATACGGCAGAAAAAGATGGCGAGGTTTACTTTTGCGGCTGCAAAGCGACCGGCAAGTCTCCGCTATGTGATGGCGCGCATAATAAGCTTTAGGGGCGTGTCAGCGCATATAGTGTGACGGCCGTTGCGGTGGCCACATTAAGGGTCGCAAAGGCTTCGCCCTCCGCGTTTTCAGCCACCGGCAAGCGGGCCAGCATATCACAGGTCTCGCGGGTCAGGCGACGCAAGCCGGGGCCCTCGGCGCCCATCACCACAGCCAAGGGCCGATCTTTCGGCACGTCATCAATCAGTTGCGCACCGGTTTCATCAAGGCCGACACTCATATATCCGGCCTGATGCAGCTCTTCCAGTGCGCGCGCCAGATTGGCCACTTCAACCAGCGGCACGACCTCCAGAGCACCGACGGCGGTTTTGGCAAGTGTGCCGGCGGCAGGTGGGCTGTTGCGTCGCGTCACAATTACAGCACCGGCGCCAAATACGGCCGCTGCCCGCAAAATAGCTCCGACATTGCGCGGGTCGGATACTTGGTCGAGCACAATCAATAATTTGCCGTCCGCCGCCAGTTCGGCCAAATCGGGTGTCGGCAGCGGATCGACTTGCAAAACAACGCCTTGGTGCACCGCATCGGGCGGCAATAGAGCAGAAAGCGCCTCAGCCGGTTTGATTTTTGCTGTCAGACCGCGTTTTTGGCACAATTCAGCCAAATCATTGGCGGAGTTTTGGGTTGCCAGTAGCTGAATGAACCGCCTTTGCGGGTTTTCCAATGCGGCACGCACCGCATGGCTGCCATACAGATACAGCACGCCATCTAGCGACGCGTTTTTTCTCTTATTTCTTGGGCGGTTGGGCTTGCGCTTGGTCATCTAATTCCTTATAAGGCTGGTGACATTGATGTGCAAATGCTCCGTCGCCGAACCTGCATTTCTTATGAAATGGGAGCGGCGAGCGGGGTTGTATGCTTTCAATTCGAAGTAAAATCAAGTGTTTACCGGTGGTAGGGCGTGGTTTTACCTCTTTGGGCGGAGGGATGCCCGAGTGGCTAAAGGGGACGGGCTGTAAACCCGTTGGCTATGCCTACGTTGGTTCGAATCCAACTCCCTCCACCATTTTTTGCCCGCGGGCGCGTGGGTAAATTGATGTGGGATGACCCGGACAGGGGTGCGGCGGGTGTAGCTCAATGGTAGAGCAACAGCCTTCCAAGCTGAAGATGAGGGTTCGATTCCCTTCACCCGCTCCAGTTCTTTCGGGCCGGAGCACGAATTTTGAAAGTTTTCGGGGCGAGGCCCCAAACAAACGAGGAATAGAGCATGTCGAAGGAAAAGTTTGAGCGGACGAAGCCGCACTGTAACATTGGCACGATTGGTCACGTTGACCATGGTAAGACGACGCTGACGGCGGCGATTACGAAGGTACTGGCTGAAGCTGG
>JBMHCM010000114.1:0-60182 GCA_049889915.1 Parvibaculales bacterium
TGAGATGTATATAAACAAGCCGCTGGCGGGACGCAATCGAATTCGCGTGCTTTTCAGCGCAGACAGTCACTTTTCGTCCGGCTGCGGCAGAAGCCTGAAAGAGGGCCAAAATAGGAGCGCATAATGTCAGCACAAACAGCACCGCAAGCCGGCCTGATGCATAAGATATGCGGCGGCATTTCTGCCCTTTTGGCGGTTTTGCTGGCTTATCTTTTGTTTTGGCCTGTGCCGTTTGATCCGGTCGCCGGACCGGTGCGCGCCGCCAGTCCGGCCGGAACCGGCATTTATTCAAAAAACACGGCGTTGGCGGCGGCTGATTTGGTGGCTGTCGGTCATGGCCCTGAAGGTATCGTTTTTGACGCTGACGGGCGGCTTTATACCGGTCTGCACAATGGCGAAATTGTGCGGCAGGAAACCGACGGCAGTTTTTCGGTCCTGGCCAATACGGGCGGGCGCCCTTTGGGGCTGAATTTTGATGCGCAGGGGCATTTGATTATTGCCGATGCCTTTAAGGGGCTGATTGCCCTGGCACCCGATGGCGCGCTGCGTCCGCTGGCTACACATTATGACGGCAAGCGCATGTTGTTTGTCGATGATTTGGCGATTGCCTCAGACGGCAAGATTTTCTTTTCCGATGCCTCGGCACGGCATGAATACGGCCATGACATTATGGAGGTGTTTGAACGCCGCCCCTCAGGTCGGTTGATGGTGTTTGATCCGGCAGACGGCAGTCTGCAAGTGCTGCTGGACGGGCTGTATTTCGCCAATGGTGTTGCGCTGAGCGCCGCTGAGGATTTTGTGTTGGTCAATGAAACGCATGAGCACCGTATCATGCGGTATTGGCTGAACGGGCCGAAGGCCGGAACGGCGGATGTGTTCGTCGATAATTTGCCCGGCTATATCGACAATATTACCGAAGGGCCGGATGGCAGTTTTTGGCTGGCTGTCGTGGCTGCCCGCACCGCTGCGCTGGACCGATTGGTTGCCGAACCTTTTACCCGCAAAATTGTCTGGCGGCTGATGCAATTGACCGGTGCCAATCCGGCCGAAAAGCATGTCTATGCGGTGAAACTATCGCCCGACGGCACGCCGCTGGTCTCGTTGGAAGACGATAGCGGCCATACGTATATGATGACCAGCGTGCTGCAATATGGCGAAAAATTATATCTCGGCAGCCTGCTGATGGACGCTTTTGGGGTGATTGACGCGCCACAATAGAAGCGGCGGACACCCATGCACATCTGCCGCAGTTTTTTCTGCAATTAGGGCTAGACCGAGGCGGCGGTTTTATATATTTTCGCCGTCAGTTGGGGTGTAGCCAAGTGGTAAGGCAGCGGTTTTTGGTATCGCCATGCGTAGGTTCGAATCCTACCACCCCAGCCAACTCTCCTAATAAAATCAGCAGCGATTATTCCTGCGGCAAGAAGCCGACGGCGCGTAAATCATCTTCGCTGAAGCGGTGCACGCCTTTGGCGTAATTCTTGGCATTTTGCACGTAAAAAGCCGCGTTCATTGCATTGGCAGCACCGCTGTCTCTCTCTTTCACCAGCTTGGCCGGGCTGCCGGCAATAATCGAATTGTCCGGGAAAACACTGCCCTCGGTGACAATGGCGTGTCCGGCGACAATGCAATTATTGCCGATGACCGCGCCATCCATAATCGTTGCATTAATGCCGATGAGGCATTTATCGCCAATCGTGCAGCCATGTAAGGTGACGTGGTGGGTGATGGAACAATCATCGCCGACAATGGTTGGGGTCATGCCACCAACATGCACCATGACGAAATCTTGGATATTGGTGCGCGCGCCGATTTCAATATGATACATCTCGCTGCGCATCACCACATGCGGCCAAACCGAGCTTTCTTCACCAAGACTGATTTTGCCATAGAGCAAAGCCGTGTCGTGCACCCAAGCGCTTTCAGCGATGTTCATGTCGTCCATTTATTCCTCCCGCAACAATTTGATGGAAACGATAAGCCGTCCCAGCACGGAAAGATAGACAAAGCCTGCGAAAATCAACGCGGCGATGCTGAATGTGGCGGGCAACAGCATGACCAGCACGAAAAAGCCGATGGTTTCCGTGCCCTCCGCCAGTCCGGCCAAATAGGTAAAGCTTTTGACGCCCTGCGAGGTGTCGATAATGCCGCGTTTTTCGGCCTGTATGGCGAAAGCCAGAAACACTGTCATCGACATGGCAAAGCTGGACAGCAATAGGGCAGCGGCAAAGGCATTCTCAGGGGCCAGCAGCGCGAAACCAAGCGGCAGCAGTGCCCATAAAATGAAATCGGATACAATATCCAGATAGCCGCCCAAATCAGTGGCTTGGCTTTGCCGCGCCACAGCGCCGTCCAGACCATCAGCCAGCCGATTGAGCAGCAAAAAAAACAGGGCCAGCATAAGCTGGCCCTGTGTAATGGCTATGAAACTCGCCACTCCAATAAAAAAACCGATAATAGTAATACTATTAGCGCTTAATATTGGCGAAATCCGCGCAGCAACCGCATTTAACGGTGGGTCAATCAGTTTGCGCGCAACGGAATCGAGCATATTAGCTGGCGCGTTGCACCAAACTGTCAATGGCGGCGCGATAATCGCGTTCCATATCGCTGACCACATCCTCAACAGACTGCACTTCGCGGATGCTGCCAATACCTTGGCCGCTGCCCCAAATGTCTTTCCACGCCTTGTTCTTCATATTGCCGCCTGAACCGAAGTTCATTTTGCTCTTATCGGCATCCGGCAGATTATCCGGGTCAAGACCGGCTTTGGCGATGGATGGTTTGAGATAATTGCCCTCAACGCCGGTAAACAGCGATGAATAGACAATGTCATCAGCGGCACTTTCAATCAGCATGTCCTTATAGCCTTGGTCGGCATTGGCTTCTTCTGTGGCGATGAAACGCGAGCCGATATATGCCAAGTCAGCGCCCATAGCCAGCGCTGAGGCGACGCAATGACCGTCACCAATGGAGCCTGACAGCAGGATGGTGCCGTCAAACCATTCTTTGACTTCGCGCACCAGAGCGAAAGGCGACAGCGCACCGGCATGGCCACCGGCCCCGGCGCAAACCAAAATCAAGCCGTCAACGCCTTGTTCAGCAGCTTTTTTGGCGTGTTTGACGCTAATCACATCATGGAACACCACGCCGCCATAGCTGTGTGCCGCTTCAACGACAAATTCCGGCGGCCGCAGGGAGGTGATGATAATCGGCACTTTGTGCTTCACGCATAATTCCATGTCACTTTGCAGGCGATCATTGGAGGCGTGGCAGATTTGGTTGACCGCGTAAGGGGCAACATATTTATCCGGATTGGCGGCTTTATATTCTTCCAATTCGGTGTTGATGCGGGTCAGCCATTCGTCGAGCACTTCGACCGGGCGCGCATTCAGCGCCGGAAACGAGCCGACAATGCCGGCTTTACACTGGGCGATGACCAGCTCCGGACCGGAAACCAAAAACAGCGGTGAACCGACAACCGGAATCCGCAAACTATCTTTCAAAACTTTAGGCAGTGCCATAGTGAACCTCCATTAACTGCCCGTAAAAGTAAGTTTTTCCGAGGTGAAGGCAAGCCTAAATCGCTTATTTCAGGGCTGCATAGACGAGCTGCGACAATTGCGACCGCAACGGATAAGTATCGGCCGGCATGAGCTGCGTCATCATGATGACGGTCATATCTTCAACAGGGTCGTTCCAGAAAATCGTGCTCGCCAGCCCACCCCATGAGGTATTGCCCTTGGAGGTTGAAGAGACGGTCACCCCATCATCGATAATCACCGACAGCCCCAAGCCAAAGCCGGTGCCGGGATAGGCCACTTCGGTGAATGTGCCAAAGCCATGGTCTTCCAGCGTGCGGTTGTGCGGCAATTGGTTGGAGGTCATTTTGGCAACCGTCTTGCGGCCCAAGAGGCGAACGCCCTTGGCGCTGGTGCCCCCACGGCGCATCGTATCAGCAAAAATGAAATAGTCGGACATGGTGGACAATAGCCCGCCGCCGCCGGACAGAAACTCGCGGCCCGGCGCGTACACTGTTTTATCCGGACTGTCGACCAGTCGCGTTTCGCGTTTAATCGGGTCAAACAGATAATTATCCATCAGGCGATGACGTTTCTCATCGGGAATATGGAAGAAACTGTCGACCATGCCGAGCGGGTCGAAAATATGCTGCTGAAAATAGGCGTCCAGCGTTTGCCCCGATACCAGCTCGACAATATGGCCCAGCACATCGGTCGCAACGGAATAATTCCACGCCGTGCCGGGCGAAAACAGCAAGGGCATTTCAGCCAGTTTTTCGCACAATTGAGCGGTGTTGAGTTTTTCTGAGCGGGCGCCGTTAATCTTATTATTGCGGTAAATCGCATCAACCGGATGTTCCAGCAGGAAGTCATAGGTCAAACCGGCCTGATGGGTCATGAGGTCGTGCAGGGTAATCATCCGCTCCGGTGCGCGGGTTGTGTAATCGCTGGCCGTGCCGCTTTCGAAAACCTGTACATCCTTAAAGGCCGGAATATATTTGCTAATCGGGTCGGTGAGCATCAGCCGCCCTTGCTCATAAAGCTGCATAATGGCAACCGAGGTAATCGGCTTGGTCATGGAGTAGATGCGGAAAATCGCTTCGTCGTCCAGCGCGTCGCGCTCAAACCCCATTTTGCCACGATGGCTGAGTTGGGCAATTTTGCCGTCGCGCGCCACCAAAATCGACATGCCGGCAAATTTTTTCTTATCCAGATAGCTGTCGAAATAGGCCGGTATCGCTTCCATGCGTGCGCGGTCAAAACCTAGCTTCTCACAATCTTCAAATTGATAAATGCTCATTTTCCATCCTCATTCAAACGGTCATGCACCAATAAGACAAAAGCATACACAAAGGCGATTTCGTGTAACTGATTAAAACGCCCCGCCTTGCCGCCATGGCCTGCCGTCATTTCGGTGCGTAACAGGCTCAGCCCGTCATCGCTGCGGGTGGCGCGCAGGCGGGCAATCCATTTGGCCGGTTCCCAATAGGTGACGCGCGGGTCAGTGAGGCCGGCAGTGGCCAAAATATGCGGATAGGCTTTTGCCTCGATATTTTCATAAGGCGCGTAACCGGCAATCAGCCTGTAGGCTGCCTCGCTTTCAATCGGGTTGCCCCATTCCGGCCATTCCGGCGGGGTCAGCGGCAGTGTGTCGTCCAGCATGGTGGTCAGTACATCGACAAACGGCACCTCGGCAATGGCGCCACAAAAAAGCTCCGGCGCCAAATTAACGGTGGCCCCGACCAGTAGGCCGCCGGCGCTGCCGCCATGAATAGTTATTTGTCCGGGGCGCGTCCAGCCACGGGCAATCAAATCGCGCGCGGCTGAGGCGAAATCCTCAAACGTATTGGTTTTCTTCGGGCCGCGGCCCTCCATAAACCAATTATGGCCGCAGGCGCGACCGCCGCGAATATGGGCAATCGCATAAATGAAACCGCGATCGACCAGGCTAAGGCGGGTGACTGAAAACGCCGCCGGAATGGTAATGCCGTAAGAGCCGTAACCGTAAAGCAGCACCGGAGCGCTGCCGTCTAACGGCGTGTCTTTGTGATACAAAACCGATACCGGAATTTGCGCGCCATCATGACCGGTGGCGGTGATGCGGCGTGTCACATAATCATCAGCCTTGTGGCCGCTGGGCACGGTTTGCGTTTTGCGCAGCACACGGTCGCCGGTGGCCATATCATAGTCGAAGGTCTGGGTCGGCGTGGTCATGCTGGCATACGTGAAGCGCAAGCTTGCGGTGGCATATTCCGCCAAGCCGCCAAGGCTCACATCATAGGCTTCTTCATCAAAGGCGATGCTATTGGTCTGCCCGCTGGCCATATCGGTAATGTCGAGGCGCGGCAGCGCATTTTCGCGCACCAAGGCAACCAGATGGTTTTCAAATGGCAGCGCATCCAAAATCAGGCAGCCCGGCTGATGCGGCCGCAAAACCTGCCAAGCGGTTTTTGCGCCTTCCGAGGTCGGCACCGGCGCCGTGCAGATTTGAAAATCATCGGCTTTTCCAGCGCCATCATAATTGGTGACGATAATCAGCCGATCGCGGGCCGCGTCATCGTCGACCTCATATTCAATACCAAGCTCGCGCGGGGCAACACACACCGGCGCGGCCAAGGGGGCGTGGGCATCAATGAGATGCGCTTCCGCCGTTTCATGGTCATGCGCTGAAATGATAAGAAAGCGACCCGACCGGGTGGCCTCCAGGCCGACAAAGAAACCGGCATCGGCTTCTTCATAAACAATCGCATCTTCTGCTTGCGAGGTGCCCAGCGCGTGGCGCATGACACGGTGCGGACGATGGTTTTCATCAACCGCAATGTAAAATAAATATTGCCCGCAGGCCGACCAGGCAAAGCTGCCGCCCGTGTCGGTCAGCTTGTCCTCGGCGTCTTGGTCGTCACTCAAGCGGCGCAAGCGAATGGTGAAATATTCCGAGCCCTTATCGTCATAGCCCCAAGCCAAATGCGTGGCCGTAGGGTCGGCTTCATGGTCGATGATTTTGAAAAAATCTTTGCCTTCGGCTTCTTTATTGCCGTCAACCAGCGTCCGCATGTCAGCAATATCACTGTCGCGCGGGCCGCAGCAAAGCAGCGGATGTTCGCCACCGCTGACATAGCGGGTCGCCCAAGCCAGCGCCCCGTCATTGGCCGGCACGCTGCTTTCATCTTCTTGAATGCGGCCGCGCATCTCGGCAAACAGCGTCTCTTGCAAGGCAGTCGTGGGAGCCAACACTGTGTCGGTATAGGCGTTTTCGGCTTCCAAATGGGCGCGTATTTCGGCGTCCAAAGCGGCCGGGTCTTTCATCACGGCTTGCCAATTATCATCGCGCAGCCATGCATAAGGGTCGGCGCGGTCAATGCCGTGATAAGTGTCTGTATAGGGTTTTTCAGCGGGTGTCGGCGCGCCGGCCGGAGCCGGGCGCATCAATCATCCACCACATTGCCGTCGGCATCTTTCAGCACCAAAGCGGTGCCGTTCATGCAATAGCGTTGGCCGGTCGGCGGCGGGCCGTCAGGGAAGACATGCCCCAAATGGCTACCGCAATTGGCGCAAACGCTCTCAGTGCGGCGCATAAACAATGTATTGTCAGGGCGGTCGGCAACCGCCGTATCGGATACCGGTTCCCAAAAGCTGGGCCAGCCGGTGCCGCTATCATATTTTGTGTCGCTTTTGAAAAGCGGCGCATCGCAACACACACAATGATAAGTGCCTTGCGATTTGGAATCCCAATAAGGGCCGGTAAAAGCACGCTCCGTCCCCGCTTTGCGGGTAACGTGAAACTGCTCATCGGTCAAATTTTCGCGCCATTCAGCCTCGGTTTTCATAACCGGCCAAATCGTATCGTCCTTTTTCCGGCCCATGGGATAATCCTATTCGAAAAGCAGGGTCAGGTTTTCAGAAACCATGACCGGCATTTCCGAGCCTTCCATTTCCATGACAACATCGGCGGTAAACAGCTTGCCACCGGCTTTGTCTTCAACCGCTTTCAGGGTTGAACGGGCGCGCACTTTGGCGCCGACCGGCACCATGCCGGTGAAACGGGTTTTGTTGGAGCCGTAATTAATGCCGCGTGTGACGCTTTTAACGCCTGAAATTTGCGCCATCAGCACCGGCAGCAAGGACAGGGTCAGGAAGCCATGTGCAATGGTGCCCATGCCCAGCTCTTTTTGGGTGCGTTCCGGGTCGAGGTGAATCCACTGATGGTCACCGGTTGCATCGGCAAACATATTGACGCGCTCTTGGTCTACTTCAAACCAATCGCTGACGCCCAGCTCTTCGCCGACAGCGGCGGCATATTCATCGAGATTTTCAAAAACACGCATAAGTCTCTCCCTATTTGCGGTGTTGGTTTAAACAATCTTGGAGGCTTTATTGCCCCAATAACGGTCGCGCACAAGGCGTTTATACAGTTTGCCTGTCGGGTGGCGCGGCAATTCCTTGTCGAAATCGACCGAGCGCGGGCACTTGATGGAAGATAGGTTTTCTTTGCAAAAGGCAATCAGCTCTTCTTCCAAATCGGGGCCGGCCAGCGACCACTCGGCCGGTTGCACAACCGCTTTCACTTCCTCGCCGAAATCTTCATTCGGCACACCGATAACCGCAACATCGGCCACTTTCGGGTGGGTGATGAGCAGGTTTTCGGTCTCTTGCGGATAGACATTGACGCCACCGGTAATAATCATAAACGCCTTACGGTCGGTAAGATACAGATAGCCGTCCTCATCGAGGCGACCGACATCGCCCAAAGTGGTCCAGTTTTTATGCACCGGATGGCGGCTTTCAGCCGTCTTTTTCGGGTCATTGTAATATTCGAACCCCGGTGCTTCAGCCGGTTGTTCGAAGAAAATGGCGCCGCTTTCGCCGACCGGCAGTTCATTGCCTTCTTCGTCGCAAATATGCAGCACGCCGGTCAGCGCGGTGCCGACCGAACCCTTATGGGCCAGCCATTCTTCGGAGTTTAATTGGCAAAAGCCATTGCCTTCAGAGCCGGCGTAATATTCGTAAATCACCGGCCCCCACCAGTCGATCATCTGCTCTTTCACCGGAATTGGGCAGGGGGCAGCGGCATGAATGGCGGTTTGCATGCTGGACACATCATATTTGCTGCGCACCTCTTCGGGCAATTTCAGCATGCGGACAAACATGGTCGGCACCCATTGGCTTTTATTGCATGTGTGCTTTTCAATCATCGCCAGCGCTTGCTCGGGGTCGAAGTTTTCCATGATTACGCACGTCGCGCCGACCGCTTGCGCAGCCATATTGTAGCGCAGCGGCGCGGCGTGATAGAGCGGCGCCGGTGACAAATAAGTTGAGGTGTTGTCGAAGCCGTAAAGCAGCGTCACCAGACCCAGCAGGGCATCCGGCTCATCAATCTTGTTGCCGGTCAGTGCGCGGCGAATGCCTTTCGGGCGCCCGGTGGTGCCGGATGAATACAACATGTCCATGCCTTGTGCCTCGTCACTGACCGGCGCGGCCGGTTGCGCATCACGCGCCTCGACATAGCTTTCATAGCCGTCGGATACCTCACCGACCATAAACATGCCGGCCATACCGGGCAGCAGGGCGACCAATTTGTCGGCTTCTTCTTTCATATAATCGGAGGTGAAGAGCATTTTCGCACCGCAATCTTTGACGATATATTCGACTTCCGATGCTGTCAGTCGTGACGAGACAGCGGTGAAGTAGAGACCGGCGCGCTGTGCAGCCCAGCAAATTTCCAGAAAATATTTATTATTGTCCATGAAAATGGCGATGCCATCGCCGATTTGTAGGCCGCGGGCGCGTGCCAATTGCGCCACTTGATTGGAATAATCATCAAGTTGCTTATAGGTCACAACCTCATCGGTTGAAGCCATGATGAAGGCCGGACGATCCGGCGTCGCTTGCGCATGATGAAAAGGGTGCATGTTTTCCTCCCAAAAAAATGTCCCGTTGATTGAACTATAGAGATATGGGACGCTGCCTCAAGTCCATATGAGCGAAAGATATGTGACAGAAAGACATTAAAGAGAAAGACAGTGCGGGGAGGCAAAGATGTCTGACTATCAACAAATCAAAACTGAAATTGATGAAAACGGCCTGATGATTTTGACACTGTGCCGACCGGAGGCGATGAACGCCTTTACCGGTCGTATGATGTATGAAATTTGCAGCGCGCTGGATGCCGCCGATGCCGATGATGCGGTGCGGGCGGTCATCTTCACCGGTGACGGCGAGCGGGCTTTCTGCGCCGGTGCGGATTTGTCGCAAGGCGATAAGACCTTCGATTATGCCGAACGCAGCGATGGTGGCAAGAAAACCGAAGTGACCGATGCTGACGGAAAGATCAATTGGTCAAGCGAAGACATTCGTGACGCCGGGGGGCTGTTGACCTTACGCATTTACGAAAGCATCAAGCCGATTATCGGGGCCATTAACGGCGCGGCGGTTGGTGTTGGCGCGACCATGCAATTGCCGATGGATGTACGCATTGCGTCAGACAATGCCCGTTTCGGCTTTGTCTTTGCCCGTCGCGGCATTGTCCCGGAAGCCTGCTCTAGCTGGTTTCTGCCGCGCTTGGTCGGTATCTCACAAGCGCTGCAATGGTGCTATTCCGGCGAGGTGTTCAACGCCGAAGAAGCGCTGCGCGGCGGCTTGATTAAAGAGATTGTGCCGCAGGCCGATTTGCTGGCGCGGGCCAAAGAAATTGCTCTTGAGATGACGCAAATGAGCTCACCGGTTTCGGTTTCCATGACACGGCAAATGCTGTGGCGCATGTTGGGGGCTGACCATCCGATGGAAGCGCATAAGGTTGACAGTAAGGCGATTTTCGGGCGCGGCCGTCAGTCAGACGCGAAAGAGGGCGTGGTGTCGTTTCTCGAAAAACGGCCGCCTGAATTTAAGGACAGCCCAAGCAAAGACATGCCGGAATTTTATCCGTGGTGGGAAGACCGCACTTTCGGTTAATCGGCTTACGCCATTTCGTCATCACGCCGTAGGATAGACCAAACCGGCGTGGTGGCGATGAGCGTGCTTATCATCAAGGCCATCAGCAGCGCTGAGGCAAAAGTGGTGACCAAAGGCCCGACAAATTCGGTGGCAATGCCGGTCAGCGTTGCGCCAACGGGTGCTGAGCCCATAAAGCCGAGACTATAAACCGCCATGACGCGGGCCCGTGCTTTTGGCGGTGCCTCCACCTGCACAATGGTACGCGCCATGGTCATGTTGACCCCGGCGGCCAATCCCCAAATACCGGCGATCACGCACAGGGCGGTGAAATTGGGGGCAAACGGCACGGTCATCAAAGCGGCGCAGCCGACGAGGAGCGCCGCCGTCATGGCGCGACCGCGCCGCTCGACCGGGCGGCGCATCATCATGGCCAGGGTGGAAGCAATGGTGCCGCCCCAAAAGGTGAAATTCATCATTGAGATTTCAAACTGACCACCGCCGAAAATTTGCGTCACAATGACCGGCAGGGTGACCATAAAAATGCCGATGAAGAAAATTCCTGTGCCGACTGAAGAAATAATCACCGGCCGCATAACCTGCGATTGCCACACGATTTTAAAACCGGACTGCCAGCCCTTATCGGCAATATGAGCCGGGTCTTCATCGCTGGGGGCATGGACGATTGGTGGAAAGTCGGGCAGGGCCAGCGTCAGCACAAAGCCGACCAATAGGGCCAGCGTTTGCATCGCCAATAGCGCCCAAGGGCCGGCAAATGGCGCGGCAGCGCCGGCCAAAATATAACCCAGCAATTGCGCGCCGAATTGCGCCAACAGGGCCATCATGACAGCGCGTTGCATGTCCCTGCTGGCCACGCGCGACAAAAGCGCATCGCGGGTCGGCACCATGAAGGCAAAAGTGGTACTCATAAACAGGGCGAAGACGATGATGTGCCAATAGGCCACCATATCGTGATAGGTCAGCCAGCCCAGCGCCATGGGTGGCAGGGCAGCGGCGAGATTGACGATAAGCAGGATTTTGCGACTGTCATTTTTGTCGGCCACGCTGCCGGCATACAGCATGAGGAAAACTTGCGGCAGGGCCAACGCCACTTGCGCGGCGGCCAATTGCGCCGCCGAGCCGCCCAGCGTGACGACCACCAAAGTCGGCACCATGACGAATTGCAGACCGTGCGAGGTAAACCAGCTGGCTACCCCGCCAAGATAAGCGGCCATAGGATTAACGCCCCAACGGGCGTCGAGTGTTTGCGTGTCGCCGGGCATAAAGTGTCCTGAGCTGAAGTTAATTGCCGTTACTATAGGCCGCTTTTCAGCGCTGGCAATGTTTCAGAACCGGCATATGACGGGTCATACCGTGTCTTTGCTGCGGCCTTTTTGACCGCGGACGCGGCGCACATGCGGCCAAAAGGTCTTGGCAAACCGATTAAGCGCACGTTTTAATTTGATGGTCGGCACATAAAGCTCCGACCGGCCGATTTTCTGATTGGGTTCGATATAGCCCATATCTTCAAAGCGCTGCAGCGAGGCGCGCACCGTGCCATAAGCGCGACCGGTTATCTCAACGATGTTTTTGGTGACAGTGGCGCGTCCCTCCGCCTCATTGGTGAGAATGGTGAACAGCATAATCCAATCTTCGTGATGCGGGGTTTTGGTATCAAAAATCCGTTTGCCATATTGATAGCCGAACAGCAGCGTGTTGATGAATTCTTGCGCATCGCTGTCCAGCCCGCCAATCGGCTTGTTGATTTGTTCCGGCAGGGTAAAGACATCGCGCTTTCCCGGTGCAGATAGTTTGTAATTCTGGCGTCGCGCCATCAGGCTATCCCCCTCTTCTTCTTTTTGTTGAGCGCAAAGCGTAACAATTTGCTGATTTGAGTCAAAGCAATGATTTGCCCCTATCAACAAGTGCTGCGCATATTTGTTTTTTCCATCTTGGTTTTCAAAGGTAAGAATTCAGTTAACATGCTGATAACGCCGTTGATTTGTGAACTCGTCCACAAATAGCGGCGACCATGCATAATTCTGTAAACAAGAAGAATAAGAGGTTGTTATGCCTGCACGCGCTGTTGCTTTGCCTGTTAATCGTATTGCCAAGTTTGCGCAGGAGACCCCGTCGGCCTTAAAGGAACAAGCACAAATGCAGCTTGTCCTGACCTATTTGGAAAACAGCACAAATGTTGGCGCGCAATATATATTGGGGCCCAGTCGCGGCAGCCGTCATTTATCGCAAGCGCGACAGACGCTTTATTACTTGCTGCATATTTGTTTCGGCATGAGTTATAGCCGCATTGCCGTTCTCGTTCAGCGCGACCGCACCAGTGTCGCGCACGGCATTCGCCATATTGAGGATTTGCGCGACAGCATAATTTTTGACCGGCAATTGCAATTTGCCGAATTCGCGATCAACGCGCTTTTCTCATCCGGCGATTCATCATGAGCGGTTCCCTAACCCCGGCGGCGCGGCGCGTCTTGCTGCAATATGGCAAGAAGCTGCGGCAGCCCAAAAGCTATTTGCGCGAATTGCCGGACGGGCGGTTTGGTCTGTTTCGGAGCGGGCAAAAATCGCCACGCCCGCTGGCCTGCATAGACACAGCGCATGTGACGGCTTGGTTGAAAGCTGATTTTTGCGAAGGGCTGGTCGACATTAGCTTGTCGGCAACCGGTCGGGCTTTTTTGAACCGCGCCCAAGGCGGGTTTCTGGCGCAGCATAAAATGCTGTCGGCCGACAGTGAGAACGGTCCGGCCGTCAGCCAAGCGACGCCCTTGCAATGGCTGAAGGCACGCAATCAAGCAGACCGCTTTGGTTTGGTGGAAGTGGAATTTGAGGCCGGTGAGAGGCTGGCCGGCGAATATGACGGTGCGGCGTTTCAATCGCGCCAAACCATGGATTGGCACCGGCCGGTTTTTGTTGATGGCGGCACCGCCGACAGCGCGCCCGATATCCCTTCGCGGGTTATCGATGCACGGCGGCGTTTGCAGGCGGCGCTGGATTATGTCGGCCCCGGCCTGTCTGATATTGCGGTGGCCATATGCTGCGCCGAGGTTGGCCTAGAGGCTTGCGAGAGGGGGTTTGCGCTGCCGCAACGCTCGGGCAAGATTATGTTGAAAATGGCGCTGATGCGGCTGTCCGTGCATTACGGCTATCAGTCGGCGGCCGCTGCCGCCGCATCGTTTCGGATGCGCTGAACCATGGAATAGAAGCCATTCGGTAAAAGCACTTGGCGAGCGCAAGCGAGGTTTAGTGCGCCTTCCGCCAGCGCAGGGAGCTTATCGGAAGATAAGCGAACGAAGTCGGCTTGGTGATTTAATCCGCGGCCGCTGCCGCCGCATCGTTTCGAATGCGCTGAACCATGGAATAGAAGCCATTCGACCGCTGCGGTGTCAAATGCTCGCCCAAGCCCAATTGGTTGAAAGCGGCCTCAGCATCAAAAGTGGTGATTTCGGACGGTGTTTTGTTGCTGAAAAGATCGAGCAAAATGGCCACCAAACCGCGCACAATGTGCGCGTCGCTGTCGCCGCGAAAGGTCAGTGTGTCGCCGGTCGCCTCCGTCACCAGCCAGACCTGGCTGACGCATCCCGGCACTTTGTTTTGCTCATTATGCTCGGCATCGCTGAGCGGGGCCAGATTATTGCCCAGCTCAATAATGTAGCGATAGCGGTCTTCCCAATCGTCAAACAAAGCGAAATCATCAAGCAGTGTTTCCAGCGACATGGTTGGCTCCTTTGCCGTTTTAGGCTTCACTCTGTCGCTTACATAGGCCGCGAATTGGTGAAAGGCAAGGTGCGGCGCGGCGGCAAAGCGTGTTATCTTGGCGCATGAGTTTGCGACTGAAATCTGAGCTTTATGTGCAGGCACTGGTGCGTCGGGTGCAGGGCGCTTTTGTTGATGGCGGCGCCGCGGCCTATGTGACGCGACGCGGCGACACAGATGCCGGTGGGGTGTTTATCCGCGTCAACAGGCTGGACGGCACAGCCGGTTTGCTGACCCGGTTTACCCATATGGATGGAACACAGCGCTGGCGCGTGGTGCTGTCGCCAAGCAGCACAGAGGCCGAGGTGGCCGCGCATATGGCCCGCGAAACGGCGCGCGACCCTGATGTTTGGTTGGTCGAAATTGACGATGCGCAGGGGCGGCATTTTTTAGAAGAACCGATCGACGGTGATTGGCTATAAAGAAGGCAGGAGGCCGCAATCATGACAGACGGGTTTAAAGAGTTTCTCGCTTTGGTAAATGAGGTGTGGAGTGCCGGGTCGTTCGGCATCAGCCCGGTCGATTTATTATCGGCGCTGGCGGTGTTTTTGTTTTTCGCCGTGTTACGCGGCCTGTTTGCCCGCTTTGTGTTAAGCGGCTTGGAGCGTCTGACGCGGCGCACCGAAACCAATATTGACGATATGTTGCGCGAGGCTTTGCAACGCCCGACCAAATTTTTCTTTTTGGTCTTGGGTGTGTTCTTCGCGCTTGAAGTGTTGCCGCTGGCCGGACTGCCGGCCGAACTGGCCGATAAGGTGATGCGCTCGCTGATTGCTCTGGGCATTTTTTGGGCCTTTCATGCCGCCAGCACGCCGCTTGGTGCAGCGCTGAAGCAAGTTGAAGATGTGCTGTCACCGGAGATTGTCGGCTGGCTGTTGACCCTGCTGCGCTGGGGTATCGTTCTCACCGGTGGCGCCACCATATTGCAAATTTGGGGTATTCAAATCGGCCCGATTATCGCCGGTTTCGGCCTGTTTGGCGTGGCCGTGGCCTTGGGCGCGCAAGACCTGTTCAAAAACCTGCTGGGCGGCGTGTCAATTCTCATTGAGCGCCGCTTCAAGCTAGGTGATTGGGTTGAGGTGGACGGCGTGGTCGAGGGCAATATTGAGCAAATCGGCTTTCGCTCGACCCGCGTGCGCCGTTTCGACCAAGTGCCGGTTGTGGTGCCCAATCATCTGTTTTCCGACCATGCGCTGGTTAATTATTCAAACATGACGCGGCGACGCATCAAATGGGTTATCGGGTTGGAATACCGCACAACGGCCGACCAATTGGAAGCCGTCAAAAAGGGTATCCTTGACTGGCTGGATAACGACCCGCGGTTCATCACGGAAATTCATGAAGTGCCGAATTTGGTCAATATCGACAAGTTTAATGCCAGCTCTATCGACATTCTGGTCTATTGCTTTACCGAGACCACCAAATGGTATGATTGGCTCGCCGCCAAACATGATTTGGCGCTGGCCATTAAGCAGGTCGTTGAGGATGCCGGGGCCGGTTTCGCCTTCCCCAGCCGCTCGGTGTTTTTTGAAAAGGGCGAGCCTGAGGTCTAGCCTATTTGGCGTGCCGCGCCCATAGCGCGCCACGCTGTGTGTCAGCCGCCGGTTGGTAGGCACCGGATAGTTCACCCAAAGCGGTTTGGAAAGTTTCTAATGAAATATCGGCGGCGATTTCAAATCCGTTAATGCCGCAGCGCGCCATCATCGCCCATTGGTCATATAAAACTTCGCCGGAGGCGCGCAGCTCACCGGTGAAGCCCAATTGTTCGCGCAAAACACGCGCCGCAGAATAGCCGCGGCCATTGCGGTAAATGGGAAAGCGCAGGCTGACCAATGACAGCATGTCGAGATAAGGCGCCAATTCATGCACGTCCTCGCCCAGAGAGGTTTTGCCCTCACCATCGGCGGCCAGCACCACGCCCAATTTGCCGTTACGGGCGCGCAAACTGTCGGCTTCGGTTTTCAGGCGGGCCAGCGACACAATACTTGGTGCATCGCTCAGGGCTGCCGCATCATCGACATAGACCCAGCTTTCATCAGCCGTTTGGCCGTCAATAATCAGGTGATACTCACTCGGCATAAAGGCGCTCCTTAAACGGCTGCATGCCGATACGATTAAATGTGTCGATAAACCGCTCGCCGTCTTGCCGCTCATCCGTATAGGTGGTGACGACGGTTTCAATGGCGTCGACAATGGTTTCCTCGGTAAAGGCGCGGCCGGTGATTTGACCGATGCTGGCATTTTCGTCTGCCGCACCTCCCAGTGAGATTTGATAAAATTCCGTGCCTTTTTTATCGACACCCAAAATGCCGATATGGCCGACATGATGGTGGCCGCAAGCATTGATGCAGCCGGAAATTTTGACCTTCAACTCGCCAATATCATATTGCCGGTCGAGATCGGCAAAGCGCTCTGAAATTTCTTGCGCCAGCGGAATGGAACGCGCATTGGCCAGATTGCAATAATCCAAACCGGGGCAAGCAATGGCGTCTGAAATGAGGCCGAGATTGGCGGTTGCTAATCCTTGCGCTGCCAGCACGTCGTACACCGCCTTCACATCGTCCAATTTGACATGCGGCAAAACGAGATTTTGCTCATGAGTGACGCGCACCTCATCAAAGCTGTATTGCGCAGCCAGCTCAGCCACCGCATCCATTTGCGCATCCGTGGCATCGCCCGGCACGCCGCCAATCGGTTTCAATGAAATATTGACAATGCCGTATCCGTCTTGCTTATGCGCCACCAAATTGGCGCGCACCCAGCGGGCAAAGTCGGCGTCTTCGGCTTTGGCGGCTTCAAAATCGGTGCTCTCGGCCGGCAGGGTTTCAAAAGCCGGCGCGGCAAAATAGGCGCTGATGCGCTCGATTTCTTCTTGCGGCACGGCGAGCATTTTCGAGGCGTCCACCTTGGCGAACTCTTCCTCAATCAGGCGGCGCATTTCGGCTTCGCCTGTTTCATGCACCAGAATTTTAATCCGCGCTTTATAAGAATTATCGCGCCGACCGAGCATATTATAGACGCGCATCACCGCTTCCAAATAGGCCAGCAGGCTTTCCTTCGGCACGAAATCAGCCATTTTCTTGGCGATAAACGGGGTGCGGCCTTGGCCGCCGCCGACATGCACTTCATAGCCAATATCACCGGCATCGTTCTTCTTTACCACCAGACCGATATCGTGCAGCTTAATGGCGGCGCGGTCATTATCATGGCCGGTTACGGCGATTTTGAACTTACGCGGCAAATATGTGAACTCAGGGTGGAAGGTCGACCATTGGCGAATAATCTCAGAAATAATCCGCGGGTCTTCTACTTCACCGGCAATGGCCGCGGCATATTGGTCAGACGTCACATTGCGAATGCAATTGCCGGAGGTTTGGATGGCATGCATTTCCACTTCCGCCAGTTCTTCCAGCAGGTCGGGGATTTTATCCAGCGCCGGCCAATTATATTGAATGTTCTGCCGCGTCGTGAAATGGCCATAGCCGCGATCATATTTGCGGGCGATATCGGCCAGCTTATGCATTTGCTTGGATGACAGCGTGCCATAGGGAATGGCAACGCGCAGCATATAGGCATGCAATTGCAAATAGACACCGTTCATCAAACGCAGCGGCTTGAAGGCATCTTCGGTAATTTCACCGGCGACGCGGCGTTCTACTTGGCCGCGAAATTGGGCAACGCGGTCGGCGACCAATTGATGGTCAAATTCATCATAACGATACATGAGGCTTAGGCTCCGGCTTCTGCTTGTTTGCCCAAATCAAGGCGCACGGTCGGCCCGGCGGCGCGAATGGTCTCGCGCACGCTGGCCGGTTTATAGGCGCCTGCATCTTCCAGCACCTCGAACAAATAAGGCTCCAAAACATGCAGCTCAAAATCAGACGGCATGGCGGAGGCCAGTAATGCTTCCGCCGCTTCCGCACCATCGGCAATCGCTGCCTCGGTAAAGGTTTCCGTCCACTGATGCGCGTCGGTCAAATAAACCACCTCGCCATCGCTCAAGCGGTTGGCGGTGACGGCCTGAAAGCGGGCGCCTTTTGCTGCATGTTGTGCCATATGAAGTCCTTAATTTCTCTCGCTCTTATGGCATGGATGATAATTATGCGTCAACGTATTGTGAAATAAAATAAACTACATAAATATATGTATTAATGGCTTGTATAGCTGTCATGCCAGCGCCGCAGCAGAGCATATTCCAGCAGGGTTAGGGTATAAAATAATGCAATGCCAAGCGCTGACAACAAAGCGAGCGCGGCAAACATCAGAGCAATTTCAAGGCGATTGCCGGCCTCGATAATGCGCCACGCCAGACCGGTGCTGGCGCCTGAGCCGGCCACGAATTCAGCCACCACCGCGCCGATTAGGGCCAAGCCGCCGGAAATTTTGCCGCCGGTCAATATGGCGGGCAAAGCCGAAGGCAGTTCAAGATGCCACAGCCTTTGCCACCAAGCGGCGCCGGACAGGGTCATGACATCATGCAATTGTGGGTCAATGGCGCGCAAGCCTTGCACCGTATTGGTCAGCATTGGGAAGAAGGCGACAATCCAAGCAATGATGACCAAGGCGCGGTCAATATGGTCAAAGCCGACCCAGATGAGAATGAGCGGCGCGATGGCGACCACCGGCGTCACTTGCAAGGTCACGACATAAGGATATAGCGCCATTTCTATAAGCCGAGCGCGGGTGAACAGCACGGCCAACCCAACACCGCTGACCACCGCCCAGAAAAAGGCGAGGGCCGTGACCTTCAGTGTCACCCATAATGAGGCGGCCAATGTCGAAGCATTATCTATAAGTGCAGCGGCAATGGCAGATGGCGGTGGCAAGATAAACAGCGGAATATCGGCCTGCCGTACCCATAGCTCCCAAGCCGAAAGCAGGGCAATGCCGACCGCTAGGGGAACCAGCCAGCGCATCATGCCGAGGACCCTCATGCCGAGACTCCGTGATAAATCTTATGGCCCAAAGCTTCACTCAGTGCGGCGCAGGCATTTTGAAAGGCAGCGCTGCTGCGAAAGCCGTCACTCTTGGCGCGCGCCGATTGGTCAATGGTCACTTCGGCGGCAATGCGCCCGACCTGCATGACGTAAGCGCGCTCAGCCAGATAGGCGGCCTCGGTGACGCTATGCGTGACAAAGATAATGGTGCAACCGGTCTGCTGCCAAATGCGGCGCAAATCATCATCAAGACGAAACCGCGTCAGTTCATCCAGCGCGGCGAACGGTTCATCCATCAACAACACCGGCGGCCGTTTGGCCAAAGCACGGGCCAGTGATACACGCATCTTCATGCCGCCCGACAATTCACCCGGCAGCGCTGAAGCGCGATCGGCCAGCCCGACCAATTGCAGGGCTTCGTTTACACGGAGCTTTGTCTCATCCGCACTCAGTCCGCTTATCCTCAGCGGCACGGCAATATTGTCAAACACGGTCTTCCAGCCCATCAGGGCCGGTTCTTGGAAAACAAAGCCAATATCGTTTTGCGCACCGGTTTGCACCGTGCCGTCGGTCGGCGGCACTAACCCGGCCAAGAGGCGCAGTAGGCTTGACTTGCCGCAACCCGATGGACCGACCAAAGCGGTGAAGCTGCCCGCCGGAAAGGCGGCCGACGCATTGTGCAGGGCGCGGTGCGCTCCGGCCCCTTCATAAAGCAGACTTACCTTGTCGAGGCTCAGATCAATGGCCATTAATCGGCCTGCACAAAGCGTGTGGTGAAGGCGTCTTGCCAATAGAGCTGTTTGTCATAAACGCCGTTTTCAGACATGGTTTCGAAGAATTCTTGCCAGCGTTCGGTCTGCATGGTTCCGATGGCTTGGCTGTCGCCATTTTCCGGTATCAACATGGCACGGCTGCGAATTTGTTCAATTGCCTGCTCGATAATATCCGGCGTCATATCCGGATTGGCGGCCATGATCAGGCGATTACCGGGCGTCGGGTCGCCGTAAATATAACTGCGCCAGCCCTCAATCGAGGCGTTGACGAAAGCCTGCACTTTTTCCGGTTCGGTGATAATCATGTCATTGCGGGCCAGCACCATGGCGGCATAGCTGGGATAGCCGAAATCAGACAGCAGAAAAACCTGCGGGGCAAAACCGCCGCGCGTTTCAATAGTATAGGGTTCAGAGGTCACATAACCCTGTTGAATGGCCTGCGGATTGACCAGAAACGGCGCCAAATTGAAAGTGTATTTGCGGATTTGCCGGTCGGAAAAACCGAAGCGCGCCTTCAGCCAAACCCAGAATGCATTGACCGAGGCATCGGCAATCATAATTGGTTTGTCACGCATATCGGCAAGGCCCGTAATATCGCTGCGCGGATGGGTAATCAGCACTTGCGGGTCTTTTTGAAACGCCGCCATGACGGCTTTGGCCGGCACCCGTGCTTTGACCATATTGAGCGGAATGAAGCTGTTGGACCCCATGCCGAAATCAATGGCGCGGGCGCCCAGCAATTGCGGAATATTGACCCCCCGCCCGCCCCTACGAATGGTCACGTCCAGCCCGGCTTTTTCATATAAGCCCAATGCTTTGGCTTGGTAAAAGCCGCCTTGTTCGGCTTGCGCTTTCCAATCGGTGGCAAACGAAACCGGTTCCAGCGCGGCGGCCGGCGCAATCAGTGTGGCCAGCAAACCGGCCCATATGGTCAGGCGATGTAACATGGTCTAATTTCAAAATACTCCCTGTCGGCAAAGTGACAGACAGGGCGGTTAGCGTCAATTGCCGCCGCATGGCAGCCAGTGGAGAAAGATATGGGTCAAAAACCGTTTTGGGAAAGCCTGACCTTGGCTGAGATGACTGAGGCGCAATGGGAGGCGCTGTGCGATGGCTGCGGCAAATGCTGTTTGGTCAAATTGCGCGATGAGGACACAGACGCTCTGGCCTTCACCAATCTGGCCTGTCGGCTGCTCGATTGTGAAAGCTGCCGCTGCACGGATTATCCCAATCGGCTCAGTCGTGTCAGCGATTGCGTGAAGCTGAGCCAAGCAAATCTGCCGATGATTGATTTTATGCCGCCAAGTTGCGCTTATCGCCGCTTGCAGGAAGGGCGCGGTCTCCCCGATTGGCATCCGCTTATCAGCGGCACGCCGGACAGCGTGCATCAAGCCGGTCGGTCGGTGCGGGGGCGGGTGGTGTCGGAAACGCAAATCACCGAGGCTGATGTCGATTGGGCGGCGCATATTGTCGACTGGCCGGAACAAGAAAATGACTGACACAGGCCTGCCTTTAAGCCGTTGAATATTTTGATGTTTGCCGAAAATATACACGCAAAATGCGAGTAAACCATTGAAAAACAATAAAAAATTATTGACAAGCGTGACGCTGGTTTGATAAGCTTCAGGCACAGTGAGAGACTGCGCTGATAAAACGATAAAAATCGCGCAGCCCACCAATATCACCTTTGATGACCCATAGCGCTGCCCCATCTGATGCCTCAGCTGATACGATGTCGACAGATAGTGCCGCAGATATTCCGCTCGGCGAAACGCGCGAGGCCTATCTGGTACAGCTATTTGGCAACGACCAAGAGGTGGCGCGGCATACCCTCGTAACACCGGCTTTTGCAATAACCGCCAAGCTGCGCCGCCAATGGCTGAAGCAATCGAACCGCGCCCGCCATTGGCACATCGCCGTTAGCCAGCTGGACAGTCACAATATGGCCGGTCGCGCGGCCCGCTTTGAGCTGCCGACACATTTGAAAGGAGGTGCCCGATGAGTGCATCCGCAACCACCACCCCGCATTTCAACCTTGATTATTTGCTGCCTGAGCAGGCGCAAAAGCACGTCACCCTAAATGACGCGCTGCGCCGCCTTGATGGTCTGGTGCAGCTCAGTGTGGTGGCCCGCAATGCGACATCCCCGCCCGACACGCCGAGCAATGGGGCGCGCTATTTGATCGGTGATAAAGCAAAAGGGGCTTGGGCCGGACAAGACGGCAGGCTGGCTTTGTTTGAAGATACGGGCTGGCATTTCTTTACGCCGCAAGCCGGTTGGCGCGTGTGGGATGCCGCCGAAAAAGCGCTGCTGATATTTGACGGCACGGACTGGCGGGGTGTGTCGGCGCCAAATGCTGCCGCCTCTGTAATTGCACAAACCACCCATGATGTTGACCTGACGCAGCAAGCCGAAGTGGTCATTCCTTCGCATCGGATATTTCTCGGTCTTACCGGCATTGTGCTGTCGCCGATTGCTGGTCCGCAAAGCTGGGATATTGGTGTCGCCGATGGGCTGACCCGTTTTGCCAATGGGCTGCCGCTTGATGGCGATACCGAGATTCGTAGTCCTGCCGACCCTTCGTTAATTTATTGGCAACCGACGCCTTTGGTGCTGACACCGCGTGGTGGCCGGTTTACCGCCGGTCGCATTCGGCTTTCTTTGTTTTCAGTCAATATGCCGCTGTCGCCACGCGGCTAGGGGCTGGTCTCCCCCCGGTGCTGTGATATGGTGAGGCAAATTCTGGCAGGCATTTTGGGAGGCATTCATGTCACGTTTGACCGAAAAATCATCGGGCGTCAGCGACGCCATTAATACGCGGTTTTCCTGCCGCGCTTTTCTCGACAAGCCGGTTGCTGAGGACGATGTGCGCTACATTGTCGAAACCGCAACCCGCGCGCCTTCAGGCGGTAATTTGCAGCCCTGGCATGTCTATGTGCTGCAGGGCGAACCGCGTGACAAGCTGGTTAATCTGATTGCCGAAAAAGGTGCCGCCAATCCGGCCGGCGAGGGCGCAGAATATAATATCTACCCGTCGGAAATCACCTCTCCTTACAAAGACCGCCGCTATGATATTGGCGAGCGCATGTATGAAACCATGGGCGTCGCCCGTGAAGATAAGGCAGCCCGCTTTGCGTGGTTGGCCAGCAATTTCACTTTCTTCAATGCGCCGGTCGGCATGTTTTTTGCCATTGATAAACAAATGCAAGAAGGCCAATGGTCGGATATGGGCATGCTGATTCAAACCATCAGCCTGCTGGCCCGCGAGCGTGGCCTGCACACCTGCCCGCAAGAGGCATGGGCGATTTGGGCGCCGACCGTGAAAGACTATCTCGGCATTCCAGATAATATGACGTTCTTTTGCGGGCTGGCCTTGGGCTATGCCGACCCGGACGCGCCGGTCAATTCTTTGGAAAGCCCGCGCGCGCCGATTGATGAAGTGGTGCAATATTTGGGCTTTTAATGACGGCTTTATTTTGGGCAATTTGCGGTTTGGCGGCCTGTGCGGCAGCCTATTGGGTGGCGCGACCTTTGCTGGCCGCACAAGCCGAGGCGGGCGAGGGCGCTCCGGCATCCACGCGCACCATGGCGCTCGCCATATTGGGTGGCCTGCCGCTTTTGGCTTTGGCGGTCTATCTTTATCTCGGCAACCCAACCATGCCGGATGCCCCTTTGGCGCCGCGGCTGGACGGGGCGTTGGAAGATTTGCCGCCGGCCGCCATTTTGGCGCGGTTGGAAAATGAGCTGCGGCAACGCCCCAATGATGCGCAAGGCTGGCGGCTTTTGGCGCGCTTGCGCGTCACTTTGGGCCAACACACGCAAGCGGCCGATGCGTGGCAACGCCTGCTTGATTTGACAGACACGGATGTCGAGGCGCAAGTCGGCCTCGCGGCTGCCTTGATTGAACAGCAAGACGGTGTGGTTGATGCCGCGGCCATCACCCTGCTGGATGCCGCGCTGCGGCAAGACAAAGATAATTTGCAGGCGCAATTTTGGCGCGCTGAGGCCTATGTGCAGCAAGGCCAAACCGAGCAAGCGCGTCGGCTGTGGCGCAATTTGCGGGTCGGTCTGCCCGACACCGCCCCATTGGCCAAAATGCTCGACCGCCGTTTGGCGGAATAACCGCATTTCATGCGGCATCTGGCCCTAGGGCCGGCCGACGCTTTATCATCGCCAAGCGGGGGGTAAATTGCGTATAACAGCTGCGATGAGTGCACAATTGACCGCAAAACAAACGCGTCTGCTGGCGATAATTGGCGGGCTTGGCTTTCTGGCTGTGGCCGCCGGTTTGGCGTTGACCGCATTGGAAGACAATATTGTGTTCTTCCGTTCGCCCAGCGAATTGGTGGCACAACCGGCGCCGGTCGGTGAGGCCATTCGCATTGGCGGCTTGGTGCGCGAAGGTTCCGTCACCCGCGACGGGTTACAAGCCGATTTTCAAGTTACCGATTTGGCGCATCATATCACGGTGCGTTATCAGGGCATGCTGCCCGACCTGTTTCGCGAAGGCCAAGGTGTGGTAGCCGAGGGCCGCTTTAACGCGGATGGTCTGTTTGTTGCCGATACGGTTCTGGCCAAACATGACGAGACTTATATGCCGCCTGAAGTTGCCGAGGCGCTTGAAAAAGCCGGTCGGTTGGATGCCCCGCATCCCGGGGGCAAGCCATGATTGTTGAGCTGGGTCACTTCGCACTGGTGCTGGCTTTTGCGCTGGCCGTGTTGCAGGCGGCGGCGCCGCATGGGCTGGTTGCACGACACGAAACACATGCCTTGCTTTTGGCCAAACGCGCCGCCTATGGCCAGTTGGTGGTATTGTTGCTGGCCTTCGCCGCTTTGACCTACGCCTTTGTGCAATCGGATTTCTCGCTCGCCGTCGTAGTTGCCAACAGCCATGTCGCCAAGCCGCTCATTTATAAGATTGCCGGTGTTTGGGGCAATCATGAGGGCTCAATGCTGTTATGGGTGCTGATTGTCGCTGCCTATGGCGCCGCTTTTGCCTATTTCGCAGATAAGCTGCCAAAGCGCTTCGCCACTTATGCGCTGATTACGCAAGGCTGGCTGAATATCGCCTTTATCGCCTTTTTGATTTTCACCTCCAACCCGTTTGCCCGCATGGTGCCTGCGCCATTTGCCGGCCAAGGGCTAACGCCGATTTTGCAGGACCCGGCTTTGGCCGCGCACCCGCCTTTGCTGTATGCCGGTTATGTCGGCTTTTCCATGAGCTTTGCTTTTGCCATGGCCGCGCTGGCCACCAATGGCGTCGGCGCTTGGGCACGGTGGATGCGGCCGTGGATTTTGACGGCTTGGATTTTCCTGACTTTGGGCATCGCGCTTGGCTCTTACTGGGCCTATTACGAATTGGGCTGGGGCGGCTTCTGGTTCTGGGATCCGGTCGAAAACGCCTCGCTGATGCCGTGGTTGGCCGGCACGGCTTTGTTGCATTCGGCGCTGGTCGCTGAAAAGCGCGATGCGCTAAAACAATGGACCCTGCTGCTGGCTATTGTCACTTTTGCGCTGTCCCTGTCAGGCACGTTTTTGGTGCGCTCCGGCGTGCTGACCTCGGTGCATGCTTTCGCTAATGACCCGGCGCGCGGCATTTTCATTCTGATGATTTTATGCGGCTTCAGCTTTGCCGGCTTGGCGCTCTATGCCAAAAAACTGCCGCTGCTGACGGCCGATAAAAGCTTCAAACCGGTCAGCCGCGAGGGGCTGCTGCTGGCCAATAATGTGTTTCTTGCCACTGCCACAGTGACGGTGTTTATCGGCACCATTTACCCGTTGGCGCTGGATGCTGTCGGTGGCGGCAAAATTTCCGTCGGCGCGCCTTACTTCAACGCCGTGTTTGCCCCGCTGACCATTCCCTTTGCCATTTTGCTGCCCTTCGGCCCCTTGCTGGCCTGGCAAAAGAGCCGCGTGCTGTTGCCGCGCTCGGTTCTGCTGGGCGCTGCTGCCGCGGCCATTGCCTTAACCTTGCTGGTGCTGTGGCTGAAAGGGCAGGCACCGATAACCGTCATTATCTTGTTCGCCGCCGCCTTTTGGTTATTGGGCGGCGCGCTGTTGGATATGGGGCAAAAATTGGCGCCCTACCGGCAGGCGTTGTGGCGGGTCAACAAATTACCGGCTACCGCTTTCGCCGCGCCCTTGGCGCATGCCGGTTTGGCGGTGATGATTTTGGGCATTTTAGCGGCCACGCAGTATCGCGAAGAAGTGGTGGTTGCGGCCAGCCCCGGTCAACGCATTGAGATTGCCGGTGTGACGCTGCGCTATGACGGCTTGCGCGAAGTGGATGGGCCGAATTATCGCGCTGAGCGGGCCCGTTTGGCCTATCTCAATGGGCCGAACCATGGCGATTATCTGTTTCCGGAGCGGCGTTTTTATGAAGCCGAACGCTCGCAAACAACGGAAGCCGCCATCACCACTGATTTGACCGGCCACCTATATGCGGTGGTTGGTGAACCGGCCAATGACAAACGGGTGCTGCGTATTTGGTATCATCCCTACGTGGCGTTTATCTGGATCGGCTCATTGCTGATGGCGCTGGGTGGCTGCTTTGCCCTGCGCACCCGTCTGCGGCGAGGCGGCTGATGCGTATTCTTCTGGCTCTGCTTGTTCTGCTGACACCGGCCACCGCATTGGACCCCGGTGAGGCATTGGCTGATCCGGTGCTGGAAAAGCGCGCCCGCGCCCTGAGCCAAGAGTTGCGGTGTCTGGTATGTCAAAACCAATCGATTGATGACAGCGACGCGCCTCTGGCCCGTGATTTACGCCAAATGGTGCGCGATCGTTTGCTGGCCGGCGACGATGATGATGCCATTCGCGCCGCTGTGGTGGCGCGCTATGGCGAGTTCGCTTTGTTTCGTCCGCGCATTGGCCCGCATACGGCGTTGCTATGGGCGATGCCGCTTTTGATATTGCTGCTGGGTGGCTGGCTCGGCTGGCGTCAATTTTCAGCGCATATTTCTGAACCACGACGGGATAATCCGGGGCAAAACACTTCAACCGCCGACGAATAGACGCTAACCTAGGCGCATGACAGATATTCGTTTGCTTTTGGTTGAGGATGACCGCGAGGCGGCCGCATTGCTGTGTGACAGTTTACGGCGCGACGGGGTTTTGGTGACACACGCAGAAAACGGCGTTGCCGGATTGCAGGCCGTTGAAGAAAACACGTTTGATGTGCTGGTCGTTGACCGCATGATGCCGGAAATGGATGGCGTCAGCATGGTCAAAGCCTTGCGTGCCAAATCCGACCGCACGCCGGTCTTGTTTCTTTCTGCCTTGGGGGAGGTTGATGATCGGGTCGATGGCTTTGATGCCGGTGCCGATGATTATTTGGTCAAGCCCTATGCCTATGCCGAATTATTGGCCCGCGTTACCGCCTTGGCGCGGCGCAGTGCCGATGCGCCGGAGACTGAATTGCAATTGGCCGATTTGACGGTCGATGCGCTGGCCCGCAAAGCGCGGCGCGGCGATGTGGAGCTGGATGTCAATCCGCGTGAATTTGCCTTGCTGGAATTTTTATTGCGCCGCCAAGGGCAAGTGGTGACCCGCGCCATGCTGTTGGAGCATGTATGGAATTATAACGTCGATGTACAAACCAATGTGGTTGACGTGCATGTGTCGCGCCTGCGCAGCAAGCTGGATAAGGATTTCGAGATTCCGCTTTTGCATACGGTGCGCGGCCAAGGTTTTGTGCTGAAGGCGGATAAATGACCCTTTTCAGGCTGTCCTCATTTCGTGCGGCCTTAACCTTCACACTGATTGTGGTGGTGCTGGTCGGGCTGGTTTTGGGGCTGGTGCTGACCCGCTTGGGCGTGCAATTGCGCGAAATGCAAGACCGCCAAGTATGGCGCGAAATCGCCTCGCTGTCGCAAATTTACGAGCAAGACGGTGCCCGCGGTTTGGCATTGGCTGTCAGTGCCTTATCCGATACCGACCCCGGCATGGTGCTGCGTTTCTCCAGTCAGTTGGGAGCGTTTTTAGGCGGCAATTTGCAATATATGCCACTGCCGCGCATCACCGAGCAAAAGCCCGGCGGGTGGATTGAGTTTCCGGTTCAAAACCGCAATATGCGCGCCCGCTTTGCCAAGCTGGATAATGATGTGGTGCTGCTCATCGGTTATGATTTGCAGGATAGGGATGAATTGCTGGCCGATATGCGGGCCGTCATGTTGGCGGCGCTTATCGGCCTCAGCCTGCTAGGGGTGTTTGGCGGCCGCATTTTGGCCGACCGAGCGCGCCGCCAAGTGGCTGCCGTCAATGCCGAATTGCAACCGGTTATGGCCGGGGCCCTGAACCGGCGGGTAACTGTTTCGGGCAGCGATGAATGGGCTGAAATGGCCGACCACATCAACGCCATGCTGGACCGTTTGGAGCAGATGATGGCGGCGACCAAACAAGTCAGTGATAATTTGGCGCATGATTTGCGCAGCCCATTGACCCGTTTGCATATTCGTCTGCAACGTTTGGCCGAACAAGCCGAGCCGGCGCTGGCCGGTGAAATAGAAGAAGCCTTGGCCGAAACCGATGGGCTGCTGCGCAGTTTCGCGGCGCTGCTCACCCTGTCGCGGCTCGATAGCGGCGTCACCAAACTGGTAAGAAAGCCGGTCGATATCACGGCACTGGTCTCTGACCTGCATGATTTGTTTGAGGCGGTGTTTGCCGATGCCGAGATGGACTTGCCGCTGAAGGCCGACACAGTGCAGGGGTTTTTCGGCGATGCCGCTTTGTTGCAGCAAGCGCTCAGCAATTTATTGGAAAATGTGCTGACCCATGCCAAGCGGCGGGGCAGCAAGGTGCGCATGGCTGTACATGATAAAGGTGCCATGGTCGAGTTAAGTATTGCCGATGGCGGTGCCGGCATTGCACCGCAAGACCGGGCGCGGGCGCAAGAACGCTTTGTCAGATTGGATGCCAGTCGCTCCGGCGAGGGCAGCGGCCTCGGCCTGTCTTTGGCGGCGGCGATTGCCAGCCATCATGGCGGGCGTCTCAGCTTGGCTGACAATAAGCCCGGCCTTGTGGTGACGCTGACCCTGCCGAAACGGGCAAGTTAATGAGCCTGTTATTCGATGCCCTGCCGCCGCATCGACCTGTGGATGCTGTGCAGGCTGCAGCCTTGTGCGGCGATATTGCAGCGGTCGCGACACCGGCTGCGCAGCAGCTATTGGCAACTCATCACAGCTTCTTCGAATGGGTGGTTGAGGGCAGTTCGTTTCTTGCGCGGCTGATGCGCACTCATGCCGATGTGTTGGACGCTTTGGCAACCCAATCGGTCGATGATTATGTCGCCGCGCAGCTGGCCGGTTTGACCGAACAGATGCAGCTTTGTGACGCCGAGGACGCTGCCATGCAGCTGCTGCGCAGCTGCCGCAATCGGCTGGCTTTGGCCATTGCTTTGGCCGATTTGGCCGACCATTGGGATGTTGAGCAGGTCACATCAGCGCTGACCCGCCTGGCTGATACGGCGGTGGCCAGCGGGCTGGAGTTTCTGCTGCGTCAAGCGGTTGCCAAGGGCAAGCTGACCGCATTCTCGCAAGCCGGTTTGGTGGTGCTGGCGCTCGGCAAGCATGGCGGGCAGGAGTTGAATTACTCCTCCGATATTGATTTTGTCGTTTATTACACGCCCGATGCTTTGCCGCTGGCCGAGGGGCAGGACGAGCGAAAGTTTCACATTGATTTGGTCAAGGGGCTGACCGGCCTGTTGCAAAACATGACGGCGGACGGTTTTGTCTTCCGTGTCGATTTGCGCTTGCGGCCCGACCCCGGCGCCACGCCGGTGACCGTCTCGGTCGGTGCCGCGCTCGGCTATTATGAAAGCATGGGGCAAAATTGGGAGCGCGCGGTTTACATCAAAGCGCGGCCGATTGCCGGCGACCTTCAAGCCGGTCAGCAATTCCTCACCGATTTGCAGCCTTATATATGGCGGCGCTATTTCGACTTTGCGGCGGTGGAAGATGTGCATTCCATGAAGCGACAAATTCATGCGGTGCGCGGCCATGCCGATATTGCTGCCATGGGACACAATTTGAAATTGGGCCGCGGTGGCATTCGCGAGATTGAGTTTTTTGTGCAGACCCAGCAATTGATCGCCGGTGGGCGGGACACTGATTTGCGCGGTCGCCGCACCGTCGACATGCTGGCCATGCTGGCGCAAAAGGGCTGGATTGATGCGGCCACGGCGGAGCGTTTGACCGCCTCTTATTATTACCTGCGCCGCATGGAGCACCGTTTGCAAATGCGGCTGGATGAGCAGACGCAAACCCTGCCGGCCGAGGCCGATGCTTTTGCGAAATTTGCCCGCTTTGCCGGTTATCTGACGGCTGATGATTTCACGCGCGAACTGACGGCGCATTTGCAGCGGGTGACGCAAGATTATGCGCTGTTGTTTGAGCAAGCCGACAGCTTATCGGCCGAGACCGGCAATTTGGTGTTCACCGGCGGCGAAGACGACCCCGGCACATTGGAAACGCTGATGCAAATGGGTTTTGCCCGTCCGGCCCATGTGTCGGCGACCATTCGCGGCTGGCATGCCGGTCGCATGGGGGCGACCCGCTCGGCGCGGGCCCGTGAAATTCTCACCCGCTTGCAGCCGCTTATTTTGCAACGCTTGGCGCGCGGCGGCGATGCCGATGAGGGGTTTACGCGGTTTGACAAATTCCTCTCCGGTCTGCCGGCCGGGGTGCAGCTGTTTTCATTGTTCCAATCGAATCCGCATGTCTTGCACCTGCTGATTGATATTGTATCGGTCGCGCCGCGCTTGGCGGCCTTTTTGGCTGATAATGCCAATTTATTGGAGGCCTTGGTGCAGCCGGTCAATGCGCCTTTGCCGATGCCTGCCGTGCCGCAGGATGATTTTGAAGCGGCAATGAATGTGGTGCGCCGTCATGTCCATGAAGAGCAGTTTCGCATCGGCACCCGCACGCTGGCCGATCCGGTTATGGCGGCAGCGCATGGGCAGTACACCCCGCTGGCCGAAAGCGCCATTGCCGCGCTTTTGGCGGCAGCGCAGGCCGATATCGAGCGGCAATACGGCAAATTGCCGGAGGCCCGATTGGCCGTACTGGGCATGGGCAAGCTGGGCAGTGGGGAGATGACCCTGCAATCCGATCTCGATGTGATCTTGATTTGCGATTGCCCTGACTATGCCATGAGCTCGGACGGCGCAACCGCATTGGATGCCGAGCGGTGGCTGGCGCGTTTGGCCCGCCGTCTGCTGAGCGGATTAAGTGCGCCGACCGCTGAGGGCGGGCTTTACGAGGTGGATACCAGATTGCGCCCCTCCGGCAATGCCGGGCCGCTGGTCTCCAAGCTCAGTGCCTTTGTCGATTACCAAACTCATCGCGCATGGACATGGGAGCATATGGCACTGACCCGCGCCCGTATTTTGGCCGGTGATGCGGTGCTGGCGGCGGCGGTGATGCAGCAGGTCGGCGCGGTGCTGACACAGTCGCGTGATGGTACAAAATTGGCCGCCGATATTGTCGACATGCGCGCCCGCTTGCGCCGTCATCAGCCGCAAGCCGGGCCGTTTGATATTCGCCGTGGCGATGGCGGTTTGGTCGATATTGAATTTATCGCGCAAGCGCTGCAATTGGCGCATGCTCCTGAGCATAAGACACTGCTCGGCGCGCGCGCCTTGCCGAAACTATTGGCTGATTTGCGTGCGCTGAATGTGCTGGCTGAAGCAGAGCATCAGGCCTTGTCAGCGGCGGCTGCGTGTTTCTTGAGCTTGCGACAAATTGCCAGCCTGTGTCTGGAAGACAATATGGCCGAACCGGCACCGGCCACAGCCGCGTTGGTGTTGGAGGGGCTGAACGAGCCGGATATGCCGCGTTTGCAGCAAACCATTGCCGCGCATCGGCAGGCAGTGGCCGCCTTATTTGACACTATTATAGCACGATTGGCCGCGTAAACGCTGCCGCGTTGCCGTTGCCAATGATTGACCTCCCCCAGGGCTTGCTCTAGTTTTTAAGCCAATAGGGAGGCACAAAATATGAATTTCGATTTTTCTGACGACCAGAAAATGCTGAAAGATCAGGCGCGCAAGTTCCTTGAGGACAAGTGCAGCTATGATGATGTTCGCACCATTCTGGAAAGCGATGACAGCCATCATGACGGTGTTTGGCAAGGTCTGTGCGAGCTGGGCTTTACCGGTGCCGCCATTCCGGAAGAGTTTGGCGGTCTTGGCTTGGGCGCGCTGGAGCTGTGTGTGATTGCTGAAGAATTGGGTCGTGCTGCTGCGCCGGTGCCGTTTTCTTCTTCCATTTATATGGCAGCAGAAGCTCTGAAGCTGGCCGGCTCGCAAGAGCAAAAGCAGGCTTGGTTGCCGAAGCTCGCTTCAGGCGACATCATCGGCACGCTGGCCGCAGCGGAAGGCCCGGCCGCACCGAGCCCGCGCAATACCAAAGTAACCTTTTCAGGCGGCAAGCTGAACGGTCGCAAATTGCCGGTGCCGGATGGCGAAACCGCCTCCGTTGCCGTGGTGCTGGCCAATACGGGCGGGACCGGCGAACAAGCCGTGTCATTGGTGCTGGTTGACCTGACGCAAGACGGCGTCACCCGCGGGCCTGTGAAAACCGTTGACCCGACACGCGGCCATGCCGAAATCAGCTTTGAAGATGCCGATGCACAATTACTCGGCGGTGAAGGCGAAGGCTGGGCGCTGATGAAGCGGGTTGAAGCCGGGGCCGCCGTGCTGGTGGCTTTTGAGCAAGTCGGTGGCGCAGAAGCGGCGCTTAACATGGCGAAAGACTATTCGCTCGACCGTTATGCTTTTGGCCGTCAAATCGGTTCTTATCAGGCCATCAAACACAAGCTGGCCGATATGTATGTGAAGTTGGAATTGGCCCGCTCCAACGCTTATTACGGCGCAATGATTTTGTCGGAAGACGGCAGCGAGTTGGAACTGGCGGCAGCCTCGGCGCGCATTTCAGCCACTGAAGCCTATCGTTTCGCGGCGCAAGAATGCATCCAAGTGCATGGCGGCATCGGCTTTACATGGGAAGCCAACCCGCAATTCCATTATCGCCGGTCAAAACTTCTGGCTCTGTCTTTGGGCAGTGCCAGCCGGTGGAAAGACAGGCTCGTCGCTGAGCTTGAAAAAAGTAACGTCGCTTAGGCGGCTTTGATGAATGTGGCTCGATGTGTGCACACCGCGTGTCAGTCAGCACAATTTGAGTGAGAGGAAGGACAGTTAAATGGATTTTAACGATACCCCCGAAGAAGCCAAATTTCGTGCCGAAGTGCGTGAATGGCTTTCAGCAAATGCAAAACCGAAAGACCCGAATAAGGTAAAAGCCGGTGTTTCCGACAAACCGGAATCCGAGCGTCTGGCTCGTGCCAAAGAATGGCAGGCCAAAAAAGCCGCTGCCGGTTATGCCGCCATCACATGGCCGAAAGAATTTGGCGGCCTTGGCGGCACGCCGATCCAGTCGGTGATTTACAGCCAAGAAGAGTCGAACTTTGATGTGCCGGGCGGCTTTTTCGAAATCGGCCTCGGCATGTGCATCCCGACCATGATGAAATGGGCAACGCCGGAACAATGCGAACGCTATGTCAAACCGGCTCTGTATGGCGAAGAAATTTGGTGCCAGCTGTTCTCCGAACCGGCTGCCGGTTCTGATGTCGCGGGTCTGCGCACAAAATGTGAAAAAGACGGCGATGACTGGATTATCAATGGTCAGAAAGTCTGGACATCGGGCGCGCATTTTTGCGATTACGGCATTATCGTCACCCGCTCTGACCCGACCGTGCCGAAGCATAAAGGTCTGACCTTTTTCTTCTTGGACATGAAAACGCCAGGCATTGAAATCCGTCCGATTAAGCAAATCTCAGGCGGCAGCGGCTTCAACGAAGTGTTCTTCAATGATGTGCGCGTGCCGGACAGCCAGCGTCTCGGCGATGTCGGTGAGGGCTGGAAAGTTTCGCTGACCACGCTGATGAATGAGCGTCTGGCCATTGGTCAAGGCAGCGGTGTCGATTACATCGAATTGCTGAAACTGGCCCGTGATACTGAATTGGAAAACGGCCCGGCTCTGAAAGACGCCAATGTGCGCGAAAAGCTGGCCGATTGGTATGTTCAGACGCAAGGTCTGAAATACACCAAATTCCGTACGCTGACCGCTTTGTCGAAAGGCCAAGTGCCGGGGCCGGAAAGCTCCATCGGTAAAATCGTCTCCGGTCCGAAAATGCAGGACATCGGCAGCTTTGCCATGGATATTCAAGGCCAAGGCGGCATTATGCAAGACGCTGACGAAAGCCCGATGGCCGGTGCCTTCCAAAACCAATGGATTGGCGCAGCCGGTTATCGCATCGCCGGTGGCACGGATGAAATTCTGCGCAATATCGTGTCGGAACAGGTGCTCGGCCTGCCGCAAGATATTCGCGTCGATAAAAACGTGCCGTTTAACGAATTGGCCAGCAACAAGAAATAAAACGGCTTGGTTTGAAACGAAAACCCGCGGGGGTGACCTCGCGGGTTTTTCTTTGCTCTTGCAGAAAAAAAAGGCGACAAAGGCGCATGAGTTTAACCGCGCCCGATATTCGTTTTTCCGTCGCGCCGATGATGGATTGGACCGACCGGCATGACCGCTTTTTCCTGCGGCTGATGTCGCGGCGGGCGCGGCTTTATACTGAAATGGTGACGGCCAATGCCATTCGCTTTGGCGAACGCGGCAAGCTACTGGATTTCAATGCCGAAGAACATCCGCTGGCACTGCAATTGGGCGGTAGCGAACCGGCGGCTTTGGCAGAGGCGGCGAAGATTGGCGAGGATTGGGGCTATGATGAGATTAACCTCAATGTCGGCTGCCCGTCAGACCGTGTGCAGTCCGGTCAGTTTGGCGCGTGTTTGATGCAAGAACCCGATTTGGTGGCTGAATGCATGGCTGCCATGCGCGATGCCGTGGCCATTCCCGTCACCGTCAAAAGTCGCATCGGCGTGGATGATCAAGACCCACATGACGCGCTGTTCACTTTGGTTGAAAAATGCAAAAGCGCCGGCGTCACGCATTTTATCGTCCATGCCCGCAAGGCCTGGCTGGAAGGGTTGAGCCCGAAAGAGAACCGAGACATCCCGCCGCTTGATTATGATTTGGTCTATCAGCTGAAGCGGGCGTATCCTGATTTGCTGATTTCCATTAATGGCGGCATTGAAACGTTGGCAGAAAGCAGTGCTCATCTGGCCCATGTCGATGGGGTGATGCTGGGCCGCGCGCCGTATAAAAATCCGTATTTGCTGGCCGGTGTGGACCAAACCCTGTTTGGCGATACCCATGCTGCGCCCAGTCGCGCCGCCGTAGTGGAGGCTTTAATACCCTATGCCGAGCGACTGGTTGCCAAAGGCACGCCGCTGCATGCGCTGACGCGGCATGTGATGGGGCTGTTTCAAAGCCAGCCGGGAGGGCGCATTTGGCGGCGGCACCTCAGCGAAAATGCCCCAAGGCGTGGCGATGATGCCACAGTATTGCGTGAGGCATTGGCGCTGGTTGAGGCCGAGCAGGCGAAAAAAGCGGCGTTTATGGAGGCGCGCTCATGAGCATCGAGTTGATTATTTTGGCCGGCGTTTTATTGGCTGCCGGTTTTGCCTCCGGCATTATCGCCGGTCTGTTGGGGGTTGGCGGCGGCATTATTTTGGTGCCGGTGCTGTTTCAAACCTTCGTGTTTTTTGAGTTACCGGCGCATTTGCAAATCCATATGGCGGTGGCGACTTCATTGGCCATCATCTGTTTCACCGGCACACAATCGGCGCGGGCGCATTTCAAACGCGGCGCGGTTGATGTCGATGTATTGAAAAGCTGGGGCGCCTATATCGCCATCGGCGCTTTGGTCGGGGCTGTGGCGGCGCGCTATATCGCGCCGGCCGGTTTGAAAATCGTCTTCGCCACTTTGGCGCTCACCATGGCAGTGCGCATGATAACCAATAAGACTGGCGGTGAAGCCAGCGATGCGCGGATTGGCGAACGGGTGCAAAAATCACTGGCATCGCTTATCGGCTTTTTCTCGTCTCTAATGGGCATTGGCGGTGGCACGCTGTCCGTGCCCTTGCTCAATGCCGCAGGGCGCGATGTGCATAGGGCGGTCGGCACTTCCGCCGTATTGGGGGTGATTATCGCCATTCCGGCCACGCTGGGCTTTATTGTCGGTGGCTGGTCGGTGCCCGACTTGCCGAATGTCGCTTTGGGTTATGTCAATGGCCTGGCGTTTTTGATGATTATTCCGGCCAGCATGGCGGGCGCGCCCTTGGGGGCCAAGCTGGCACATCGGCTGAGCAAGAAAAATCTCAACCGTATTTTTGCAGGCTTTCTATTCATCTCCGGCGGGCGCATGTTGCTCGCCTTGATAGTTTAGAGCTTTTGGTCGTAGTCGCCGACCTCAGGATAGGTCGCCAAATGCGCATCAATCGCCTCAAACATGGCGCGCTTGTTTTCTTCTGACACCGGGCTTTCCACCACCACGACCAAATTCGGCGTGTTGGAAGAGGCGCGCAACAGCCCCCATGTGCCGTCTTCAACCGTAATACGCACGCCATTGACCGTTACCAAATCGCGGATCGGCTGACCGATAAGCGTGCCACCATCGGCCGCCAATTTTTCAAAATGCGCTACGGCGCGTTCAATGACGCCATATTTTTGCGTGTCATCGCAATGCGGTGACATGGTGGGCGAACCATAAGTGGTCGGCAAAGAGCGGCGCATATCGGCCATGCTTTGCGTTGGGGCGCGGTCCAGCATATCGGCAATGGCAATGGCGGTGACAATGCCATCATCATAGCCACGCCCAACCGGCGCGTTGAAGAAAAAATGGCCCGACTTCTCAAACCCGGCCAATGCGCCCAGCTCGTGTGTGTGGCGTTTCATATAAGAATGGCCGGTTTTCCAATAATGGGTGGTCGCCCCGGCCGCTTGCAGCTCAGGGTCGGTGGCAAACAGGCCGGTCGATTTTACATCGGCGACAAACACTGCGCCCTCATGTTGTTTGGCCAAATCACGGCCGACCAGCACGCCCATTTTATCGGCGAAAATTTCTTCACCTTCATTATCAACGACGCCGCAGCGATCGCCGTCACCGTCAAAGGCGAAGCCGATATCAGCGCCGGTTTCCAGCACTTTGTCGCGTATGGCGTGCAACATTTTCATGTCTTCCGGATTGGGATTGTGATTGGGGAAGCTGTGGTCCAAATCGCAATGCAGTTCAACCACATCAATGCCCAGCGCGCGCAGCACTTCCGGTGCAAAAGCCCCGGCCGTGCCGTTACCGCAAGCGACAACCGCTTTCAGCTTGCGGCTGAACGGGGCGCGGTCGGTCAGGTCGTCCTTATAGGCTTGCGCGACGCCTTCAATGCGCCGATAGCTGCCGCCGGCACGGCTGGTGCCGGTATTGTTCAACACGGTTTCCCGCAGTGCTGACATTTCATCCGGTCCGAATGTCAGCGGGCGGGCCGCACCCATTTTGACACCGGTCCAGCCATTATCATTATGACTGGCCGTCACCATGGCGACAGCCGGGGCATCGAGATGAAATTGCGCGAAATAAGCGGTCGGCGACAGGGCCAGACCAATATCCAGCACCTCAACCCCGGCGCTCATCAGTCCGGTGGTCAGCGCCAGCTTGATGCTTTGCGAATAGGAGCGGAAATCATGGCCGACGACGATGCGCGGCTGCTCATCATCGCCCAGCAGGTCAAACAACACATTGCCGAGGCCAAAGCCGAGCGCTTGCATGCCGGACAGGTTAATCTCATCGGGAAACCGCCAGCGCGCGTCATATTCGCGAAAGCCGGTCGGCTTGACCAAGGGGCCATTTTCAAAATCGGCACTGTTCGGTTTCAAATCGGCACGTGGTTTGGACAACATGGAACTTCCCCTTCATTTGTGCGGTTTCCGTAGCATGATTTACCGCACCGGTAAAACCGCCTATAAGGCAGCGATGAGCGATGATGCGAAAAACCAGCAGGATATTGTCCGCCTGACGCTAAGCGATATGCCGGTGCCGGATATTGAAATTAGCGGCCTGCCGCCTTTCGCGCCCGGTTGGGTGTGGCTGACCGGTGCCGGACCGGGCGACCCCGGTCTCTTGACCTTACATGCCGTTAATGCGCTGAAACAGGCTGATTGCGTGGTTTATGATGCATTGGTATCTGAAGATATTTTGTCGCTGGTGCGGCCTGAGGCAGAGCTTTTCTATGCCGGTAAGCGCGGCGGTAAGCCAAGTTGGAACCAGCAAGATATTACCGACAAATTGATTGCGCTGGCGCAAGACGGCAAACGGGTGCTGCGCCTTAAGGGCGGCGACCCATTCGTTTTCGGTCGCGGCGGTGAAGAGGCGCAAGCCTTGGTGGCGGCGTATATCCCGTTTCGTATTATTCCCGGCATTTCCGCCGGTATTGGCGGGTTGGGGTATGCCGGTGTGCCGGTCACCCATCGTGAGGTCAATCACGCCGTCACTTTCGTCACCGGCCATTTGGCCGGTAAAGGCAAGGCCGAATTGCTTGATTGGGCGGCTATCGCCAAAGCGTCGCCGGTGATTGTCATTTATATGGCGATGAGCCGTTTGCAGGTGATTGCCGATTTATTGATGCAGGCCGGAAGACCGGCTGATGAGCCGCTGGCCATCGTTACCCATGCCACCACACCGCGCCAAACCGTCGTAACCGGCACATTGGCAGAGGCGGCCGAACTGGCCGAGAAACACGGTCTGCAACCGCCATCCATTATTGTCATTGGTGGGGTGGTTGATTTGGCGGCGCCGCTGAGCTGGTTTGCCCCGAAATCCGATTAAAGCCTTAAGCGCTTTTCAGGCTTTCCATGCGGGCCGGCAATTCGGCCAAAACGGCGCGCTTTTCATCATCGGTGAAGCGCGACCAGCCGCCAATCTCATTCATTTTACGACCACAGCCGACGCAAAATCCGGCCCGCGCCGATACGGCGCAAACGCGGCGGCAGGGTGATTTCGGGCTGTCTGTCATGTTGGTCATGGCGGCAAGCTACCCCACGCGCCGGGCGGATGCAAACCGGCAGGCGCAAAATTGTGCCATGCGGCATTTTTTCCGAAGCTTCCAATTGATTTACCGGCGTTTTTCTCTAAGTTTTTAATCAAAGGAATAGGGAGACTGGTTATGGATGTGAATTTCGCACCGGAAGATGAAGCTTTCCGCGCCGAAGTGCGCAGTTTTATTGAAGAAAATTACCCGAAACATTTGGTCGGGGTTGATCGTGGGGATTTGAGCAAGGAAGATTTTCTTGCTTGGCACAAAATCCTGCACACAAAAGGCTGGGTTGCCCCAAGCTGGCCGGAAGAATTTGGCGGCACCGGCTGGTCGGTGACGCAAAAATATATTTGGAATGAAGAAAGCGCTGCTTTCGGCACCATTCCGCCGCTGCCATTTGGCGTCGCCATGCTTGGCCCGGTGATTTACACATTCGGCAATCAAGAGCAAAAAGATTGGGTTCTGCCGGGCATTCTGTCTGGTGAAAGTTGGTGGTGCCAAGGCTATTCAGAGCCGGGTGCCGGTTCTGACTTGGCCGGTCTGAAAACCAAAGCCGAGCGCGATGGTGATGACTACATCGTCAATGGCCACAAGATTTGGACAACTCTGGCGCAACACGCCGATTGGATGTTCTGCTTGGTGCGCACCGCGTCAGAAGGCAAGCCGCAAGAAGGTATCTCCTTCCTGCTCATCGACATGAACACACCGGGTATTGAAGTCAAACCGATCATCACCATTGATGGCGGCCATGAGGTCAATGAAGTGTTCCTGACCGATGTACGCGTCCCGGCGAAACATCTGGTCGGTGAAGAAAACAAAGGCTGGACGATTGCCAAATTCTTGCTCGGCAATGAGCGCTCCGGTATTGCCGGTGTGGCGCGTTCGAAAAAGGCGATTGACCGTCTGCGCGAAATTGCCCGTGGCGAGATGGAAGACGGTGCGCCGCTTATCGATAGCGCGGATTTCGCCCGCAAAATCGCCGAGCTGGAAGTCGATCTGACAGCACTGGAATATACCGAATTGCGGACGCTGGCCTCGGAAAGTAAAGGTCAGGGCCCGGGTCCGGAAAGTTCCATTCTGAAAATTAAAGGCACGGAAATTCAGCAACGGGTGACCGAGCTGACCATGGAAGCGGTCGGCAATTATGCCAGCCCGTGGGTGCCGCAATTGGATCGGGGTGACAATTATCTCTCCATCGGTCCGGATTACGCTGAAGGCGTATCGCAAAATTATTTCAACAATCGCAAGACCTCCATTTATGGCGGCTCGAACGAAATTCAGCGCAATATCATTGCCAAGATGGTGCTGGGCCTCTAGGCTTTTGCCAACGCCAAGCGCGAACAAAAGAAGGAATTTGAACAGTGGATTTTAGTTTTACCGAAGAGCAAACCCTGCTGCGTAACATGGTGCAGAGTTTTGTTCAGGACAATTATGACTTCGACAGCCGGATGAAAATCATCCGTAGCGAAGAAGGCATGAGCCGTGACATTTGGGGCCAGTTTGCTGAACTGGGTCTGTTGGCGGCGCCGTTCTCTGAAGATATGGGCGGCCTCGACGGTGGTCCGATCGAGATTATGGTCATCATGGAAGAGCTGGGCCGTGGTCTGGTTGTTGAGCCGTATTTGCCGACCGTCGTATTGTGCGGCGGCATTTTGAACCGTCATGGGTCAGCGGCACAAAAAGAAGCCAATCTGGCCGGTATTATCGGTGGTGAAAACATTTGGGCGCTGGCCTATAGCGAGCCGCAAAGCCGCTTCAACCCGGCTGATGTGCTGACCTCAGCCAAAGCCGATGGCGACAATTATGTGCTGAACGGCACCAAAGCAGTTGTTGCCGGTGCCCCATGGGCCGACAAGCTTATCGTTTCTGCCCGCATTTCAGGCGAGCAGCGCGACCGCAACGGCATTGGCCTGTTCATTGTCGACAAATCAGCTGCCGGTGTATCAACGCAGGATTATCCGACCGTTGACGGCAACCGCGCCAGCGAAGTGACTTTGGAAAATGTATCCGTATCGGCTGATGCGCTGATCGGCGATGCCGCAACCGGCATCAGCATGTTGGAAGAAGCTCTGGACCACGGCATTGGCGCTGTTTGTGCCGAAGCTTTGGGCCACATGAAGTCACTGAATGATGCAACGGTTGAATATTGTAAGACCCGTAAGCAGTTTGGTGTGCCGATCGGCAGCTTCCAAGTTCTGCAGCACCGCATGGTCGATATGTTCATGGAATATGAGCAGTCAGTGTCTATGACCTATATGGTCAATATGAAACTGGTCGAAGGCGAAGATGAGCGCAAAAAAGCCGCTTCAGGCGCCAAAGTCCAAATCGGTAAATCCGGTCGTTTCGTCGGTCAGGAAGCCGTGCAGCTGCACGGTGGCATGGGCATGACGGAAGAGTTGAATGTCGGCCATTACTTCAAGCGTTTGACGGTAATCGACACCCAATTCGGTAATGTCGACCACCATCTGAAGCGCTTTGCAGCGGCTTAATTAAATGACCGTGCTGGACGTAAACCAGCAGGGACACATTGTTACCCTGACCATCAACCGGCCCGATATGCGCAATGCGCTGGGCGAGCCGGGAGATGGTCAGGTTTTTTCTGAGATAATCGGCAATATTAATGCCGACCGCAACGTGCGTTGTGTGATTTTGACCGGTGCCGGCAGTGCCTTTTCGGCCGGTGGCAATATCAAAGCCATGCAGCAGCGCGACGGGCCGTTTGGCGGCACAGCGGCGCATGTTGCCGATGGGTATCGCCGCGGCATTCATCAAATCGTCAAAAGCCTGTGGGGGCTTGAAGTTCCGGCCATTGCCGCCGTTAATGGCCCGGCCATTGGCTTGGGCAATGATGTGGCGTGTCTTTGCGATATGCGCATCGCGGCGGAGAGTGCCATTTTTGGGGCTACTTTTTTGAAAATCGGTCTGATACCGGGCGATGGCGGTGCATGGTTGCTGCCGCGTATGATAGGCCAGGCGCGCGCCGCCGAATTATTATTTACCGGCAATACGATTTCAGCCGAAACCGCCCTACAGTGGGGCCTCGTGTCGCAAGTGGTTTCGGATGACAAATTGCAGCAAAGCGCGCAAGCTATGGCTGAAGATATTATCCGCCAAAGCGCTGAAAGCCTGCGCGCAGCCAAACGATTGATGCGGCATGGTCAAACCGCCGGTTTTGAAACGGTGATGGAAATGTCGGCCAATGCGCAGGCGCTGATGCATGTCAGTGATGATCATGTTGAGGCAATTACGGCGATGCTGGAAAAGCGGCCGGCGGATTATCAAGATAAATAACGGTTAGGGAGGCCGAAGATGAAACTGGGATATATGGCAACACTGAAAGTGGTTGACGGCAAGCAGGCTGAATTTGAGGCGGCCTTTGCTGAAATGCAAAAAGCCGTAAAGGCCGAAGAGCCGGGCACGCTGCAATATGATTTGATGCAGGATGAAGCCGACCCGACCACTTATCGGGTGTTTGAGATTTATGAGAACCTCGATGCGCGCAATGCGCATGGTAAATCAGCCGCCTTTGGCGCCGCTGCCGCTCCTTTGGGTGGCGGTGTAATGGCTGCCGCACCGGACGTTGTGCCGGTTAAATTCGTATCATAAGCGTTTAGTGGGAGACAGTTATGGACTTGAAATATAGCGCTGAAGATGAAGCCTTCCGTCAGGAAGTGCGTGATTTTATCGACGAAGCTTTTACGCCGGATATTCGCCGCGAATGTGAGCGGTCGAAAAACGGCTATATCACCAAACAAAGCCACATTACTTGGCAAAAGCGCCTGTATGAAAAAGGCTGGGCCGCGCCGAACTGGCCGGTTGAGCATGGCGGTGCCGGCTTTACCCCGACGCAGAAATTCATCTACACGCAAGAAATGGAACGCGCCGGTGCGCCGCACACAATTGCATTCGGCATGACCATGGTCGCGCCGGTGATTATGAAATTCGGCACGGAAGAGCAAAAGGCGAAATATCTTCCGGATATTCTCGCATCCAATGTGTGGTGGTGTCAGGGCTATTCAGAGCCGGGCTCCGGTTCAGACCTCGCCTCGCTGCAAATGAAGGCAGAGGATAAGGGCGATCACTTCTTGTGCAATGGCACCAAGATTTGGACAACCATGGCGCAGCACGCCGACATGATTTTCTGTCTCGTGTGCACCAATAATGAAGGCAAGCGGCAAGAAGGCATTTCCTTCCTGCTCATCGACATGAAGTCGCCGGGCGTCACCGTATCGCCGCTGGTTACTTTAGACGGCCCGGCCGAAGGCGCACAAGAGATTAACCAAGTGTTCTTTGAAGACGTCAAAGTGCCGAAGGAAAATCTGGTCGGTAACCTTAATGAGGGTTGGACCTGTGCCAAATATTTGCTCGAATTTGAGCGCGGTAACCCTTATTCAGGCGGTCTGTATCGCAGCCTCGAAAAGGTAAAAAAACTGGCCGCAGATGTCGTATCGGACGGTCAGCCTTTGACGCAAGATGATGACTTTGCCGCCAAAATGTCCGATTTGGAGCGTCAAATTATGGTGTTGGAAGCCACTGAATTGCGGATTTTCTCGGAAATCAGTGCCGGTCAGAATATTGGCCCCGGCTCCTCATCAATGCTGAAGACACGCGGCTCCGAGCTGCAGCAAGAAGTCTCGCAGCTGGGCATGGAAGCGGTCGGTCAATATGGCCTGCCTTTTGTCGAGGACACGCTGGCTTCCAATAATGAGAGCGATATCGGCATGGCCGGTGTGGCGCCGGTGACACCGCGTTACTTCAACTATCGCAAGACCTCCATCTATGCCGGGTCGAATGAAATTCAGCGCGGCATCATCGCTAAGGCGGTGCTGGGTCTGTAACGGACTTTTGATAATTGAGAAAGGGCGCTCTGCGGGGCGCCCTTTTTATTGCCTGCTACATAAGCTGGCGAATAAGCAGCATCAGCGCAAACATGGCCAAGAAGATACCGGCCGCCGCGCCGGTTGAGGCAATGCCCGATACCAAACCGCTCTCACGGCTGGCTTCTTCACTGGCCGACAGCGCGCGCAGCAAAATATCTTTGGCTTTGCCCAATAGGGTGAACCACAGCTTGACCAAGGGTTTGGCCAAATCCAACACCACATGTTTGGCAGCAGCGCGCAAAAACCAATCGGCATTGAGCACCAGCCGGTCACGCGGGCTGGGATAAATGCCTTTTTTCACCAGCAGCACGAAGGCCAGGGCGGCAAATGCCAGTAATTGCATTTCGCCCATGACATGACCGGGCGCCCAGACTTTATATCCGGCATCAAACGGCAGCAGCGCATAAAGCGGTGCCGGATAAATGCCGATAAGCACACAAAGCGCCGCCGCCAGCCCCATGGCGAGCAGCATATTGCGCGGCGCTTCTTCAGCTTTGATATCCTCATTGGCAGCGAGAAAGGCGTGATAGCTAAGCCGCAGGCCGGAGTGCAAAAGCGCCCCAACCGAGGCAAACAGCAAGACCAGCCACATCCATTCATGGCCCGCTTTTGCCGCTGCACCAATGGTCAGCGATTTGGTGGCAAAGCCGGAAAACAGCGGCACGCTGGCAATCGATGCGCCGCCAATAGCGGCAAACAAAGCGGTCAGCGGCATATGCTTGGCCAGCCCGCCAAGCTCTGAGGCTTTGGCGGTGCCCGTGCGATACAGCACGGCGCCCATCGCCATAAACAACAAGCCTTGGTAGATTGTGCTGGCAAACGCATGCGCCACCACACCGTTTAATGCCAGTGGCGTGCCATTGCCGATGCCGATAACCATCAGCCCCAATTGACCGTTCAAGGAATAAGCCAGCGCGCGGCGCAGGTCGTTTTCAATTAGTGCATAAAAAGTAGTCACCACGGCCATAATCGCGCCGATAATCATCAGCGCTTCATAGCCCGCAAAGCAGGAGGCCAGCATATAAATCGCCAGCTTGGTGGTAAATGCTGACAGCACCACCGTGCCGGTCGGTGAGGCTTCTGGATAGGCGTCTTGCAGCCAATCGCTGACCAGTGGAAAGGCCGCCTTAATGCCGATACCGACCAGCAGCACGACACCGGCCGGGCCGTTCATGTCAACCGGTCCGATAATCAGGGAGCCGCTGGTGCGCCACAGCAAAACCGCCCCGGCCAGCAAAATCACCCCGCTGCCGACCTGCAGCAGCAAATAGCGCATGGCGGCGGCTTGGCTGTTGGCGGTGTGACCGGCCAATATCAGCAGCACGGAGGTAAAGGCCGTCAATTCCCAATAGATGAACAGGGTGATGAAATCACCGGCAAACAAGGCGGCAATGGCGGCACCGGCATAAGCCAGACCGGCTGTTGGCGTCAGCTTGGACTTGTCATGCAGCGCGTAAATCACATTCAGTGCAGCGGCAATATGGAACACCAAAGCGAAGGCATGGGTCAGCGGCGTGGCGCGCACCAAAACCAAATCAAGACCGGCCAATTGGCCGCTCATATGCACGCCATTGTCGAGCCCCCAAACGCCGAAAGCCGACATGACGATAAGCAGCAGCATGTAAAGATTGCGCAGCGCATGCGGCAGCAGCGGCACCAGAGCGGCGCCCAGTATCAGCAGCAGACCGGGAATGGCGACCAAAGCCTCAACCATTATCGTCCTCCGCGTAATAATCATTACGGCGCGAGACCAGCCCGTGCAGCACCCGGCTCAACACCAGACAAAGCGCAAAGCTCACCAGCCCCAGCAACACGAAAAACAGCGGCGTCGCTTCAAATGCAAAATAAGCATGCCGATGAATGATAAATTCACCAATAAGCAAGACGGCACACAAGGCATAAAGTGCATAAAGCGCGCGCGTCGCCCAAACTGCTGTGGCGGCTGATTTATCGGCCATGGCTGCCCTCTATTGTTGTTGGCAGGTCGAGGATGAAAGCATCGACGGTAAAGAACAAGACCAGCGTCAAGAGGGCGGTCAGGCTGAGCGGAATTAACATGGCCAACGGGGCTTCTTGCACGCCGTCCAACTTATGCGTCTGTTCGGCAAAAAAGCCGCGAATGACAATCTCACCGAGATAAACCAGATTGAGCAATGACGACACCATCAGCACCAGCAGCACCAGCACATAACCGACATCCAGTGCGCCGCCCATCAGCATGAATTTCGACCAAGCCCCGGCCAGCGGCGGCACGCCGATAATCGACAAGGCCCCCAGCGCAAAAGCGGTGTAAGTGATCGGCATGGTACGGCCCAGCCCGTTCATATCTTTAATATCGGCATGGTGGTGGGCGACATAAATTGCTCCGGCGCAGAAAAACAGCGTGATTTTACCGGCCGCATGGGTGGCGATGTGCAGCGCTGCGCCGGAGGCCGCGACCGAAGTCGCCAAAGCCGCCCCCAAAACAATATAGGCCAATTGGCTGACCGTTGAATAAGCCAGCCGCGCCTTCAAATTGGTTTTACTCATGGCAACAATGGAGGCCGCCAACATGGAGAAGCTGGCGACCCAGACCAGCCAATCCGAGCCGCCGGTTTGCGCCAGAAAATCAATGCCGAAAATATATACCGCCACTTTAAGCACGGTGAACACACCGGCTTTCACCACCGCTACCGCATGCAAAAGGGCCGAGACCGGCGTCGGTGCCACCATGGCGGCCGGCAGCCAGCGATGCAGTGGCATTAAAGCGGCTTTGCCGATACCAAAGGCGAATAGCGCCAAAAGGGCCGGCACATAAAATGGGTCGATCTTACCGGCCAAAACCCCGCCCGGCACAAAGTCCAGCGTGCCGGCAACAACCCACACGCCAATGACGCCGAATAGCAAGAAAATGACCGAGCTGGCCACCAAAATGCCGAGATAGACGCGGCCCGCTTGTACGGCTGCCTCCGTGCCCTTATGGGTGACCAGCGGATAGGTTGAGAAGGTCAGCACTTCATAAAACACGAACAGCGTCAGCAAATTGCCCGACAGCGCGATGCCCATAGCCGCGTGAATGGCGACCGCATAAAACAGCATGAAGCGGGTATGGTTTGCCTCACCGGCGCCGCGCATATAGCCAATTGTGTACAGTGTTGCCAATGGCCACAGGCAGCCGGCGACCAGCGCAAATAATTTGCCCAATGGCTCCGGCGTAAACGTCAGGCTAAGGCCCGGCGCCAATTCAATAAGTGTAACGCTGGCACCGGTCGGCAGGCGATAAAGGGCAATCGCGCAAGCCGCCGTCACCAGCCCGATAAGCACTGCTTGCCCGTCGCGCAAATTCGGTGCGCGATGCAAAAGCGGCACCAAAGCAGTGGCCAGCAAGGGCAGGCCGAGCAAGGCCCAAATCAGCTGTTCGCCGGTTAATTGACTTATCATTGCCCACCCCCTTGGATGAACACATGAGCCGCCGCATAGGCTGCGTCAACCAGTGGTGTGGCGTAGACGCCAAAGCCAATCGTGGCGATGACCATCAGCCATGCGGGGATCCATCCCATCGGCGTTTCGGTCAGAACCGGGGCGTCGGCCGGGCGTTCTTTCAGCCATGCCGCTTCAATGATTTTCCACACATAGGCCAGCGCCAAGGCTGAGGATACGAAAGTCAAAAAGGCGAGCAGCCAATAATCGCTCTCCAGCAGGGCGCGCACCAAATACAGCTTGGAAATAAATCCGGCGGTCAGAGGTACGCCAATCAGCGCCAGGCCGCCGAGCAAAATTGCCGTCATGGTCATCGGAATTTGTTTACCGGCCCCTTGAATGGTGCCCATAGTGGCGCGACCGGCTTGCGCGGCAATCAGCCCGACGGCCAAAAACAGCGCGCCTTTCATCAGCGCGTGATTAAACAGATGAATAAAGGCGGCGGCCAGACCGGTCGCGCTCATGGCGCCGATGCCGATGGCCATATAGCCGAGCTGCGCGATGGAGCTTTGCGCGAACAGTTTTTTCAAATCGGTTTCGACAATCGCCGCCAAAGTGCCGACAAAAGCACCGGCAATACCAAGTGTCAGTACCAGCAGGCCAACCGCATCAGCCAACCCCGGAAACTCAATGCCGAATACGCCGAAGATAAGCCGGATAAGAACATAGACCGATACTTTGGTGGCCGTGGCGGCCATTAACGCCGAGACGGCGGATGGCGCATGCGCATAGGCCGGCACCAGCCAGAAATGCAAGGGGAACAGGGCCATCTTCAAGAAAAGCCCCAGCGCGATAAACGCCATGGCGGTAAAGCTGGCGCGGGTCGCTTCAACATCTTGCAGTCGGTCGGCCAAATCCATCAGGTTCAGCGTGCCGGTCAGCATATAAAGCAGGCCAATGCCGATGACGTAAAAGGTCGCGCCGACCGTGCCGAGAATAAGATAATTAAAGGCGGCCGGCAGGGCGCGGCGGTCGCGACCGGCGCCCATGGCGACCAGCGCATAGGCGGACAGCGACGAAATTTCGAGGAAGACGAAAATGTTGAACGCGTCGCCCGTGGTCACCTGTCCCAGCATGCCGGCAATGGTCAGCAACCAAGCGGCGTAAAACAGTGCATGGTCGCGCGGGTCAATTTCTGCCGCCACCAATTGCCGCGCCGCCAGCGTGGCAACAAACGCCAAGCCGCTAATGACCGGCAGCACCAAGGCGCTGGCCGCGTCAATGACATAGACGATACCGATGGGGGCCGGCCAGCCGCCAAGGTCGTAGATCACCGTCCCGCCGCTTGCCCTCTGTTCAAAAAACAGCAACAGCGAGATAAGCAGCGCAGCGGCCGTAGCCATTAGCGATGCGGCCCAAGCGACATCGCGGCCGCGCAACATGGCGACAATCGGAGCGCCCAAAAGCGGGATGATGATTTGCAAAATCGGCAGATGCTGCATCATGCGTCTGCCTCCTCATCGCGGTTCAATTTGGCGATAATGTCGTCATCCTCAATCGTGCCGAAGCTCTCTTGAATGCGGATAATCAGCGCATAGCCGACCGCCGTGGTGGCCACACCCACCACAATAGCGGTGAGAATGAGCACATGCGGCAATGGGTTTGAATAAATGGTCGTCGGGTCGCCGGTCAAAATCGGGGCTGTGCCATTGGCCACTTTGCCCATTGAAATATACAGCATGAAAACCGAGGTCTGGAAAATGTTCAGCCCGACCATTTTCTTGACCATATTGCCGCGCGCAATCACCGCGTAAAAGCCGGTCATCATCAGCGCGATGACCAAATAATAATTCCAATGCGGCAGCAGCTCGGTCATTTGCGGGCTTCCTCTTCGGCAAGGAATTTTTCATGCGCCTCGGTTTTCGACAAAAGCCGCAAATGGGTTACCCGTCCGGCGAAGGTCAAATAAAGCGACAGCATGACCGAGGCGACGGTCAGCCCGACACCAAATTCAATAAGCAGAATGCCCAAATGCTGACCCTTTGTCGGGTCGTCGCGTAGCACATCATAATCGAGGAAATTGCCGCCCAGCAGCATGGAGGCGACGCCGGTAAAACCATAAATCAACACACCACCGCAAAATCCGAGCAGATTATAGCGGGCCGGCCAGACATGGCGGGTGCGGTTGAGGCCGAAAATCATCGCATAGAGGACAAAACCGGCGGCAAAAATCACCCCGGCCTGAAAGCCGCCGCCGGGTCCGTAATCGCCATGAAATTGCACATATAGCGCGTAAAGCATGACGGTCGGTATCATCACTTTGGCGACCACGCGCATGACGACATCATCCTGCATTGCGGCCTCCTTTATCTTGCCCATCAGCTTTACGCCGCGCCGTGCGCGTATAGCCGCCGACAATCAGCAGCACCGCAATGGCAGCGGTAAACACCACAACCACCTCGCCCAGCGTGTCAAAGCCGCGATAGCTGGCTAGCACTGAGGTGACGACATTGGGGACATCAATTTTACCGGCGCTGCCGGCAATAAATTCGGGCGCCACATGATTGTGAATTGGCGCGCTGGGGTCGCCAAAAGCCGGCAGGTCAGACACGGCCGCCATTAACAGGGCGCCGGTGGCAATCGCCAAAAAAGCGGGCAGAATGGCAATTGAATGCGGCTTTTCTTCTTCCGGTACTAAAGACAGGGTAGCCAAGGCCAGCACGGTCGAAATACCGGCCCCAACCGCCGCCTCGGTAAAGGCGACATCAACGGCATCGAGAATGACGAATTGTGCCGCCGCCGTCAGCGAAAACGCGCCCGACAACATGACTACGGCAAACAGCCGGTGCAGCCGCAAGGCCAAAAAGGCAATCAGCGCCAACAGGGCAATCACGAAAGCGTTTACGGCAAAGGCAGACATTACTTCTTGCCTTTCTTGGCTGCCGTTGCGGCTTGCTTTTCAGAAACACGCACGGCGCGCGCAATGGCGTGGGTGGCGGTTGGGCTGGTTAGCACCAAAATAAACCCGATGAGGATAAGCCGCACCGTCACCGTCCAATCCGGCGACAGCAGCAACAGCCCAAACAAAATCAGGCCGGCGCCGCCCGTATCGACAATGCCAGCGCCATGCATGCGTTGATAAGTATCGCCCAAGCGCAGCAAGCCCAAAGCACCCAGCACCACGCCAAGGCTGCCCAGCGCCAGGCTGATGGTGCCGATAATATAAGCGGCTTGCGACAGGAAAAGCATCACCGCGCTCATACATCATCCTCCATAAAGGGCGGCGCATGGTCGCCCAGCGTGCCGAAACGGAAGAAGCGCAGAATGGCAATCGTGCCGATGAAATTGATAAGCGCGTAAAGCAGCGCAATGTCGAGAAACTCCGGACGGCCGTCAAAAAAGCCGTAAACCGAAATCGCCAACACAGCCAGCGTGCCGACCGTATTGACGGCAAGAACACGGTCGAAAGAGGTCGGCCCCAAAGCGGCACGGGCAATCGCCAGACCGAAAGCCACGCCAAGCGCCAGCAGAGTGATAGCGAAAATACTCATGCATGTGTCTCCTTCGCGGCGGGGGCTTCGAGAGAGGAGACTTTATTGTCCATATCCGGTTCCAAACAACCGGCGGCAAAATCAGCGGTCAGCCCGTGCACCAAAATCGTGCCGTCGGCTTCATTGACATCAACCGACACGGTGCCGGGCGTCAGGGTAATGAAATTGGCATGGGTAGCGAGACCGGCCGCGCTGCGCTGGCTGGCTTTTACTTCCACCATTTGCGGCGCCGCCAGCGACGGCTTCAAAATAACTTTCACTACACCCCAATTGGATTTCAGGATTTCCCAAATCAACCAGAGTGTGACTTTCTGCAACCGGATGAGAATATCCATCGGCAGCCCTTCGCGATCCAACACGCCCATGCGAGCGGCGATCAACGACACGCCCAGCGAACTGATAAAGCCGAGGCTCAACAGCAGCCCGGTATAATGACCGGACAGGAGCAGCCAAAGGCTGTACATCAAGGCTGTTGAAATCAATACGGGGCGCATGGGAGGAAAGGGCGCGTGTTGCCACGCGCCCCTCTTATCGATTTAGGCTTTGCTGGCAGCCTGAATAAGCTCGAACATACGACCGGTTTGCTCGCCGCCTTGGAACAAGGCTTTGGCATCGTCGTCAATGGTCGAGATGGCGTCCCAATTGGCCGCCACATCTTCGGCTGTCGGGTTTTCGCCCAAATACATGCCTTTGGTCTCGACAATCGCTGCTGAGGTGTAGGCACCGGCACCGGCGCAAATGATTTTGCCGGTCGGTGCGCCCTCAGAACACATAAACACAACGGCAGGGGTGACCCGTTCCGGTGTCAGCATGTCTTCCATTTCGGCAGGCATCAGATTTTCCGTCATGCGGGTCCAAGCAACCGGTGCCAGCGCATTAACGTGGATATTGTCTTTTTGACCTTCCAGCTTCAGCGTGTTCATGAAGCCGACAACGCCCAATTTGGCCGCGCCATAGTTTGACTGGCCGAAATTGCCGTACAGGCCTGATGATGAGCTGGTGACCATAATGCGGCCATAGCCTTGTTCTTTCATAATCGGCCATACCGCTTTGGTCGGCTTCATGGTGCCGAACAGGTGCACATCGACGACAAAGGTAAAGTCGCCGATTTCCATTTTGGCGAAGCTTTTGTCGCGCAGCACACCGGCATTATTGACCAGCACATCAATGCGGCCATAAGCGTCCATGGTTTGCTTGATCATATTGTCGACACCGGCGTCATCGGTAACGCTGGAGCCATTGGCAATGGCTTCGCCACCGGCCGCTTTAATTTCAGCGACAACCGCTTCGGCTGCTTCTGATGAACCGCCTGAGCCGTCCATGCTGCCGCCCAGATCATTGACCACCACTTTGGCGCCACGACGGGCAAATTCGAGGGCATGACTTTTGCCCAAACCGCCACCGGCACCGGTGACAATGACAACCTTATCGGTAAAATCCAAACTCATTGTTATCTCCCTATTTGAGAAGGCATAATTCGTTGTGCATGAAGCAAGCGCACGGGTCAAGCGGCTTTGCGGCCGAATTTGACGGCTGCTTTATTGTGCCGCAGCCAGATGCGGCGGTTGCAAACCGGCTGCCTCGGCCAGCAGCGCATAAGAGCGTTTGCGGGCCTGCAAATCCGGTATCAGGGTCAGGGCAAAAACCTCGGCAATGTCATGGGCGCGGGCCAGTTCATCAAGCTTGCTGATGACCGTTTCGGCCGTGCCGGTCAGGCTGCGGGCTTCAATCATTGCCAGCAGGGCGGCGTCCTTATCATTCGGTTGGAAGGCGTCCGCCTCAGCCAGGCTGGGGAACCGTCCGGCCCGATTTTGCATCAGCTTGGCAGCCCAAATATTGCGCGGCTTAGCGTAATAGGCAGCTTCTTCAGCCGTGTCTGCGGCCAATACGGAAATTGCCAAAATCGCTTTCGGTTCGGCCAATTGCCGCGACGGCTTGAAATTGTCGCGATAGGTTTTCAGCGCGCTGTCCAAATTATCCGGATTGATGAAATGCGCATAGACATAAGGCAGGCCAAATTGCGCCGCATGAAACGCCCCGTCACCGCCGGAGCCGAGCATGTAAAGCGGCACGGCCTCTTGCCCCATGGGCTGCGCATGCAAGCCTTGATAAGGGTGCTCGTCGGGAAAACCGCCTTGTGCGCCGCTTAAGCCATTGGCGTCTTCCAGAAATTGCATCAGCATTTCCACCTGTTGCGGAAACACCTCCGGCGGCCAAGATTTCGGCCCCGGTTGCAGGGCTGCCGCCGTGCGGGCATCGCCGCCCGGCGCACGCCCCAATCCCAAATCAATGCGATTGGGCGCCAAAGTGGTCAGCATGCGAAATTGCTCGGCCACTTTCATCGGGCTGTAATGCGGCAACATGATACCGCCTGAGCCGATATGAATATGCTGCGTGCGGCTGGCAATATGGGCGATGAGAATTTCCGGCGCCGCCCCGGCAAAGGAGGCGGTATTGTGGTGTTCGGCCAACCAAAACCTGCGATACCCCAGCGTGTCGAGATATTCAGCCAGCGCCACGGTTTCACTGACCGCTTGCGCGGCCGTGCCGTCGGTGACAATGGCGCTCTGGTCCAGCGCATTTAAGGCAAAATCAACCATAGAAAAAAGCTAACCGATGCGCGCCGCACTGGCCAGCCCCGCATGTGCGATATTTTGTCAAAACGGCTGTCTTGTCCTCAATTTTGCCATTTTTGCCTTGCTGACTCACAAGCCGTCCATCATAGTCACGCGCAGGGAGCGCGCGCTTTTGAAGGTTCAAGGCGCGCGATAAAAATAGGGAGATAGTCATGTATCAAGAGTTGCAGCAAGTGCGGGCGCAAATGACCGGCCCGGACAGCATGTTCGCCGTCAGTGAAATCGAGGTGCGCGGTGAAACCGTGAAAACCTTCACCAATGCGCCGGCCAGCCTGCGCGAGGTTTGGGCCTTGGCGGCCATGCATGGCGACAAGACCTATTTAATTTATGAAGATGAAAGCTGGAGCTATGCCGAGGCCTATGCAGAAAGTGCCTCAGTGGCCGCATGGATGCATGCCAATGGTATTAAGCAGGGCGACCGCGTGGCTTTGGCCTTCCGCAATTATCCGGAATGGATGATTTGCTATTGGGCGCTGACCTCTATCGGTGTCACCGTGGTGGGCATGAATGCCTGGTGGGTTACTGATGAAATGCAATATGGCCTGCAAGACAGCGCGCCAAAGGCGTTTATCGGCGATGTTGAGCGGCTGCAGCGCGTGCTGCCACTGAAGAATGAGTTTCCCGACATGAAGTTCATCGGCCTGCGCCTGCCGGAAGCGATTGACGGGGTGATTGATTATGCCGAATTGCGCGACCATGGCGGCGACATGCCGGAAGCAAATATTGATGGCGACGAAGATGCCTGCATTTTCTATACCTCCGGCACGACGGGTCGCCCGAAGGGCGCGCAGCTGACGCAACGCGGCTGTGTGCTGAACCTGATGAGCGTGGCCTTTATGTCAGCCGCCTCAAACATGGCGGAAGCGATTGCCGCCGGCACACAAGATGAACTGCCGGCCCCCGGCGAAGGCCCGGCGCCGACCATGCTGGTCACCACACCCTTGTTTCACGTCACTGCCAATAATTGCGTGTCGCAACCTTGCACGCTGGCCGGTGGCACGCTGATTTTCATGTATAAATGGGATGCCGGTGAGGCGCTTAAAATTATCGACAAGCACAAAGTGACCAATTTGTCCGGCGTGCCGGTGATGGCGCGCGAGATTATTTCGCATCCTGATTTCGACAAATATGACACCTCAACGCTGGTCACATTGGGCGGCGGCGGGGCGCAATTGCAGCCCGATTTGGTCGGTAAAATTGACGAAAAGCTGCAAAATGGCCAAGCCAATACCGGCTATGGCATGACCGAGACGTGCGGGCTGATTACCGCTGTGGTCGGTAAGTTTTTCCTCGATAAGCCGGAAAGCTGTGGCCCGCTGGTGCCGACCATGCAAGGCAAAGTGATTGATGCTGACGGCAATGACCTGCCGCAGGGCGAGGTTGGGGAGTTGTGCGTCAAGGGCGGCAATGTCATTAAAGGCTATCTCAACCGGCCCGAAGCGACGGCTGAGAGCATTCAAAATGGCTGGCTGCGCACCGGTGATATTGCTCGTATTGATGAAGACGGTTTTGTGTTCATCGTTGACCGCGCCAAAGATATGGTGCTGCGCGGCGGTGAAAACATTTACTGCGCCGAAGTGGAAAGCGCCATTTTTAAACATGATGCGGTGGCAGAAACCACGGTTTTCGGTGTTGAAGACGAGCGTTTGGGCGAAGAAGTCGGGGCCGCTGTGGTGCTGGCCGAGGGCGCCAGCCTGACAGCCGACGAATTGCGCGACCATTGCGGCAAATTATTGGCAAATTTCAAGATTCCGCGTTATATCTGGCTGCGAACCGAGAAGCTGCCGCGCAATGCCAGCGGGAAATTTCTCAAACGCGAATTGCGCGATACGCTGAATCCGGCGGACGCAAGCTAACAAGGCCGCGCCAAGCGGCAGAATTGAGGGAAGCGTGGATTTCAAATCTCGCTTGTTACGCAGTGCTTTTATCCTGCCGCTCAGCGCCGCTATGGCTTGGGCGCCGGTAGCGCATGGCTTTGAACTGACCGGTGATGAGGACGATACGGAATATACCGCTTCCGTTGCCACCAGTTCGAACCCAAGCGATGGTGAAAGCATTATCATTAATGGCTCACCGACCGGCACGGGCAATGCGGCTTTGCTGGTTGATGACGACACGGCGATTATTGTTGATGGCGCAATTACGGTGCGCGACCGCGATGGCGACACGGCCTACACCCTTAACAATGCCATCGGTATTGATATTGCCAATAATGTGACCTCGGCCTCAGGCATTCGCCTGAAGGATGGCGACATTTCAATCATTGAAGTGCGCGGCCCCGAATATGACGGCGATGACGATGACAGCCTGCCGGACGCCAATGATGATGATGAGGACGGCATTATTGAAGGCTCTCCCGCTTTGGCAGGAGACAACACACGCATCGGCCTGCGGGTGCAATCGGGTAACACAATCACCGGTCCGGTGATTGCTGAAAACGGCTCGTCAATAACCGTGGAAGGCAACGCCGCATCGGTTGGTGATGTTGCCGGCGTCAAAATTGACGGCACGCTGAGCGATGATCTGGAACTATGGACCATTATTAATGTGCGCGGCGACCAGGCGCGCGGCGTTGACATTAACGGCACGATTGGCGGCAATTACCGCCAGCGCGGGCCAATTGATGTGCGCGGTGAGGACACGGTAGGCATTGATGTCGGCGCTGCGATGACCGGCTCTTTGATGATTGAAGGCCATGTCAATGCGACCGGCTATTCCGCCTATTCTGCGTCCTCCAATGGGGCGCCGCGCCGTGGTGGCGAGGACACGGATGATACGGATGAGTTTGACGCGACACGCCGCGCTGCCAATCCGGATGAGCGCCGCCAAAGCGAGGCGGCGGTCAAAATCAGCTCAGCCATTAATGGCGGGGTGATTGTCGGCGGCACGGTCAATCGGGCGCAAACCCGCGATGAGTTTCGTGACTTTAGCTGTGATGTTGACGATAGTGACTGCTCGGATGACGGTATCAATATTAAGCGGGCTGACGGCCAAGACGTCACCAGCCTGAAAACCGACCCGTTTCACTATGATGAAAACCGCGGCAATGGCCGCCTGACCAGCTATGGCGAAAGCGCCGCCACATTGTTGATTGCCAATTCGCTGGGCACCAGTGCTGGCTCGACTGTTGAGACCTTTCTCGATACCACAGATGATGACAATGATGACGACCCGGATGTCAGCGATGATGAAGCCGATTTGTATGACAGCAGCCAAGAGTTTTTCTTCTCTCATGGTTTGATGAACCGCGGCTCGATTGAAGCCAATGGTCTTTACGACTCGGTCAATAATGGCAGTGGCTATTCAATCGATTTGCCGGCCACCGCTTTGAAGTTGGATGAAGATGGCGGCGCGGCAACCATTCATGGCGGTATTTTCAATAGCGGCACGATTTCCGCGACCGCCTATAACGCTGATGCGATTGCCGTCGATTTGCATGACGGCACATTGACCGATGGTCTGCGGGCTGACGATACGGTGTTTCTCAATGAAGGCACCATTCGCGCCACCATTGCCACCCACACCAAAAGCTATAGCGGCGTTACCAAATCAAGCAATCAGGCCGTTGCGGTGAAAGTTGACAGCACAGTGGCGTTCCAAGAAAGCGGTGGCGGCACCATTACCACGCCGCAATTCATTAATGCCGGTGCGGTCAGTGCTGCGTCTATACACACGCAATTGAACACCGAAACCAGCGATGACGATGATTACGAGACCGTTACCGGTGAGAAGGCAATTGCTTTCGATCTCAGTGCCATTAGCGGTAATTTCGATCTGACGCAGCGTATGCGCGCAGCCGATATGCTGGTCGATGCCAGTGCGGCGCGTAGCAATACCAATCCGTTCCGCGGCAGTGGTGATTTGGACATTGACCGCTCCGGCGACACGGATGAGGTTGACGACAGCACCGTGACCATTGGCGACGGCAAAATCGACACGCGTGATGTCACCGCCCCCAGCATTGTTGGTGATGTGAAATTTGGCGGTGGCGCCAATAGCTTCACCGTGCATGCCGGCACAGTAACCGGTGATATTGATTTCGGTGCCGGTAGCGACAGTTTTTTGCTCGGTAATTCAATGGCGGATGATGAAAATGACGCCAATGACGATGATGATGATTACACCGCACCGACAACCACTTTCCGCGGCGCCATTAAAAACACCGGCACGCTGGATATTACGCTTGGTGCGCAGTTTGACAGTGGCGCCACGCAAATCGACGGCGAGAAAACCCGGTTGCATTTTGTCGGCCAAGAGGGCCGCGACCTGAACGATGATGGTGATGACAGCGACGCCAATGAAGAATTTGAAGGTCTGGCCATTAATGATCTGGAGTTGAACGAAGCGGCCGATTTGCGCTTCACCATCAACCCGGATTTGCTGAGCAATGAAGTGCTGGATGTCACCAATTTGACCCTGAGCGCCAGTGCCACCATCTCGCCTTTCATCAGCACGCTGATTTCCTCTTCGACGCAAACGGTTGATTTGGTTTCCTATACCAACATCACCAATACCGGCAATGTGCCGATTGCCGACCGTCTGGAAGAAGACGGCCATCCGTTAATTTACAAAGTGTCGCTGAAGGATGAGAGCAACACGATTTCTGCCGAGTTCACCCTGAAGACGGCTACAGAATTGGGCATGAACAAAAATGAAGCAGCGGCCTATCCGGCGGTCATCAGTCATTTCCGCAATAATGACGCGCTGGAAGCGGCGATTACCCAAATCGACGACAAAGATGATTTCGACGCTTATTACGGCCAATTGCTGCCGCATTATGGCGACGGCACCATGCGGCAATTATCCGGCCTGGCCGATGCGGCAACCGGCGCGGTAGGCCAGCATTTGCAAATCGTCAATGCCGGTGGGCGGCGTGGTGGTGATGGCTGGGCACAGCAATTTGGCGATTATCGCAAGCAAGACGGCACAGGCGAAACCGGACGCATTAGCGGCACCTCTTATGGTCTGGCCGCCGGTTATGACGCCCCGGCCGGTGTGGTCGATGCGCTGGGCATGTATGCGCAAATGAGCTTTACCTCAGTGCATGAAAAGCCGGTGCTTGTGCCCAATGCGCTGACCCCCAATCGTGATGAAGTGCGGGCTGAAAGCTTCGGCTTTGGCGCCTATATGGCCGACCGCATTGGCCCGCTCAGCCTTGAGCTGAACGGTGCGACCAGCTCTGTGACCTTCGACTCGACGCGCAGCGTAAATTTCAACGGCGTCACCGATGTGGTTGCCGGCAGTTGGGATGCAACCAGCTATGCGGCGTCGGCCCGTTTGGCTTATCCAATCCTCGACTTGACGCATTTGCTGCGCTTGGAAGTCGGTTTCGACCATTTCGCGCTGGAGCAAGATGGCTATAGCGAACGCACCGGCCGCACTGCAGATCCGGAATTGGCCATGCAGCTATCGTCTGCCGAGTCGGATATGACCAGCCAATTTATCGGTCTGCGCGGCGGCTATGTCAGTGGCGGCGGCTCATCTGCGGCGATTGTCTGGGAGCCGAATTATTATATCGGTTACCGCTCCGTCTCCGATTACACGCCATATAAAGCGACCGCCAATTTTGTCGGCAGCAGCGACAGCTTCACCCTGTTGGCGCAAGATGAGCCGACCGACTCGGTCGATGTCGGCTTCGGGCTGGCCGCGCATAATGAATTTTTTGCCTTTGATTTTAACTATCGCGGCAAATTCGGTGATGGCGAAGAAATGCATGGCGGCGGTATTTCCATCCGCCTGCTGTTCTAGCGTGGCTGTCTAAAGCGCTTCGAACAGGCCGGGCTTCAGCTTTTTCGCGGCAGCGGCAAATTCGGCATAATCATCAATCAGCGCGTCGGCCTTCAGCTCTTCCAAGCCGACGCGGCGATAGCCAAAGGTCACGCAAATGCTGGCCACACCGGCGGCAATCGCACCGCCCGTATCGGCCTCGCTATCGCCGACCATAATTGCGGCCTCCGGCGCACAACCCAATTGCCGCAAAGCTTCTTCAATCGTATCCGGGTCAGGCTTGCGCTTGGGGAGTGTGTCGCCGCCAATCAGTACGTCAAAATAGCTGTGCAGGCCAAGCCGGAACATCAGCTTGGCGGCTAAACTTTCGCGCTTATTGGTCACCACAGCCATTTTAATGTTGGCCGCCTTAGCGGTTTCAAGCAGCGGCAACAGATTGGGATAAATCACCGTATGGGCGTCAATGTTTTGATCGTACCAGAGGACAAATTCTTCCGTCGCCATATCCAGCTTATCGTCATCCCAACTGACGCCGTTTTCGCTTAATCCGCGTTTGATAATCTCACGCGCGCCGCCGCCAATCATATTGGTTATCGCCGTATGCGGCACTTCCGGCAGGCCGTGTTTTTGCAACACATAATTCATCGCTGCGTGCAAATCCGGCTTGGTCTCGGCCAATGTGCCGTCGAGGTCAAAAAGAAGTGCTGCCATAAAAACTCCGGCAAGAATGATTTGGTCGGATGATGCGCGCATGCTACATCCGATTCATGGCACCGCGACATCTTTTTCTCATGTTCATCATCTGCTTGGTTTGGGGCTTCACTTTTGTGGCCGGCAAAGCTGGTGTGGAAGAAATGCCGCCCATGCTGTTTACCGCTTTGCGCTACAGCCTATTGGCCATTTTACTGTTTCCGTTTCTCAAAATTGTTGATGGCAAAATGCCACAAGTCATGGTCATCACCATCACCATGGGTTCGGCGCATTTCGCATTGTTTTACGGCGGTATGTCGGTGGCCGATAATGTTTCGGCCATTGCCGTGGCCACGCAATTGGGTGTGCCGATCAGCACCATCAT
>JBMHCM010000115.1:0-7369 GCA_049889915.1 Parvibaculales bacterium
CATTACTCACGCAGGGATTGCCCATTTGCCGGGCGCTCTTCGTGTCGGACATGAGGTTCGATGACACCCTGCGGCGGATTAACGAGAGAAAGGAAGGCAACGCAATGGCTGCACTGCCCGATTACAATATGCGTCAACTGCTGGAAGCTGGCGTACACTTTGGTCACCAAACACATCGCTGGAACCCGAAAATGGCACCGTATATCTTCGGTGACCGTAACGGTATCCACATTATGGATTTGTCAAAAACCGTGCCGCTGCTGCACCAAGCACTGGTAACCGTAAAAGACACGGTTGCTTCAGGCGGTCGTGTTTTGTTTGTCGGCACCAAGCGCCAAGCGTCAGAGCCGATTGCCCGTCACGCCAGCCAGTGCGCGCAATATTACATGAATTCACGTTGGCTCGGCGGTACGCTGACCAACTGGCAGACCATTTCAAACTCCATTAAGCGCCTGCGCGATTTGGAAGGCATGTTGGACGGCGACGGCGCCGGTGGTCTGACCAAGAAAGAAATCCTCAACCGTACGCGCGAACGCGAAAAGCTGGAACGCGCTCTGGGCGGTATTAAGGATATGGGCGGTGTGCCGGAACTGATGTTCGTGGTCGACACCAATAAAGAGGCGATTGCCATTGCCGAAGCAAAAACACTGGGCATCCCGGTTATCGCCGTGGTCGACAGTAATTGCGATCCGGATGCAATCGATTTCCCGATTCCGGGCAATGATGACGCCGCGCGCGCCATCGAGCTGTATTGCGGCCTGATTTCAAAAGCGGTTATCGCCGGTATTGAAGAAAGCGGCGCGGCTTCAGGCATTGACCTTGGCGCGGCTGAAGAGCCGATGGCCGAGCCGGCTCTCGAAGCTGTTGAAGCTGTTGAAGAAGCAGCTCCGGCCGAAGCGGCAGAAGCTGCTGCTGAACAGTCGACTGAAGCGTAACGCGACCCGTATTGAGGAGAGATTCCATGAGCAATATCACAGCAAGCATGGTTAAAGAGCTGCGCGAAACATCCGGCGCAGGCATGATGGACTGCAAGGCCGCCTTGCAGGAAAATAATGGCGATATGGCCGCTGCCGTTGATTGGCTGCGCACCAAAGGCCTGGCCAAAGCGGCCAAGAAAGCCGGTCGCGTTGCCGCTGACGGTCTGGTTGGCGTAACCGCTGCCGGCACAGCCGGTGCGGTGGTTGAGGTAAACTCTGAAACCGACTTCGTGGCCCGTAACGAAACCTTCCAAGCCATGGTAACCGAGATTGCCGGTGTGGCTTTGGCCGGTGACGGCAGCAATGAAGCGCTGCTGGCCGCTGATTATCCGGGTGCCGGTAAATCTGTCGAAGCGCATGTTAGCGAAATGGTTGGTACTATTGGCGAGAACATGACTGTGCGCCGCACCAATAAGCTGAGCGTCGAAAATGGCGTTGTTGCCAGCTATGTGCATGGCGCTGTAGTTGATGGTCTTGGCAAAATCGGTGTTCTGGTAGCACTGGAATCAACCGGTGACGCCGGCAAGCTGGAAGCGCTGGGCCGTCAATTGGCGATGCATGTTGCGGCTACCAACCCGCTGGCCGCCAATCTGGATGATTTGGACCCGGCCGAGATTGAGCGCGAGCGCGCCGTCTTGATTGCTGAAGCGAAAGAAAGCGGTAAGCCGGACGAAATCATAGAGAAGATGGTCGAGGGTCGCCTGCGCAAATTCTATGAAGAAGTTGTGCTGACCAGCCAAGTCTTCGTGATTGACGGTGAAACCCGTATCGAAAAAGTGCTTGAAAACGCAGCCGGCGATGTCGGCGCACCGATTGCACTGAAAGGCTTTGTCCGCTTTGAGCTGGGCGAGGGTGTTGACAAGGGCGAAGAAGCTGACTTTGCTGCCGAAGTGGCAGCCGCCGTCAGCGGCAGCTAAGCCCTGATTGTCATAGCCATATGGCGCGGAATCGCGCCATATTGGCTGTGATATTTATGAGGGTGTCATGGCTGACAATTCATCCACACAAACCAATTATAAACGCGTCTTGCTGAAAGTTTCCGGCGAGGCGCTGATGGGCGATGGCCAATACGGCATTGACGTCGCCACGGTCGACCGTATTGCCGGTGAGGTCAAAGACGCACTGGCGCTTGGCACACAAGTTTGCTTGGTGATTGGCGGCGGTAATATCTTCCGTGGCCTGACCGGTGCAGCCAATGGCATGGACCGTTCTTCAGCCGATTATATGGGCATGTTGGCCACAGTGATGAACGCGCTGGCCATGCAAAACGGGTTGGAACGCCAAGGCGTGCAGACCCGCGTCCTGTCAGCCATTCCCATGACCAGCGTATGCGAGCCGTATATTCGCCGCCGCGCTGAACGGCATATGGAAAAAGGCCGCGTGGTGATTTTTGCTGCCGGTACCGGCAACCCCTATTTTACAACCGACACCGCCGCCGCTTTGCGTGCTGCTGAAATGAATTGCGATGCGTTGATGAAGGGCACCAATGTCGACGGTGTTTATTCAGCCGACCCGAAAAAAGACCCGGATGCCGAGCGTTATGACAACCTCAGCTATATGCAGGTCTTGTCGCAAGATTTGAAGGTGATGGACGCATCGGCGGTTTCGCTGTCGCGCGAAAACGGCATTCCGATTATCGTTTTCTCCATTCAGCAATCCGGCGGTTTCACCAAAGTATTGCAAGGCGACGGCGCTTGCACCATTGTTCAAGACTAACAACCGCGAGTTTCGTCGGTGATATGAAAAAGAGGCAAAAATGAGCATTGATACGGATGATATTGAACGGCGCATGGATGGCGCTTTGGCGGCTTTCAAAACCGATTTGTCAGGCCTGCGCACCGGGCGTGCTAGCGCTGCATTGCTGGAGCCGATTAACGTCGATGCTTACGGCCAAATGATGCCAATCTCGCAGGTCGGCACGATTTCCGTGCCGGAGCCGCGCATGCTGTCGGTGCAGGTATGGGATAAAGGCCAAGTCGCCTTGGTTGAAAAAGCCATTCGTGAAAGCAGCCTCGGCCTGAACCCGCAAACCGAGGGACAGCTTATTCGTATTCCGCTGCCTGAGCTAAACGAAGAGCGCCGCGAAGAGCTGGTCAAGGTTGCCGGTGGTTATGCCGAGCAAGCGCGCGTCGCCGTGCGCAATGTGCGCCGTGATGGCATGGACCAAATCAAAAAGGCCGAAAAAGATAGCGATATCTCCCAAGATGACGCGAAGATTTATTCTGACGAAGTGCAAGAGCTGACCGATAAATTCATCAAGCTGGTGGATGAAACGCTGGCCACCAAAGAAGAGGAAATCCGGCAGGTTTAACCGGATACCACCAGATGTCTTCTGCCACTGCCTCCGATACGCCCGCGCATATTGCCATCATCATGGATGGCAATGGCCGTTGGGCCGAACAGTGCGGCATGACGCGCCGAGAGGGGCATCGCAAAGGCGTTGAAACTTTGCGGCAAATGGTGCGCGATGTCGGTGAATTGGGCATCAAATATCTGACCGTCTTTTCTTTCTCGACGCAAAATTGGGGGCGCCCCAAGCCGGAAGTCGATTTTCTGATGACGCTGTTGGAGCGTTATATCGAAAGTGACCTGGCCGAATTGCATAGCGAAGGCGTGCGCATTCGGGTGATAGGGCGGCGCGATGGCTTGTCTGACAAGATTTGCAAACTGATCGACCGTGCCGAAACGCTGACCTCTGAAAACAGCAACATGTATTTGCAAATCGCCTTTAACTATGGCGGGCGCGAAGAATTGGCTGATGCGGCGGCTCGTTTGGCGCGCCGCGCTGTGGCCGGCACGCTCGACTCGGCGTCTATCACACCGGAGGTGATGGCCTCTGAAATGTTGACCGCCGGTATGCCGGACCCGGATTTGATTATCCGCACCAGTGGCGAGTACCGCATCAGCAACTTCCTGCTATGGCAAAGCGCCTATAGCGAGTTTTACTTTACCGACATTTTATGGCCGGATTTCACCCGCGATGATCTGCAAGAAGCGCTGCATTATTATGCTGAGCGCGAGCGTCGTTTCGGACTGGTTAGCGCGCAGGTCGGCGATACGGATTAATCCGTATCTGAGGGGGGAAGATGACAGAGGGGATGGAAGCAAAGCCGAAATTTGAGGGATTGCTGCAGCGCGTGCGCTCCGCCTTGGTGTTGCTGCCTTTCGTTATCGCGCCGGTATTTTTCGGCGGCTGGTCATTCGCATTGCTGTTGGCCGTGGTTGGCGTTTTTATGGCGCGAGAATGGGCCGGCTTGCTGCAAGCCAAACCGTTGGACGGGCAGGTGCTTGGCGGCTTGACCGTTTTCGCCTTGTTGCTCGGTTGGGCCAACAGCGCTGCTGAAGGTCTGGCTTTTATCATTGTCGCTTTTTTCGCCTGTTTGGCTTTTGCCCTGCTGCGCGGTCAGCGGGCCACACCGCTGGCCGGCGGGTTGATTTATGTCGCAGCGCCTTTGGCAACGGCGCAATATTTCCGCGAAGACGCGCTTGGCGCATTGGTTATCGGCTATGTGCTGTTGACTGTTTGGGCGGTTGATATTTTCGCCATGTTTTGCGGCAAAATTATCGGCGGGCCGAAATTGGCACCGGTCATTTCACCCAATAAGACCTGGGCCGGTCTTATCGGTGCCGTAATTGGCGCGATGATTGCCGCGGTCTTGTCGTTTCTGGTGGTGGTTGGCTTCCAATTGGGACAAGCCGATTTCATCGCCATGCTGGTACTTGCGCCGCTTCTGGCGGTTTGTGCGCAAATTGCCGATTTGTTTGAAAGCGGCATTAAGCGCAAATATGACATAAAGGATTCCGGCTCCATTATTCCCGGTCATGGCGGTCTGTTGGACCGCGTCGACGGCTTGATTGGCGTCTTGTTGCTGCTGCTGATTGTGGTCTTGCTGCGCGGCGGCGAGGTCTCACACGCACTCTGGATTTGGTAATTATGCGGCGCTTGGCCATATTCGGTGCCACCGGCACGATTGGAGATAATGCGCTCGTTTTGGTGGCGCGCCATCCGCAGCGTTTTTCCGTATCGGTTTTGACGGCGCACAGTAATGTCGAAAAGCTGGCGGCCTTGGCCAAGCAGTTTCAACCGGATGTTTTGGTTATTGGCGATGAGGCAGGGCGCAGCCGGCTGGTTGAGAGCCTGCCTGCATTCACCGGTGAAATTTTGGTCGGTGAAGAGGGGCTGCTGGCCGCCGCTGCCTATGAAGTTGACGTGACAGTGCTTGGCATTGTCGGCTTTGCCGGGCTGAAACCGGCATTGGCCAGTGCGGCGCGCGGCGGCATTTTGGCGCTTGCCAATAAAGAAGCGCTGGTCGCCGCCGGGCCCTTATTGATGCAAATCGCGGCCGATAATGGCTGTCAAATTTTGCCGGTCGATAGCGAACACAATGCAATTTACCAGCTGCTGCAAGACGGTCGCGTCAGCGATAAGGTTGATAAGATTGTGCTCACCGCGTCCGGCGGGCCGTTTCGTACCCTCAGCAAGGCCGAGATGGCCACTGTCACGCCGCAGCAAGCGGTGGCGCACCCGAATTGGGATATGGGGGCCAAGATTTCCGTTGATAGCGCGACCCTGATGAATAAAGGGTTGGAGCTTATCGAGGCGCGTTACCTGTTTGATGTGGCACCGCAACGCTTGGATGTGTTGGTGCATCGGCAATCTATCGTGCATGGCTTGGTGTATTTTAATGATGGCAGCGTGCTGGCGCAGAAGGGCAGCCCGGACATGCGCGTGCCGTTGGCCTATTGCATGGCTTACCCCGATCGCATTGCCACCGGTGTGCCGCCATTGGATTTGGCAGCGCAAGGGCGTTTGGATTTTGAAGCGGCCGATCGCGATCGTTTTCCGTGTCTGGCATTGGCCGAGGCGGCCATGCAGGCCGGCGGCGCGCGCCCGACCGTGCTGAATGCGGCCAATGAAATTGCCGTTGCCGCGTTTCTTGCCGGGCGCATAGGATTTGCTGCCATTGCCGAGATTGTTGAGGCGGTTTTGCAGGCCGATTTTGACACGGCGGCCGATACGGTTGAGGCGATTTTTGCGGCCGATGAAAAAGCCCGTCAATTAGCTAAAAAAATGGCTGAAAACTGAGCTTTTTCGGTTTTTGCCCAATTCTTGCCACAGGCTGAAATGATACTTTAATAAATCCGAAAAATAGCCATAATGCAGGCAGTTTCTGGGAGACAATTTTGGACGCAATTAGCTATCTCTACGCAGCACTCGGTTTGAGTTACATCATCCCGTTTTTGTTTGTGTTGACCATTGTGGTGTTTTTTCACGAGCTGGGGCATTTCTATGCAGCGCGGCGTTGCGGCGTGACGGTGGAGGTTTTCTCCGTCGGTTTCGGCCGCCCGATCACCAGCTGGTATGATAAGCACGGCACAAAGTGGCAAATCGCGTGGATGCCGCTCGGCGGTTATGTGAAATTCGCCGGTGATGAAAATGAAGCCAGCGTGCCCGACCGTGAACGTTTGGAGCAGCTGGATGAAGCGACCCGCGAGGGGACGCTGTTTTTTAAGCCATTATGGCAGCGGGCCATTGTGGTCGCGGCCGGGCCGGTGGCCAATTTCATTTTGGCGATTGTTATTTTCGCCTCGCTGTACACCTTATTTGGCCAGCGTGTGACCGACCCGGTGGTCGGCGTGGTAGCTGAAAACAGTGCCGCTGAACGGGCCGGTATGCAAATCGGTGATTTGATTACCGCCATTGACGGCGATGAGATTTCAACATTCTCTGAGGTACGCCGCGCCGTCACCGTCAATGCTGATGTGCCGTTGGTGTTTTCCATCGACCGGGCCGGAGAACTGATTGACCTGACAGCGACACCGGACCGTGTGCTGGAAGTCGACCGCTTCGGCAATGAATATCATATCGGTCGTCTTGGTGTAGCCGTTAATGCCTCTGAAGATACAATCCGCCATGTCCGTTACAATCCGTTTGTCGCTTTGTGGATGGGCGTTGAGGAAAGCTATTTCATCGTCGAGCAGACCTTTGTCGTTTTGGGCCGTATCATTATGGGCCGCGAAAGCGCCGAGCAGTTGGGCGGGCCTATTCGTATCGCGCAATTATCCGGCCAGACGGCGACATTGGGACTGATTGCACTGATCAATCTGACGGCGGTGCTGTCGGTCAGTATTGGGCTGATTAACCTGTTTCCTATTCCGATGCTGGATGGCGGTCACTTGGCGTTTTACGCTTATGAAGCGGTGGCCGGAAAGCCGCTGCCGGAAAAAGCGCAAGATATCGGTATGCGTATCGGCCTCTCTATGGTGCTGACGCTGTTTCTATTTGTCACCTGGAATGATTTATCGCGGCTCGATGTCTTCCAAAACCTCTCCAATTTGCTCGGCTAATTTATGACCTTGTTCTCTCTCAAGCGATTTTCTGCGCTCACCCT
>JBMHCM010000116.1:0-21774 GCA_049889915.1 Parvibaculales bacterium
CCGATAGGTAATCACCGTGGCGGCAATACCGGCCCGCTCACGGCCATATTTTTCATAAATATATTGGATGACCTCTTCGCGCCGCTCGTGCTCGAAATCAATATCAATATCGGGTGGCTCATTGCGCTCGGCAGAGATAAACCGCTCAAACAATAAATCGAGACGGCTGGGATCCACCGCCGTTACGCCGATGCAATAACACACGGCCGAATTGGCGGCACTGCCGCGCCCCTGACACAAAATGCGCCGCGAGCGCGCAAAGCGCACCAAATCATGCACGGTCAAAAAATACGGCGCGTAATTCAACTCCGCAATCAATGCCAATTCGTGACGGATAAGCTTGTCGAGTTTTCGCGGCACCCCTTCGGGAAAGCGCGCATGCGCGCCCTCCCAAGCCAGTTTCTCCAACAAGGCTTGCGGGCTAAGCGCCGCATCAAACGCATCTTCCGGATATTGATAGGCCAGCTCATCGAGCGAGAAATCACAGGCCGCCAGCACCCCCTCAATATTGGCCAGCGCTTGCGGGTAATCGGCAAATAACCGCTCAGCCTCCATTACCGGTTTCAAATGTCGCTCGGCATTGGCAGCGAGGCGATAACCGGCCTCGGCCAGTGTCACATGCTGGCGAATGCACGACACCACATCCTGCACGGCGCGCCGCTCCGGCACATGATAAAGCGGGTCGAAGCTGGCCAACAGACCGACGCCTGCCCAATCGGCCTGCGCGGCAATATCGGCAAAACGTGCCGTATCATCAGCGCCATAAAGCGGCACCAGTAGCGCATAAACATGCGCCGTGGCGGTACTTAACCGGCTCAACTTATCGCGAAAAGCCGGCGGCGGCTTAACCGGTGGTACGGCCAACCAACACAAGGCAGCATGGCGGGCCAGCGACAGAACATCGTCCAGCGTCAGCAGGCACGCGCCTTTCGCGCCGCGCCGATTGGCTTGTGTCAGACATTGTGACAGGGCTGCATAAGCCGCCCGACTGCGCGGATAGGCAATGACCTCAAAACCGCATTGCGTGACCAGCCGTGCGCCGGGCAGATAACGCAAACCCGCCTCGCGCGCCGCCACATGGCCACGCACCACACCGGCCAGCGTGTTGCGGTCGGCCAGCCCGATGGCGCGATAACCAAGGGCGGCCGCCGTCTCGACCATTTCTTGTGGATGCGCCGCACCGTGCAAAAAACTGAAATTGGAAATCGCCGCCAGCTCGGCAAAGCCTTGCACGCCCCTCATGGAAACACCCGCATCATGGGAAGACCCTCCTCATGGGAAGACACCATGCATAAACCAACGTGGAGCCGTCGTCTCGCGGTCATAAAGTCCGTCACGATACAGCCAGAAACGATGCCCTTGCCGGTCTTCGACACGGTAATAATCACGCGTTCTCTGATTATGACGAGGATTATGGTGCGCCATATGATGGGCTGCATCTTCGCCTATAAAGCCGGCCCACCATTCGGGGCTGATGCGCTCCGGCCCATGCGCGGCAATCACCTCATGCAGCACGCGCCGCCAGCGAAACCGATAAGGCGCCCCTTCAGGAATTTCGGCAATCACCTCAATCGGCTCGGGCGCACACAGCATGAAAAGCGGCCGCGTTTGCGGGTCGGGCACGGCTTCCAGCACCGGCGGCGGCACCGTATCCAATACTGAAACCAGCTTCACGGCGCGCTCAGGAATATGCGAGGCTTGCGGCACCGGCTTCAGCACCACTTGGGACCCCAAACGACTGATAAGGCGGTCATAAAAATGCCCCAATGCGGCGACCGGCGTGGCTTGCCGCCAGCGCCCCGACAGCGCCATCGCCTCTTGCGGCACTTCTATTGCGGTGGTGCGGCTGGCCAGCAGGCTGAGCTTCTCAATGCCGTAACCGGCATCAACGCCGCGTGATAAACGCCCCAGCCGTTCATCAAACAGACGCGCCATATGCCGTGCGTCAGCCGACGGATGCACCAGCGTCAGCGATAAAGCCAGCACTGCATTATCAGAGCGGGTCAGCATCAAATCCAAACGCTGCGCGCCTTGGCCTTCATCTTGCAATTGCGCCGCCAATCTTTCGCACAGCCCGGCCAAAAGTTCGGCCAAAGCGTCCATTTGCGTAATACCTTGCGCGAGGTTTTGCTGCACTTGAAACTGCGGCGGCGGCAGACATGGGCTGAGGCTCTCACCGGCCTGCCCCAAGGCTTGCTCCAACCGCATGACCGGTAGCGGCCCAAAACGCCGCGTCAGGTCGCGGCGCGGAAAGCGCGCCAATTGCGCCACCGTTTCCAGCCCCAGCCTTTGGCACAATTCAATATGCCCATTATCGAGCCGCAAAGCGGCCGGCGGCAGGCGCAACACGGCTTCGGCTTCTTGCCCTTCCGGCAATAGGGTAAGCGATGTCGGTGAAAACCGCGCCAACCCCCAGGCCGCGCCAATCGTGCCGGCCATGGCAGCGCGAAGCGTGATACCGCGCTTGTCAAACCGTGCCGCTATATCTTCCAGCATGGCGCGCGCACCGCCGAATAAATGCGCGCAGCCGCTGACATCCATCAGCAGACCATATTCGGCCAGCCCATGCGCTGTTTCTACCCTTGTGTCATGGCCGACCCAAGGCGTGTAACGCTGTAGCCATTGCGCACATTTCTCCAGCCGCGCCTTGGCCTGTCGGCTATCCGCCATAGCGGTTTGCAATTCAGGCAGCAGCGCCCGCGCATCGGCCAAGGGCATCGCCATATGCAGACCTGCCGCTTGCGCCGCCTTATTCAAAGCCACCAAACGCTGTGCGTTTTTATGCTTATCGATCAACGCAAAGGGCTGTGCAGCGTCATGCGCAAACGCGCTCACTTCGGCAGCCCAATGGGGAAACCACAAGGCAATAATCCGACGCCCTGTTGGCACCGGTTTGGATAGCGGTTTCTGCAATGATTTCTGCAGGGGCTTTTGTGGTGTCATGTGGCGCGGGGCAGACATCAGCGCCTCTTAAGAAACCGCCGACACCGCCATAAGCGGTGTGGCCGTCTCATCATCAGCAATCGGTTGCATCGGCAAGGCAGTGTAGCGCGGATAAACCGTCCAACCCTGTGCGGGCGGCATGGCCTGATAGGCCAAACGCGATTTGACCAGCTGCACCTGCCAAGCTTGCTGCGGCAGGCTGCTGACCTGCCAACGTGTGGTGGCTGCCGTTGCCGTGCCGGCCGCTGCCGCACCCAGCGTTAAAACCAAAGGCCGTAGGGCCGCCCGCGCCGCCAAGCTTAAACGACGGCTGGCGGTAAAATCGGGCGCTGCATCCCAACTGGCCAGCACGCTGCAGCCAATCGCCGGGCAGGCCAAAGCCTCCTCCCCCGCCCACAGCAAATCCGGCAGGGTGACACCATCGAGATAAGCCAAATGCGCGCCCGATAAATCATGCGCCGCCAAAGCCGGAGCATAGGGCTGACCGCCCTCGCGCACCGCCGTATGGGTTTGGCCATATAGCAAAATCGTCTCGGCCTCGCAGGCCGCCAAAAATTGCGCCGCCAATCGATGTGCAAACCCTAAAGCCGCTGCCATATCACCGGGCCGCGCCGCCACCACCTCATGCAGGCCACCTTGCGGCACACCGCCACCGCCATCTTGCGTCAAATAAGCATCAATCGCGGCCAATCCGGTCAGCACGTTCGGGCCACAAGCGGTCTGTGGCGCACAACGCGTGACAAGCTTTTTCAGCCGCTGCAGCTTATGCTGCGCGACCGCTTGTTTGACCTTATTGTGACCGTTATCGGGCATTGCGCTCTCTTTTTTGTTCCTGTTTTGTTCTAAAATGGGAACAGCCGAGAGTCAAGTCAGCTTGCTCTGAGCAGGCTTTTTCGATAGCCTCATTGCATGAGCGAAAGAACAATAAGTTTTGACGCGCATCGCTTTGTAAAACGGCTGGTGGAAAGCGGATTGGCAGAAGAAACGGCAGAAGTGCTGGCCGATGAACAATCGCGCCTGCTGACCGATAATTTAGCGACCAAAAATGAGTTGGACACCGGACTTGCTGCCGTCCGTGCCGACCTCGAAGTCGGACTTGCCGGTGTACGTGCGGATCTCGAAACCGGACTTACCGATGTGCGTGCGGACTTTGAAAAAGGGCTGGCCGCAACCGAGGCGCGCCTCATGCGCTGGATGGCAGGACTGCTCATCGCGCAAGGCGGCGTCATCGTCACGCTTATCAGTGTGCTGGGCTAACGCCCGCCTCGGCCTAGCTCAAAGACGCCGTAAATCGCTGAATCCGCGTGCACGCCTCAACAAGGTTTTCATCAGAAGTTGCATAGCTAATACGGAAAAACGGCGACAGACCGAAAGCCGCGCCATGCACCACCGCCACGCCTTCAGCTTCCAGCAAGGCGGTCGCGAAAGCCTCATCACCGTCAATCACCGTGCCATCCGGCGTGCTTTTGCCGATGCAGCCTTCGCAAGACGGATAGACATAAAACGCGCCTTCCGGCGTGATGCAGTCAATGCCTTCGGCCTCATTGAGCATTTTCACCACCAAATCGCGGCGGCGTTTAAACGCCTGATTGTTTTCGGCGATGAAATCCTGCGGGCCGTTCAATGCCTCAACCGCCGCCCATTGGCTGATCGATGTCGGGTTGGAGGTCGATTGCGACTGGATTTTGGTCATCGCCTTGATGAGCTCCAGCGGTCCGGCGCAATAGCCAATACGCCAACCCGTCATGCAATAGGCTTTTGATACGCCATTCATGGTCAGCGTCCGCTCATAGAGGCGCGGCTCGACCTGCGCCGGTGTCGCAAACACGAAATTGTCATAGACCAAATGCTCATACATATCGTCGGTCAGAATCCAGACATGCGGATATTTGACCAGCACATCGGTCAGCTTTTTCAATTCTTCAGCCGAATAGGCCGCACCTGACGGGTTGGAAGGTGAGTTGAAAATAAACCATTTGGTTTTGTCGGTAATCGCGGCTTCCAAATCTTCCGGCTGCAGCTTAAAGCCATGCTCGGCTTTGGTCTCCACCGCGACCGGCTCGCCGCCTGCCAGATTGACGATATCGGGATAGCTGACCCAATAAGGGGCCGGGATAATCACCTCATCGCCGGGGTTCAGCGTCGCCATCATGGCGTCATAAATCACCGGCTTGCCGCCCGGTGCAACGAAGGTCTGCGCCGGTTCGTAATCCAACCCATTATCGCGCTTCAGCTTGGCGCAAACCGCCTGCTTCAACTCGTCAATGCCGGTGACGGCAGTGTATTTGGTTTCACCGCGCTGAATGGCGTCAAGCGCTGCCTGCTTGATGTTTTCCGGCGTGTCGAAATCCGGCTCACCGGCGCCAAGACCGATGACATCGCGACCGGCGGCGCGCAATTGCCGCGCCTTATCGGAGACGGCGATGGTGGCCGAAGGTTGCACGCGGGACAGGCTGTCAGCGAGAAATGATGCCATTTGGAAACTCCTTGTTGGCGGACGAATCTGCGCGCAAACTACCGCCTTGAGATAGTGAAAACAAGAACGAAAGGATTGTCTCATGAATCGACAGCGATTTTCGCTGTTGCTGGCTGTGGCTTTCGGTTTTTTATTCGGCATTGTTGTTATGACCGCCAGGCAACCGCAACCCGACCGGTTTCGCATGGATTTGCCGCATGCAGCCATTGCTTTGGTTGACCGTGCACATGGCTTGGTCAGCGACGATGATTTAGCGGGCTTTGAAACAATGGATTTTGCCCCCAGCTTCAATCAAGGCGATATGTATATTTTCGTGCTGGCCGCCGATGGCGTCAACCTATACCACGCCGCCGATCGCACGCTGGTCGGTACTGATTTCTCACGCCTGTCCGACGTCGCCGGACGCCCCCTTGGCAAGCGCTTGGTCGAGGATGTGTCGCCCGACGGGGTGTGGCATGCCTGGCAATGGGACAATCCGGTCAGCCGCAAGCGCGAATGGAAATTAACTTATGCCCGCCAGACGCCGCAGGGCCATATTGTTGCTGCCGGTATTTTCGCCGGTGGCGTTAACCGATAATTCAGTCGCGCCGCTCAATAATAAGAAAAAGGAGTAAGCAATGGTTTCACTGGTATTAAATTTTCTCTTCACCGCCGCTTGGCTGTTGGTGCATTTCCTGATTGTCGTCACCGTGGTCTATCTGGCCTTGGGGCTGCATTATCTGGCGGCCCGACTGTCAGACAAACAAGCGGAAAGGCTGGAAAAGACGCTCTAGCCTGCGTCGCCCTGTCTATGCCGGCTCGAGCGCCTACGCGACATTTGCGTCGCTTGGGTCAGGCCCCTAATCGCGCTATATTGTAGCCATGGCCGAACAACAAGATTCATTGACCGGGCGCAAAGAGCTGGCGCCGGTGCCCGAACCGGGCCTTAGCGAAGAGCAGCTGGCGCATTTCATTCCGCACCGTGCGCAACGGCCGGAAAAAATTGAGGGCGGTCGCCCGTTCAAAATGGTGTCGGATTTCGAGCCGGCCGGTGACCAACCGCAAGCCATTGAAGAATTGATTACCGGCATCGACAATCAAGAGCGCGACCAAGTTCTGCTCGGCGTTACCGGCTCCGGCAAGACTTTCACCATGGCGCAAATCATCGCCCGCACACAGCGACCGGCGCTGATATTGGCCCCCAACAAAACGCTGGCGGCACAGCTTTACGGCGAGTTCAAAGGCTTCTTTCCCGATAATGCGGTTGAGTATTTCGTCTCTTATTATGACTATTACCAGCCGGAAGCCTATGTGCCGCGCACCGACACGTATATTGAAAAAGAGAGCAATATTAACGAGCAGATTGACCGCATGCGCCACTCGGCAACGCGGGCGCTGCTGGAACGCGATGATGTGATTATCGTTGCTTCCGTATCGTGCATTTACGGCATTGGCTCGGTGGAAAGCTACACCTCCATGACGCTGCAATTGGAGCGCGGCATGGAAATCGGCCGCACGCAATTGCTGGCCGATTTGGTGGCGCTGCAATATCGCCGCAATGACATGGCTTTTGCACGCGGCGATTTTCGGGTGCGCGGCGATACGATTGATTTGTTTCCCGCCCACTATGAAGACCGCGCTTGGCGCATTGAATTATTTGGCGATGAGATTGACAGCCTGACCGAGTTTGATCCGCTGACCGGCCAGAAGACCAATGAGTTGGAAAAAGTGCGGGTCTATGCCAATTCACACTATGTGACGCCCGGCCCGACGCTGAAGCAAGCCATGGTCGGCATTCAAGACGAGTTGAAAATCCGGCTGGAAGAATTTGAAGCAGCCGGTCGCCTGCTGGAAGCGCAAAGGCTGGAGCAGCGCACCCATTTTGATCTAGAAATGCTGGAAGCCACCGGCTCCTGCGCCGGGATTGAAAATTACTCGCGCTATCTGACCGGGCGCAAGCCGGGCGAGCCGCCGCCGACCTTGTTCGAATATTTACCCGATAATGCGCTGGTCTTTACCGATGAAAGCCATGTCACTGTGCCGCAAATCGGCGGCATGTTTCGCGGTGACTTTCGGCGCAAATCGACACTGGCCGAGTTTGGCTTCCGCCTGCCGAGCTGTGTCGATAACCGGCCGATGAAATTTGAGGAATGGGACTTGATGCGGCCGCAAACCGTGCATGTGTCCGCTACCCCCGGCGGCTGGGAAATGGAGCGCACCGGCGGTGTGTTTGTCGAGCAGGTCATTCGCCCAACCGGTTTGATTGACCCGACTTGCGAAATTCGTCCGGCCTCCAGCCAGGTTGATGATCTGATTGCCGAATGTCACGAGCTGGCCAAGAAAGACCAGCGCGTTTTGGTCACCACACTGACCAAAAAAATGGCCGAAGACCTGACCGAATATATGCATGAGCAGGGCTTGCGGGTGCGCTATATGCACTCTGACATCGACACGCTGGAGCGTATTGAAATCATCCGCGACTTGCGGCTCGGCGCCTTTGATATTCTCATCGGCATCAACCTGCTGCGCGAGGGTTTGGACATTCCCGAATGCGCTTTGGTCGCCATTCTTGATGCCGATAAGGAAGGCTTTTTGCGCAGTGAAACCTCGCTGGTGCAGACCATTGGCCGAGCGGCCCGTAATGCTGAAGGGCGGGTCTTGCTATATGCCGACCAAATGACCGGCTCGCTGGAACGCGCCATGGCCGAGACCGGTCGCCGCCGCGAAAAGCAAATGGCCCATAATGAGGCGCATGGCATTACGCCGGAGACGGTAAAGAAAAACATTGCCGATGTGTTGGAAGGCATTGCCGAGCGCGACAACCAAGCGGCCCCCGGACCGTATCGGGTGCGCGAGGCGATGGAAGAGAAACAAGCGCCGCTTTTGGGCAGCAATTTGCGCGCCCATATTGAAGGTCTGGAAGCGCAGATGCGCGAGGCGGCGGCTGATTTGGAATTTGAAACGGCGGCCCGCTTGCGCGATGAAATTAAACGACTGCAGGAAACCGAATTGGCGGTGGCTGACGATCCGTTTGCCCGCCAATCCGAGGTTGATAGCCGTGTCGCTGAGAGCACCGGCAAACGTGCCAAAGCGGCGCCGAAAAAGCCCAATCGACGCCGCAAAGGTCCGTAAACTTTTCAGCTAACGCTTAGAAGTCGTAAATATAGCTGACTTGCAGCACTTGTGAGTCGAAGACACCGAAATCATATTGCCGCAATTCAACACGGAACGGCTCATGCGCCACGCCAATGCCGAAAAAGGCGCCGTCATCGGTGTGCGGGTCGTCAATCGAGGCAAAGCCGACACGCGCCGTATAGCGCAGCAGCGGCGGGCCGCCTAGCTTGAAACCTTTCAGTACCGACATTTCAAACACCGGCTGATCAGGCTTCGGATTGGTGCCACTTGTTCCCTGCTGGTCATAAGCGCCATTCAAAACAGCGAGCCCAAACTCGAAATTCCAATCAGACGGGAAGCGCACACCAAAGCCGCCAGCGACAACCATATCGTCCCCGTCTTCTTGCGCATTGGCATAAATCGGTGCGTCGGCGCTACCACCGGTTTGCGTTCGATAAGCGCGTTCGCCTTCCTCCGTGCCGGAATGCGACACAAAACCGGCACTGCCATAAACATAGGTAAAAGTGCCCAGCCGTTCGGCCCGCGATTGCTGCGGCCAGTTTTCGTAATCTTCGGCCTGCGCCCGCGATGTCAGTATCATGCCCAGGGCAAAGGTGAAAATAACCGCCAGCACCAGCAGCACCAGGCGGCTAGCTTTTTCCTGACTGTTCTCATTAAACTCGTGATGATCGTCCATCGACACACTCCTCTTCTTATTCTTCAGCAGCCTAATGCCGCACCGGTTAATTATTTGTGTGCGCTCAGCAACACGGCACCGGGCAACATGCACGGCACTTACTTTGAAAAACGCGGGACTGGCTGATGACAGCCATGGCAGACCTCCTTGTTGTTTTTCTTGGTCTGCCGAGAAGCTTACCCAATTCCTTGGCCAGTTCAAAGGTTTTTGTCGCGGCCTAAAGGTCTTTAATCGCCCATAGGCCGGTGCCATAAAAAATCACAAACATCACCAAATGCGCGATGAGGGTTTTCAGCAGCATGTTTTCGCCGGTCGGTTCGTGCTGTTTAGTATCTGACATGTTCAACTCCACATTAATTTCCACCGACCAAACGTCGCCTGCGACCGGTTAAAAAACGGTTAGGGAGAGCGGGGAAAAACTGCTAAAGCAAGCGCATGAGCGACAGTCATCCAAAAGCCGTATTGATTACCGGTGCCGCCAAACGTATTGGCCGCGCTTTGGCCGAGGCGCTGGCCGCCGATGGCTGGGCCATTGCGGCGCATTATGCCGGCTCGCAAAGCGAGGCTGAGGGGCTGGCCAGCGATATCACCAGCAAAGGCGGTCAAGCGGTTGCACTGCAAGCCGATTTGCGCGATGCGGCAGCCGTTGAGGCTTTAATGCCACAGGCAATTGACGCATTGGGGCCGATAACCGCGCTTATCAATAATGCCTCAACCTTTGAACGCGACACCGCCCATACGCTGAGCGTCGATAGTTGGGACAGCCATATCAATGCCAATTTGCGCGCGCCTGCCCTGCTGATGCGCGACTTTGCCAATCAACCTGAGCTGCAAGACGGCTCGGTTGCCGATGCCAATATCATCAATATTACCGACCAAAGGGTGTTTCGCCTGACGCCGGATTTTGCCAGCTACACCGTATCAAAAACCGGACTAGCAACACTGACGCAGACCTTTGCGCAGGCCCTTGCGCCGCAGCATATTCGCGTCAATGCGATTGCCCCGGGGCCAACCCTACCCAATCCGCGGCAGGAGCAATCTGAGTTTGATAAGCAAGCCAGTCTGGTGCCGCTGGCGCATGGCGCATCACCGGCCGATATTGTGGCCGCCGCCCGCTATATTTTGCAAGCCCGCGCCATGACCGGCCAAACCCTGACGCAAGATGGCGGTCAGCATTTGGCGTGGCAAACACCCGATGTTGTCGAGGTAAAGGAATAGCCATGAACCAGCAGCCCAGCCATGCCGTGCAAAGTTTTGCCAATGCCGCCCGCGGGCTGCGCCATGTCTTCGTCAATCGCTTGGCGGTCGAGGCCAGCATCGGCATTTACCCGCATGAGCGCGAGAGCAAACAGACCGTTTGGATCAGCCTCGATGCCGCCGTGGTCGAGACGGCGCAAGACCCTGCCAATATTGCCGATGTGGTGTGTTATGACAGCATGTGCCAAATCGTGCAGGCGGTTTTGGCCGACGACCATGTTGATTTGGTCGAGACGCTGGCCGAAACCATTGCCGAGCGTCTTTTGGCCGATACGCGTATCCGTCAGCTGCGCGTGCAGGTGGAAAAACCACAGGCCATTGAGGCGGCGGAAAGTGTCGGAATTGCAATTGAGCGCCTACAAACCGCCTAAACAACCTTGCAGTAACCGCGAAATCAGCCGGTTTTTTGCGGTTTTTTTACAAATTTTTTAAGCTAAATCGCTGATATTATGAAAGAAATCGTATCAGGCGAGTTTTTCACACCCGTCTGCAAAAATTTTAATTCATTGTAAAGAGCCAAAATAAGTCGAAAAAAATATTTTTTTTTGCCGCTTGATTTTGTTTTTGTCAGCAAATTCAATGCCTTAAAGTTTTTGCCTATTTTTTGTGCAATGAGGTCGCAAGTCTTGAAAATCAATGACTTGGGCATTGAATCGATTTTTTATACACATACTTATCCACAAAACTGGTGAATTAAATTTGTGACAGTTTTGTGCTTCACTATAGCCAAACGCACACCGCTTTTACCGCCGTATCAAGGATACCGACTTTTGCAAGAGAAACTGACAGGCCGCGCTTTAATCGAGGACAAGGTGGCAACCCTGCCATCAGCTCCCGGTGTTTACCGTATGCTCGGCGCAGACGGCACGGTGTTGTATGTCGGCAAAGCCAAGAATCTGAAAAATCGCGTCCGCTCTTATGCCCGCCCGACCGGCCACAATAACCGCATCCTGCGGATGATTGAGGCGACCCGCGATATGGAGTTCATTCGCACCGAAACCGAAACCGATGCGCTGCTTTTGGAAGCCAATCTGATTAAGAAAATGCGGCCGCGCTATAATGTGTTGCTGCGCGACGATAAAAGCTTTCCTTATATTCTGCTGGCCGAAGACCATGATGTGCCGCAACTCTATAAACATCGCGGCGCGCGCAAACGTAAAGGCGCTTATTTCGGCCCCTTCGCCTCAGCCGGGGCGGTCAATCGCACGCTCAACACATTGCAGCGGGCTTTTCTGCTGCGCTCATGCTCCGACAGTGTTTATGAAAGCCGCACACGGCCCTGCCTGCTGTATCAAATCAAGCGTTGCGCGGCGCCATGCACCGGCGAGATTTCAGTCAGCGATTATCACGAGCTGGTCGATGAGGCGCGTGAATTTCTGACCGGCAATAGTCGCGCCGTGCAGGATGCCTTGCTGGAGAAAATGCAAAAAGCCAGCGATGCACTGGATTTTGAAGCGGCGGCAGCGGCCCGCGATCGGATACGCGCCCTGACCTATGTTCAGCAAGAAAGCGGCATCAACCCGCTGGACATTGCCGAGGCCGATGTGGTGGCGGTGGTGCAAGAGGGTGGCCAGTCTTGCGTGCAGGTATTCTTTTTCCGAGCCGGTCAGAACCTCGGCAATAAGGCCTACTTCCCGCGCCATGACAAAGACCAGACAACGGCTGAAATTCTCGAAGCGTTTCTCGGTCAGTTTTATGACGGCCGCCCGGTGCCGCGCGATATTTTGGTCAATACCAGCCTGCCAGGTGCGGCGCTGATTGGCGAAGCGCTGAGCACCCGCATGGGGCGCAATATTAAAATCCATAAACCGCAGCGTGGCGACAAGGTTGGGCTGGTGCGCCATGCCGAACAAAACGCCAAGGAGGCTCTGGCCCGGCATGTCTCTGAGAGCGCCAGCCAACGCAAATTGCTGGACGGCGTGGCCGAGACATTTGAGCTGGAAGCCCCGCCGCAGCGTATTGAGGTATTTGACAACTCGCATTTGCAAGGCACCAATCAGCTGGGCGGCATGATTGTCGCCGGGCCGGACGGCTTTTTGAAAAACCAATATCGCAAATTCAATATTAAAGATGAGAGCACCACGCCGGGCGATGATTACGCCATGATGCGCGAAGTATTCACCCGCCGCTATGGCCGCCTCGCCAAAGAAGAGCAACGCGGCTCTGCCAATTGGCCGGATTTGATTTTGGTCGATGGCGGCAAGGGCCAGCTGGGAGTCGCCCATGAGGTGATGGCCGATTTGGGGCTGGAGGATATTCCGCTTGTCGGTGTTGCCAAAGGGCCGGATCGCGATGCCGGTCGTGAGCGGTTTTTCCGCATCGACCAGCCGGACTTCATGCTGCCGCCCAATTCGCCGGTGCTATATTATTTGCAGCGTTTGCGCGATGAAGCGCACCGTTTCGCCATTGGTGGTCACCGTGCCAAACGCAAGGCCGACATTCGCAAAAATCCGTTGGACGGCATTGAGGGCATTGGCGGACATCGCAAAAAAGCCCTGCTGCATCATTTCGGCTCGGCCCGCGCAGTCGGGCGCGCTTCGCTGGCGGATTTGGAAAAGGTTGACGGCATTAGTGCAAAAATGGCGCAACGCATTTACAATCACTTCAACGCCAGTGAGTCGTAAGGGTCCCGCATGCAAAACCTCCCTAACATTTTAACCCTATTTCGTATCGCCGCCATTCCGGCCGTTTATGCCGCGTTTTATGTGCCCGGCCATATTGGCGATTGGTTGGCCCTTGGCATTTTCGCCATTGCCGGATTTACAGATTTCTTTGATGGCTGGCTGGCCCGTAAATTGGATGTGCAATCGGGCTTTGGCCGGATGCTCGACCCGATTGCCGATAAGCTGATGGTCGCCACCTGCCTGATGTTGCTGGTCGGCTTTGACGTGGTTACCGATTGGCACATGATGGCCGCCGTCATCATTCTCAGCCGCGAGGTGCTGGTGTCGGGCTTGCGCGAATATTTGATGGAATTGCAAGTCGCCCTGCCTGTCTCAACCCTGGCGAAATATAAGACCACCATTCAAATGGTTGCCATCGGCTTTCTGCTGTCTGACGGAGCCGGTGAAGCGGTGCTGCCGGGCGCGCATATGATCGGTCTCGGCCTGCTATGGCTGGCCGCCGTGCTGACGCTTATCACCGGCTATGATTATGTCATTAAAGGCATTAAGCACGCCAAATGGTCTGACGACGAGGCATCTTAATCTATCGGTTGCGTTTTGCCGCACTGGCCTTTTGCCCACCGATTGGGTAAACAAGGCGCGTGATTTAAGGAGACCGCCATGTCCGGCGACAATGCAGAACGGGCGCCTGTGCCCTGCCCTGAAATGGTTGAAATTCGCCAAGCGATCGACGCGCTTGACGAGAAGCTGGTGGCGCTGCTGGCCGAGCGGCAGAAATTGATTGCCGCCGCCGGTAAGGTCAAGCCCTCGCGCGACACGGTGCGCGATGATGCGCGCATTGAAGAAGTGATTGCTTTGGTCAAAAAACAAGCCGCCAAATCCGGTCTCGCAGAAGAAATTGCTGAACCGGTTTGGCGGCAACTTATCGAAAGCTCAATCGCTTACGAATATTCCGTTTTTGATAAACGTTAGAATTGTTTCTCCGGCACATCGACGACCAGGCCGTCAATCGCGTCGCTGACTTTAATCTGGCAAGACAGGCGGCTTTGCTCTTTCACTTCAAAAGCGAAGTCGAGCATATCCTCTTCCATTTCCGTACGATCGCCAACTTTATCTTTCCACTCATCGCGCACGTAAATGTGGCAGGTCGCGCATGCGCAGGCACCACCGCAATCGGCATCAATGCCTTCAACAGAGTTTTTGATCGCAACTTCCATCACGGTCATGCCGTCATTGCCCTCAAAGGTTGCTTCCGATCCGTCATGACCAACAAAAGTAATTTTTGCCATTATGTCCTCCCAAAGATTTGAGTTTGAATATAATCAATTTGTGCTTGAGGGCAAGCGCGGCGGCGCGGCATAGTGGCCACCCGAAACCACGCTATCCATGAACGGCACCCATGCAACGCACTCTGACCCTTACCGTAAATAGCTGGCCGCTGCGGCAGCGCTTTGCGATTGCCCGTGGCAGCAAGATTGCCGCCGACACCATTAGCGTTGCGATTAGTGAAAACGGCCATACCGGTTTTGGCGAGGCGGTGCCGTATCAACGGTATGGCGAAAGCATGGAAACCGTCTCGGCGGCCATTGAAGGGGTGCAGGCGGCCATTGAAGGCGGCCTTAGCCGCTCTGATTTGCAGGACGCTTTACTGCCCGGGGCAGCGCGTAATGCGCTTGATTGCGCGCTATGGGATTTACAGGCCAAGCAAACCGGCATTGCCGCATGGCAGACAGCCGGTCTGGCGGCGCTGCAGCCGCAAACCAGTGCCTATACGATTGTTTTGGATGACGCGCTACGCATGGCCGAGCGCGCCGCTGCCGCGCAAGCCTATCCGCTATTGAAAATCAAACTTGGCGGCGCCGATGGGTTGATGTCCGACATCACCCGTTTGTCGGCGATTGCCGAAGCGCGCCCCGATGCGCAATTGATTGTCGACAGCAATGAAGGCTGGCAGGCTGATGAGCTGGCCCGCTATGCCGATAAGCTGGGACAATTTGGTGTCAGCTTTTTTGAGCAGCCGGTGCCGCAAGCACAAGAAGCCGCTCTTAACGCAATTAGCTTGCCGTTTTGCGCTGATGAGAGCGTCCACGACAGTAGCGATATTGCCGCCCTGCCCGAGGCTTACTCTTGGGTCAATATCAAGCTCGATAAAACCGGCGGACTTACTGAAGCACAGGCTTGCATCAAGGCCGCGTGGGCCGCTGACAAAAAAATCATGATCGGCTGCATGGTAGCCAGTTCGCTAGCCATAGCCCCGGCCATGCTGTTGGCGCAACAAGCCGATATGATCGACCTCGATGGGCCGCTCTTCCTGACCGAGGATTGTCCGCATGGGCTGCGCTATGACGGCGCGCAGATTTTTCCACCCGACCCGAAATTGTGGGGCTAAAGGCATGTTGGCATAGGTGATTGACATTCTTGGGTGTATTAGTTAATAATGATTATCAATTGCAATAATACAAAGGAAGCCTCCCATGACCCGTCAATTCGGCACTTGCCAAGACACGCTGCATCGCATGCAATCTGCCCGCGCCCAATATCAGAAACATGGAAAAATCGTCGCCCTGCCGCCGCGCAAAATCACTGAACCGGCGCAAGATAACGGCAAATCAGCCGATATTGTGCCGTTTACCGGCCCGCAACCGGCCAAATGGCGGGCCTAACATTTTCCGTGACAGCGCCGCGCAATCGGCTAGGCTGGATGCCAATAAACTGACAAATTGGGAGTCGCTCATGCGCTTTTCTTCTGCTTTCGCCGCCTTAATGTTGATGGCTTCGCCGGTTTGGGCGGCCGATTGTCCGGTGCCCTATTCGGAATTCGAAGACAATATTCCGCATATTGATATGGCCGAATGCCCCGGCCAAAAGCCGCATCCTGACAAGGGTTTTTGCCGCTTGGTGATGGATGGTGATGACGCCTATGTCTATGCCTTTACCTTTACCGACGATGAGCCGTGCCTGAGCGGCATCAATAAGGCGAAAAAATCCACTTATCTGATGCGCTAAGCGGGTCTGGCAAAAGAGGATGACCGACCGATGATTGATTGGCACGCCCCGAAATATCTCGACCTGCCCGATTTGCGTATGGCGGTGTTTGAAGCCGGTGCGCAACGCGATGACCGCCCGTCTGTCGTGCTGTGTCATGGCTGGCCTGAAGTCGCTTATAGCTGGCGCAAAGTGGTGCCGCTATTGGTGGCGCAAGGCTGGCATGTCATCGTGCCGGAACAACGCGGCTTTGGCTTTACCGGCAAGGCCCTGAACGATGCCGGCGATGAGAGCGGCGTGCCGCTTTATGATATGGCGCATTTGAATGCCGATATGGCACATTTGCTGGATGCTTATGGGCTGCAAAAGGCGGTGTTTGCCGGCCATGATTGGGGCGGCATTATGATGTGGCAATTGCCGTTTCATCACCCCGACCGCATTGCCGGCCTGATTGGCGTTAATACGCCGTTCATCCCGCGCCTATCTGACGACCCGATTAAGCTGATGCGCGGCGCGCTGGGCGATGATTTTTACGTGGTGATGTTTCAAGATTATGGCCGCGCTGAAGCGGCTTTTGACGCCGATCCTGCGAAACTGCTGCGGCTGCTTTATCGCAAAGCGGGCGGCGCAACCGTCGCTGCCCCCGGCAAAGCCTTTGAAAATGTTGAAATGCTCAACATGCTGCAAATCGATGAAGATAAATGGCCCGGCGTGCCGGTTTTTAATGACGCGGATTTTGCCTATTATGTCGACGCGTTTCAGCGCGCCGGGTTTCGCGGCGGCATAAATTGGTACCGCAATTTCACCCGCAATTGGCAGATGGCCGCTGATTTTGAGCAGAAAATTGACCACCCCAGCCTGATGATTTGCGCCGCCGATGACCGCGTGCTGCCGCCCAGCATGGCCGAGGGCATGGGCAAATATGTCAGTGATTTAGAAACGCACATAATCGATGATTGCGGGCATTGGACACAAAACGAACAGCCGGAAGAGCTGGCACGGCTGATGCTCGATTGGTTGACGCGGCGTTTTGCCTAAATAAACCGCCCATCGCCGCTTGAGATGCCGCGACCACCTGCTTATAGTCGGCGCAATTAATCTTGCTCTCGAGTTTTAAATGAATAAACCAGAACCACATCTGGACCGCCTACCGGCCCAGGAATTGGAAGCCATTAAGGGCGATGCCCCTTTGCGTATTCTGCTTCCGAGCTATCGCTCTGACCCGCATACCGGCGGCCAAGGCATTTATATGCGCCTTATCTCAAAGGCATTGGTCGAATTAGGCCATCATGTCGATGTGATTTCAGGCCCGCCCTATCCTGAGCTCGACCCGCGTGTCGGCCTGATAAAGCTGCCATCGCTGGATATGTATGCGCGGCCCAACCCGATTACCTGTTTGAATTGGGATATTTTATCCAACAAAACCGACCTGTTTGAATATTGGTCGCATAATTGGGGCGGTTTTCCGGAGCCCTATACATTCGGCGTGCGCATGGCTGACTATATGCGCGACAAAATTAACGATTACGACATCATGCATGACAACCAGACGCTGTGTTATGGCATGCTGGATGTCCGCGATATGGGCCTGCCGGTTGTCGGCACCATCCATCACCCCATCACCATGGATAAGCGCATCGATATTGCGCACGCCAAATGGCCGCATATCAAATTCCTGAAATGGCGCTGGTATTCTTTCTTGAATATGCAAATCAAAGTGGCGCGCCAGCTTGACCCGCTGATTGTCGTCTCTGACAGCACCAAACGCGATGTGGTGAAAGATTTCGGTGTCGACCCCGATAAAATGGTGCGTATTCACCATGGCATTGACCATGAACTATTTCAGCCGCAACCGCATATTGAGCGCAAAAACAATCGGCTCATGGTGACGGCCAGTGCCGATGTGCCGCTTAAGGGTTTGATTTACCTCATCGAGGCTTATGCCTCTTTGCTGGATACACATCCTGATTTGGAATTGCTGGTGGTCGGGCGTTTGCGCGAAGGCCAGACCATGAAGCTGCTCAACAAGCTGGGCATTCGCGACCGCGTGAAATTCGTCTCCGGCTTGACCGGTGAAGAAATTCGCGACCTATATGCCGAAGCGACCATTGCCGTTTCGCCAAGCGTTTATGAGGGCTTCGGCTTTCCGGCCGGGGAAGCGCTGTCATGCGGCGTGCCGACCATTGCCACCACCGGCGGCTCGCTGCCGGAGGTTGTCGGTGATGCCGGCGTGGTGGTGCCGCATTCCAATCCGCCGGCTTTGGCGGAGGCGATTGACGCCTTGCTGAAAGACCCGGCGCGGCGCGAGGCCATGTCGGTGAAAGCGCGGCAGCATATTCTCGATAGTTTCAAATGGGAACGCTGCGCCCGCGATGTCGTGGCGCTCTATCGTCGGACATTGGCCAAACACCACAATATCGCGCTTTAGCTTATGCAGACCATTAATCTCGAATATCTCGACCTGAGAGAAGGCCATCAGTTTCTCGACCTCGGCTGCGGCCATGGCCGCCACACCCATGCCGCCTTTCACCATGCGCGGTGCCGTGCGGTTGGCCTCGACCTCGGCTTTGATGATGTGGTGATCACCCGCAATGGCTTTGAGGCGCACCCCGACCTTGAGCCGCAAACCGGCTTGATGCGGCGTTATGATTTGAGCGTGGGTGACGCGCTGGGCCTGCCCTATGCCGATGCCAGTTTTGACCGGCTGATTTGCTCGGAAGTGCTGGAGCACATTCCCGATTATCACGGCGCCCTGGCCGAGATTTGGCGCATCACCAAGCTGGGCGGGCGCATTGGCATTTCCGTGCCGCATCGCTGGCCGGAGCAGATTTGCTGGCTGTTCTCGGAGGAATATCACAACACGCCGGGCGGCCATGTGCGGATTTTCAAAAAGCACGAGCTACGCGCCGATTTTGAGGCGCTGGGCTTTAAATTCGTGCGCTCGCATTTGAAGCACGGCCTGCACAGCCCTTATTGGTGGCTGCGCTGCGCCATTGGCGTCAATAATGACCGCAATCTGTTGGTGCGCGCCTATAAAAAGCTGCTGGAGATTGAGATTCTCAAAAACCCGCTGCCGCTGCGCGCTCTGTCGGCGCTGGCCGACCCGCTTATGGGCAAAAGCGTGGTGCTGTATTTTGATAAGCCGGAAGATACCGCATCATGAGCGCGTTGACGGATGGCTACTTCAACGGCGCGCGCGACACCATTTTGGCCGTGCAAAACCCCGATGGCTCCATTCCTTGGTTTAAGGATGGTGTGATTGACCCGTGGAACCATCTCGAAGCCGCCATGGGGCTGAACCTGCTGGGCGCGCGCGACGCGGCCGAGCACGCCATCGCCTTTTTGCGCAACACGCAAGCCGCCGATGGCAGCTGGTGGGGCCAGCAAGGCAGCGCCGTGCCGATTGATGAAGAGTTGCACCAATTCACCATGCAGGGCGTCGAAGACGGCCATAAAATGCGCGACACCAATTTCATCGCCTATATCGCCACCGCCATGTGGCACCATTATTGCCTGCATGGCGACACGGATTACGCGGCCGCCAATTGGCCCATGGTCAAGGCGGCGATCGATTTCGTCATCGCGCTGCAAAGCCCGCATGGCGAGATACGCTGGGCCGCGCCCGACTCGCAAACGCCGGAGGATGACGCGCTGGTGACCGGTAATTCATTCGTGCATAAAAGCCTGATTTGCGCCGAAAAGCTGGCCGCCGCGCTGGGCAAAGACGCGACCGCGTGGACGCAAGCGCGGGAAAAACTGGGCGTTGCGCTGGCCGAAAAGCCGGAGCGTTTTGACCGCACATGGGAGCCGAAGACGCGCTATTCCATGGATTGGTATTATCCGGTGCTGTCGGGCGCGCTGTCGCCCGCGCAAGAGGCGGCGCGGCTGAAACAGCGTTGGGAGACCTTTGTGATTGACGGCTTTGGCTGTCGCTGTGTCGCCGATGAACCATGGGTAACAACGGCGGAAAGCGCCGAATTGGTGATGGCGCTTGTGGCGCATGGGCAGCGCGACCGCGCCGCAGAGCATCTTGCTTGGCTGGCGCAATTTCGCGACGAGAACGGCGCTTATTGGATGGGCATGCAGGTCGAGCAAAAGGCCTTCTGGCCGGTGGAACGCCCCGCCTGGACCGCCGGCGCTGTCATCCTCGCGCACGACGCTGTGCATGAGATAACGGCGGCTTGTAAAGTCCTCGTATCACGGGGTTAGATTTTCATTTTGAATTGGTTTCGCAGCGCTAGGCCAATAAGAAAAATGAGAATAATACCTAATATCGACTCGACACCCATCCAGAAGTGAACCCAGCCCCCGATTTTTTTCTTAAGCGTGGGACAATTTTTTAACGGTTTGAGTCGAAGCTCAACCGCCTTATTTTTTTATATTTCTCTCGATTGAAGATATTGCAATCAAAGCCTTCTAAGCACCCGCAAACTCTTCACTGCCAATTCCTCTCGGAATAATCCGGAGTGCAGGGCCAGCTTATAAATCTCGTGCGGGGGGCGGCCGCCATCGGCCGGGTTCGGGAAGACATCATGAATGGCGAGAAGCCCGCCTTGCATCACCCGCGCGCCCCAATTTTGCCAATCGGCCAGCGTGGCGGGCATGGAATGGCCGCCATCGATAAACACAAAAGCCGGTGCGGCCAGCGCCAGACGCGCCACAAGCTGCGACGGGGCGAGGGCCGGTATCACCACATCCTCCAGCCCCGCGCGGCGCATATTGGCGCGAAACTGCAAAAGAGACGACATGCCGCCCTCGCCATCATCCAAATCGGGGTCGAAATATTCCTCGCCGGGCTGGTTTTCCTCCGAGCCGCGATGATGGTCAATCGCCAGCAGCGTGCCGCCCGCCTTTTTGACCGCCGTGCCGAGAATAATCGTCGATTTGCCGCAATAAGAGCCGATTTCCACGCACAGCCCCTTGGGCGCCATTTCCGCTGCCGCCGCATACAGCGCCGCCCCCTCCGCCGCATCGAGAAAGCCTTTGACGCTATCCATATCGAAATCAAAATCGGGCGGGAGTTGCATGGCGCACCTGTGCATGGGGGTGGAAAGAATTGCCAAGAACATAGCTTTGATGCAGACTTTGCTCAATACATCATCTGTTGGGAGGCAGACATGTTTGATCTGATTATTCGCAATGCCAATTTGGTGGATGGCACGGGTGCAGCGGCCCGCTCCGCCGACATCGCCATGAAAGACGGCATCATCGTTAAAGTCGGCGCGGTGGACGAAAAAGCCAAGACCGAAATCGATGCCAAAGGCGACCTTGTAACACCGGGCTGGGTTGATATTCACACCCATTATGACGGGCAAGTGACCTGGGACCCGTATCTCAGCCCGTCGGGTTGGAACGGCGTCACCACCGCCGTGATGGGCAATTGCGGCGTCGGCTTTGCGCCCGCCAAGGCCGATAAACATGACTGGCTCATCAATCTGATGGAGGGGGTTGAGGATATTCCGGGGGCCGCTTTGGCCGAGGGGATTGACTGGCAATGGGAGACCTTCCCCGAATATCTTGACGCGCTGGACAAGCTGCCGCGCGCTTTGGATATCGCGACGCAAATTCCGCATGGCGCGGTGCGCGCCTATGTGATGGGCCAACGCGGTGCCGATAATGAAGCGGCCACGCCCGAAGATATCACGCAAATGGCGGAGATTGTCGAAGACGGCATCAAAGCCGGGGCGTTGGGCTTTTCC
>JBMHCM010000117.1:0-12970 GCA_049889915.1 Parvibaculales bacterium
GTCTGGTTGTTCCTGTTCGTCGTGATTTATATTCTCGGCGCGGGGGCTGCAGGCGCTCACTAATTGCCTAAGCACCTAATTAAGAAGCGCAGGGTCTGCTAATGCGGTCCCTGCGTTTCTATTTTCCGGCAGCGTTGACGGTTGTCATGCTGGCTGTTTTGCTGCTGCTTGGGTCATGGCAGGTTGAGCGTCTGGCATGGAAGAATGATTTGCTGGCCCGCATTGCGGCACGGCAATCGGCGCAACCACTTTTGCTCAATGGTGCCGGTCTGCGGCAATTGACGGAAGACAAAGACGCTTATCGCCGCGCGCGTCTGACCGGTCGCTACGGTCAGCAAACCGTGTTCTGGTTCACGCAAATTGAAAACAAACCGGATGGTCTGGCCAGCCCCGATAAGGTCGGCTATCACGCGCTATCGCCGTTTTTTCTGGCTGACGGCACAGTGGTGCTGATTGATCGCGGCTTTGTGCCGGCGCGGTTGAAAGACAGCCTGCCGCCTGTGGCCACCAATGAGCAGTCATTGGATGTGGTGTTGCGCTGGCCTGATAAGCGCGGCCTTTTTGACAATGCCGATAAACCGCAAGAAAACCTGTTTTATGTGCGCGACACGGAAGCCATTGGCGGCCATTGGCAGCTTGCCATGCCGGCGGTGATCGGTGAAGTGGTGGCGACCGGCAATGCATGGCCGCGTGGCGGGCAAACCCGCCTGTCCATGCCGAATAATCATCTGCAATATGCCGGTACTTGGTTTGGCTTGGCCATAGTGCTTGTGATTGTTTCCGGACTGTGGCACATCCGATTGTTGAAAAACCGAACCCGGCCGGAGGACCCCAGCCAGTGAATTACATCTCAACCCGCGGGCAAGCGCCGACACTGCGCTTTGAAGAAGCGCTATTGGCCGGTCTGGCCGAAGATGGCGGCCTGTATGTGCCAAAGGCATGGCCGCGCCTCAGCGAGGCGATGCTGCGCAGTTTTGTCGATGCGCCGTTTCAGCAAGTGGCGGTTGATGTGCTGCACCCATTTATGGGTGATGATGTACCACGCGCGCGTTTGGCCGATATGGTGGAAGAAGCCTATGTCGGTTTTGACAGCGCCGATGTCGCGCCGCTGACCGATTTGGGCGATAATCACTATTTCCTTGAGCTATATCACGGCCCGACCTTGGCGTTTAAGGATGTAGCCATGCAATTGCTGGCCCGGCTGATGGATGATGCGTTGATACGTCGGGGCGAGCGGGCGACCATTATCGGTGCCACCTCAGGCGATACGGGCGGCGCGGCCATTGAGGCGTTTCGAGGCCGCGAGGCGGTCGATGTGTTTATCCTGTTTCCGCATGGTCGCGTGTCGGATGTGCAGCGCAAGCAAATGACCACGCCGCAAGATGCCAATGTGCATACGTTGTCGATTGACGGCACTTTTGACGATTGCCAAGCGCTTGTGAAGGACATGTTCAACGACATGCAATTTCGCAAAGATATGTCCTTGGCCGGCGTCAATTCCATCAACTGGGCGCGGGTGATGGCGCAAATCACCTATTATTTCACGGCTGCTGCCAAGCTTGGCGCGCCCGATCAGCCGGTCGCTTTTTCGGTGCCGACCGTAAATTTCGGTGATGTGTTTGCCGGTTATGTGGCGGCGCAAATGGGTCTGCCGGTGGCCCAATTAATGGTCGCCACCAATGTGAACGATATTCTGGCCCGTACCATGGCCAGCGGGGTTTATGAGACCGGCGAGGTGATTGCCACGGCCAGCCCCAGCATGGATATTCAAGTGTCGAGTAATTTCGAGCGGCTATTGTTCGAAGTCACCGGTCGTGATGCGGCGCGGGTGCGCGGATTGATGGGTGAGTTGAAACAAAGCGAGCGCTTTGAAATGACTGAAGATGAATTGACGCTGATGCGCGCCATGTTTGCCGCTGAGCGGGTTGATGAAACAGACACGATTGACGTGATGCGCGCCGTGCAGGCGAAAAACGGGTTCCAAATCGACCCGCATAGCGCGGTCGGTGTCGGTGCCGCAAAGCGCGCCGTTCTGCCGGAAGGGGTGCCGATGGTCACTTTGGCAACCGCGCATCCGGCCAAATTCCCAAAAGCGGTTGAGGCCGCTTACAATGCGGAGCCCGACACGCCGCAGCGGGTGATTGATATGCTCGACAAGCCGGAGCGGTTTACCGAATGCGGCAATGATTTGGCAGCCGTGCAGGCTCTTATCCGCGATAAGGCGCGTATTGGGTAGACTGATGGAGAGGCTGATGCGCCGCAGCTTGGGCATTTTCGGCATCTGTTTGACGCTGGCCTTTGGTGTGCTTGTACCGGCGCAAGCCTCTGATCCACTGCGCCTTGATGAGACCTTTCGCCTGCTGCATCTCAATCCCTATGTTAAGGACAGCGAGACCGCTGACAGTAATGGCGTTGTATTCTCAATTCAAAATGGTGGGTCGCAGCCGCTCGATTTGGTGCTGCGCCGACCGCCGCTGAATGATTTGGCAGTAGCACTTGGGCTGCAATCGGGCAGCCGCCCGGCTTTGCGATTGTTTTCGTCGGACAGCCGTGAATTTGCAGCCCCGCTGGGCAGCGATGCAGGTTTGGCGTTTTCGGTGCCGGCCGGTCAAGTGCATAGCTTTTTCGTACCGCAAGTGACAGCGCAGACAGTGCTGTATCTGTGGTCGCCGGAGCAATTGGCCTCGCACCAAACGGCGCGGCAGACCTTTTACGGCACCATGCTGCTCATGCTCGCCATCATGTTTGTTTTGGCGGTGGCAGCCGCCATTGTGCGGCGTTCGCGCCGCGCCGCTTATGGGGTGACTATGGGCGGCGGCTTATTGGTCTTGCTGGCCAGCCTGTGGCTGCGCGATGTGTTGCCGGACGGCGCCGGCTTTCAAAGCCTGATGCCCTATCGTCTGACGATGATCCAAGCCGCCTTCGGTCTTGGCGTGGTGATGAGTTTGGTGGCGCATCTCAATCTGGTTATCCGTGTGGCCATTAATCGCAATTATTGGACGCGGGTGATTATCTTTGCCGATGCGACATTGGTCGCCGCTGCCGGTTTTTGGACGGCGGATGTGCTGACACCGGACTTTGCCGGTATTGTCGGTGCCGAGTTGGGTGACATTATGCTGGTGATGACCTGCGCCATTGTGCTTTTGGGCGCGTTTTTTGTGCCCGACCGGCGTTAGGCTTATGCCTCGCCGCCTTGGCCGCTCAATAACGCCAAATCAATGCCCAAACGGGCAATACAAGTTTCGTATAAATTGCCGATATTGGCGGCAAAAACATCGCTGATTTCGGCCGGGCAGGCGAGCCACGCATTTTCCTGAATTTCGCCCTCCAATTGGCCGGGCCCCCAACCGGTATAGCCAAGCAGCAGGCGCATATGCTCCGGCCCGCGCGCCTTGGCGGCATCGACCAGAATTTCCAGCGATTGTGTCACCCGCACCGGCAGACCGTGCGATAACGGGTTGTCGGCCTCACGGGTCGCACCGGCGGCATCTTTCGGATAATCGGCTGAATGCAGCACAAAGCCATGGTCGCTTTGCACCGGCCCGCCGACATAAACCGGCAAATTACTGAGGCCGGTCGACGCCACGCTGTCGGGCAAATTGGTGGCGATATCGCCCAATGTCAGCCCCTCTGTCGGCTGGTTGACGATAAAACCCATCGCGCCCTCTGCATCATGCGCCATCATATAAATCACACTGCGCTCAAAGCGCGGGTCGCCCATGCTTGGCATGGCCAGCAAAAATTGGCCGCGCAAATCGGCAGGGGTGGGTGCTTGCGCCATGCCGTGATGTTAGGCGCACGCGCCATCTGTCGCAATGTTTTCTGACTTGCCAAGCCTCTCGTCTTGTGGCGCCGAAGCGTTTATATTGCCGCTATGAGCATTTTGCGTTCCTTGATAATTGCCGTTGCGGCCCTTGGGGTCATGGCGTCTTCCGCTTCAGCTTTTCAAAGCCCATGGGTGGAAAAAAAGCCGGCCCGCTATCGTTTGGTGGCGGCTGAGATTGGCGGGCAGGCCTATGCGGCCTTGCAAATCGATATGAAGCCCGGTTGGCACACTTATTGGCGGCATCCGGGCGCCAGCGGCATTGCGCCGGAATTTGACTTTGCGCAGAGCAAAAATGTCAAAGTCGGCAGCCCGCAATTTCCCGCCCCCTATTTTTTCGATGATGGCATTGGCGGCTTTTACGGCTATGACGGCATGGCCGGTTTCGTGTTTCCGCTGACCGTCGGCAAAATGGCCGATTTGAAGCTGCAAGGGCTTATCGGCGTATGCCGCGAGGTCTGCGTGCCGATTGAGTTGGATTTGTCCTTGCCGTTGGATGTGACGGCCAACTCGCCGCATAAGGATTTTATCGCCGGTTTATTGGCGGCGCGGCCGCAAACGCCGTCTGACAGTTTACGTATTGAGGCGGCCAGTTTTGACGGCGTGGCCTTACAAGTCGTGGTCACCGGCGACAAGCTGCAAGCACCGCAGCTTATGTATATTCCCGGCCCGCATGATGTGCTGGGCGAACCGCGCATTGCCGCCGCCCATCCGGCCGCCTATCTGATTGAAGTGCCGGCCTGGTCAAAACTTGACCAACCGCTTATCGGGCGTAAATTGACTTTTATCGTGCGGGATGGCGAGCGGGCAGTCGAACAAGACATCGCAATTCGCGATCATCGCAAATTACAATAAGCGCCAAAAGGAGAGCCTGATGACCGTGAAAGCCGGAGACAAAATCCCCCAAGCCACACTGATGCATATGAGCGATGCCGGCCCGGCACCGATTGGTACAGATGAATTATTTGCCGGTAAAACGGTTGCTCTGTTTGCTCTGCCCGGCGCGTTTACGCCGACCTGTTCCAACCAGCATTTGCCGGGCTTTATTGAAAAGTCAGAAGAGCTGCGCGCCGCCGGTGTCGACACGATTGTCTGCCTGTCGGTCAATGACGCTTTCGTGATGGATGCTTGGGGCAAGCAGCAAGGCGCCACCGGCAAGGTGATGATGGTCGGTGACGGCAACGCCGAATTGACCGAAAAGCTCGGCCTGTCTATGGACGGCTCCGGCTTCGGCATGGGAACGCGCTCCTTGCGTTATTCCATGATTGTCCGTGACGGCGTTATCGAGACGCTGAACATGGAAGGCAATCCGGGCCAAGCGGTTGATAGCGGTGCCGAAAACCTGCTGTCGCAGCTTGGCTGATTACAGATAAGGGGCCATGCCGATATTGGCCAGCGCATCGGCGCGTTCATTACCGGCATGGCCTGCATGGCCTTTGACCCATTGCCAGTCAATTTGATGGCGGGCGCATTGCGCGTCTAAGGCTTGCCATAAATCAACATTTTTGACCGGTTTTTTGGCGGCGGTTTTCCAACCGCGCTTCTTCCAATTAACAATCCAACTGGTAATGCCGTCTTTGACGTATGTGCTGTCCGTGGTCAGCGTAACATGGCTGTTATCGGGCAGGCTCTTCAGCGCTTCAATGGCAGCTGTCAATTCCATACGATTATTGGTTGTGGCCGCTTCCCCGCCATGCAGTTCAACAGTGCCGTCCGGGCCTTGCAAAAGTGCGCCCCAGCCGCCGGGGCCGGGATTGCCGGAGCACGCCCCATCGGTAAAAATTGCGAACATTTATCCCTCCAAGCCGTAATCGGCAGCACTGGTAACATGGCGATGAAAGCGCAGGCGGCGCACATAATCGACCGGATTTTTCGGCACCAGCAGCGCGTCTTCCGGCTGGTTCAGCCAATCATGCAAGCGGGTCATCAAAAACCGCATGGCAGCACCGCTGGCCAAAACGGGCAGCGCCTCAATTTCAGTCGCCGCCATGGGCCGCACCGATTGATAACCGGCCAAAAGGGCGCGCGCTTTGGTGATGTTGAAATTAATATCCGCCTCAAAACACCAAGCGTTGAGCATAATCGCAACATCATAGGCCAGCATGTCGTGGCAGGCGAAATAGAAATCTATCAAACCGGATGCATCACCATTGATGAAGAACACATTATCGGGAAACAAATCGGCATGAATGACACCGCTCGGCAGATCTTGCGGCCAAGCGGCGGCCAGCCGGTCCAATTCACCGGCAATCAAGTCGCTGAGGCCCGGCGTCACGCTATCGGCATTTTGCCGACAGCCCGCAAACAAGGTCTGCCAATTGGCCAGACCTTGTGTGTTTTCGCGCTGCAAGTCGAAACCCTGTCCGGCCAAATGCATTTTGGCCAAAGCGGCACCGGCGCTTTTGCATTGCGCCGGTTTCGGCGTAATGGTGGCGCGGCCCTCAAGAAAGCTGACCAAAGCGGCCGGACGTCCGGCCAGCGTGCCCAGCACGGCCCCGTCTTGGCGGGCAATCGGGGTCGGACACGACAGGCCATTGCTGCTTAAATGCTGCAGCAAGCCCAAAAAATACGACAAGTCCTGTGGGTCAACACCGGTCGCCGTATCTTCATACAGCGTCAGTATGTATTTTGCCTCGGCTGTGCTGACCAGATAATTGCTGTTTTGCACGCCGGCTTGAATGCCCTTGAATGCGGTCACCGGCGGCAGCTCATAATCGGCCCAAAAGGCGTCCAATGCGGCCCGCTCGACATGGGTAAAGACCGCCATTACGAAGCCTCCGCATCGGTATCGCGCAAGGCGCGTGGCAATTTGAAATGGACATTTTCTTCAATGCCATCCAGCTGCTCGACGCGCAGCTGAAAGCGCGCCTCAAAAGCCGCAATCACCTCTTTGGTGATGTCTTCCGGTGCCGAAGCGCCGGCCGTCAGGCCGACCTTGTGGGCCTTGCCGATACTGTCCCAATCAATATCTTCGACACCGCCAATCAGACCGGCTTGCGGGCAACCGGCCTGGCGTGCCACTTCGACCAAACGTTGCGAGTTGGACGAATTGGGCGCCCCGATAACCAACACATGGTCAACCTGTGCGGCCAGTAATTGTGCCGCCTCCTGCCGGTTGGTGGTGGCGTAACAAATATCTTCTTTATGCGGCGCCGCAATGTCCGGAAAGCGCTGCATCAGCACATCGATAATGCCGCCGGTATCGGCCACTGACAGGGTGGTTTGGGTTGCATAAGCCAATGGCCCATCCGGCGGGCTGACGGCTTGGGCATCGGCTTCGGTTTCAATCAATGTCATGGCCCCTTGCGGCACTTGCCCCATTGTGCCGACAACCTCCGGATGACCGGCATGGCCGATGAGCAGGATATGCCGTCCGGCGGCGTGGTGACGCTCGGTTTCAATATGCACTTTCGAGACCAGCGGGCAGGTCGCATCGAGCCATTGCAGGTCGCGCGCTTCGGCGGCTTGCGGCACTGCTTTCGGCACACCATGGGCGGAAAAAATCACCGGCCGGTCGTCCGGCACGGCGTCCAGCTCATCGACAAAAATTGCGCCGCGTTGACGCAAGCCGTCCACCACGCGCTTATTGTGAACGATTTCATGGCGCACATAGACTGGCGCGCCATAGATTTCCAAGGCGCGCTCGACAATCAATACGGCTCGGTCCACACCGGCGCAAAAGCCGCGCGGTGTGGCCAATATCAGCGTCATCTCTTGGGCGGCTGTCATCCGCTTTATCCCATCCTTTGCCGGTAATGCGGCAAGCCTCTTGTTCTGCCGTATTACATTGGATAATCTCGCACGCAAATGCACGCGCATGAACCCCTTAACGAAAGCTTTGGGGGCGCGTCAAGTTCTAGCCCGGCTTCGGGTCGACCTTAAAAGGATATTTTATGAAACGCGCTGTGCCATTTTCTGCGTCTTCCATCGCCGCCCTTGGGTTCTTGCTGGCCGGTTGTGTCGGGGCCGGGGTCGACCAAGTGGTTGAGGGAGAATGCCCGCCGGTCGCTCCTTTGGCGACGGCTGACCGCCTGCCGGCCAATGGCTTTAACGCGCGCATCACGGCGGCGCAATTGAGCTGCTATGTCGATCGCGGCAGTGGTGATTTGCTGGCCGAAGTGACGCTGACCGGCGCGACCGATAAAAGCGGCGTTGAACTGCCGTTTTTCGTCGCCGCGCTGGATGATAAGGGCGTCATTATTTCGCGCACGCAAATGAAGGTGACGCCGAGCGCCACACAATTCAGCTATGCGCTGCCGAAAATCAGCTATGGCCGCAAGGGCAGTGACAGTCTGAAAGCGCGCTTGGTGGTCGGCTTTGTGCTGAGCGACGCGCAATTGGCCGCCAATCGCCGTGCTTACAGCCGTGCTATTGGCCTTTCCCGTGACGTGTCGCGCTAGGCGTATAACTCATTCACAGCTTTTTGGCGGTTTCCGGCTTGCGACCGTTTAGCCGGTTTGACTCTATCCGACTCTCGGCTAAGTATGGTTTCACAGATGACCCGCACGGGAGACACTGTTCATTGAACAGGGCCGAAGGAGCAACCGCCCTCGGAAACTCTCAGGCAAAAGGACCGAGCGGCGATGACACTCTGGAAAGCAGGCTGCGTGTATGACGGCCTCACCGAAGGGGTAAATCTCTCAGGTTAAAGCGACAGAGGAGGGCGAGCTTCGAAATGACTCGAAGCCTGCTTGATGGAGTCGCGCCACGTGTCGGAACAGCTGCAACGCACCCCGCTCTATGATTTGCACCTCGAATTGGGGGCGAAAATCGTGCCTTTCGCCGGGTATGAAATGCCTGTGCAATATCCGCTGGGCGTGATGAAAGAGCATGCACATACCCGCGCTAAGGCCGGGCTGTTTGACGTGTCGCATATGGGGCAGGCCAAGCTGACGGCGGTTGACGGTGATGCGGCGGCGTTGTTTGAGCGTTTGGTGCCGGGCGGCATTGCCAGCCTGAAAGAAGGCCATATGCGCTACACGCAATTGACCGATGCGCAAGGCGGCATTCGCGATGATTTGATGGCCACACGGTTTGGCGACACGCTGTGGCTGGTGGTCAATGCGGCCTGCAAAGAGGCTGATTTCGCGCATATTTCTGCCGCGCTGGCCGGTGATGCAGAATTGCAGATCGCCGATCGCGCTTTGCTGGCGCTGCAAGGGCCGGCCGCCGAGGCGGTGCTGGCCGAACTGATGCCGGTGTGCCGCGATTTACTGTTCATGCAAGCGGTCTGGACCGAATGGCAGGGCGAGGCGGTGCTGGTTTCGCGCTGCGGCTATACCGGTGAAGACGGTTTTGAGATTTCCGTCATCAATGAGCATGCCGAGGCGCTGAGCCGCGCTTTGCTGGCGCATGTCGATGTTGAGCCGATTGGTTTGGGCGCGCGCGACAGCCTGCGCTTGGAAGCGGGGCTTTGCCTTTATGGCCATGACATCGACACCGGCACCACACCGGCGGAGGCCGATTTGCTGTGGTCGGTGCCGAAGCGGCGCCGCGAGGAAGCTAATTTTCCCGGTGCTGAAATTATCAATCAACAAATCAGCGGTGGTGTGCGCAAGCAACGCGTCGGTCTGCTACCTGAAGGCCGCGCACCGGCCCGTGAAGGCACGCCGATTGAAAATACGGATGGCGCGCCGATTGGCACGGTGACCAGCGGTGGGTTTGGCCCGTCCTTGGGTGGGCCATTGGCGATGGGCTATGTGGCTGCCGATTATGCGGCGCCGGAAACACAAGTGCATTTGATTGTTCGTGGCAAAGCCATGCCGGCACGGGTCGTGCCGATGCCGTTTGTGCCGCAGAAATATAAGAAGGGGTAAATCTTATGAGTAAAAAATACACCAAAGATCATGAATGGATTTTGGTCGATGGCGATGTCGCCACGGTCGGCATTACCGATTACGCGCAAGCGCAATTGGGTGATGTAGTTTTCGTTGAAGTGCCGGAAGCCGGACGCGCCGTTGCCAAAGGCGATGATGCGGCGGTGGTCGAAAGCGTTAAAGCGGCCTCCGAGGTTTACGCGCCGGTCTCCGGTGAAGTGGTGGAAGGCAATGGCGAGTTGGACGGCAATCCGGCGCTGGTCAATGAGGACGCCAATGAAACCGGCTGGTTTTTCAAAATGAAATTGTCAGATGCCGGTGAGCTGGATGATTTGATGGATGAAGCTGCCTATGAAGCCTATGTGAAGGAGCTCGGATAATGCGTTATTTGCCGCTGACCGATGGCGACCGTCAGGCCATGTTGGGCCGTATCGGTGCCGCCTCGATTGATGATTTATTTGTCGATGTGCCTGAAGCGGCGCGTCGCGACGGACTGGTTGACCTGCCGCGCCATCAGGGCGAAATGCAGGTTGAGCGGCAGCTCTCTGCCATGGCGGGCAAAAACATCACCGCCGGTTCAGTGCCTTTCTTTTGCGGCGCCGGCGCGTATAAGCACCATGTGCCGGCCACGGTGGACCATATTATTCAGCGTTCTGAATTTCTGACCAGCTATACCCCTTATCAGCCGGAAATCACCCAAGGCACGCTGCAATATTTGTTTGAATTCCAAACCCAAGTCAGCGAATTGACCGGCATGCCGGTGGCCAATGCCTCCATGTATGACGGCTCAACCTCAACCGCTGAAGCTGTGCTGATGGCGCATCGGGTAACCCGCAAAAGCCGCGCCGTTTTGTCGGGCCGGTTGCACCCGCATTACACGGCGGTGGTGGAAAACATTTCCGATATGGGCGGCTTTGCCGTGGCGCAGGCCGACATCACCCCGACCGGTGAAGAGGATTTGCTGGCACTGATTGATGACGACACATCTTGCGTGGTGGTGCAGAACCCCGACTTCTTCGGCAATGTCGTCGATTTCACCGCGCTGGCCAAAGCGGTGCAGGATAAAGGTTGCCTGTTGATTGCCGTGGTTCCGGAAATCGTTTCCTTGGGTCTATTGAAACGACCGGGGGATATGGGTGCCGATATTGTCGCCGGGGAAGGCCAATCGATCGGCAATGGGCTGAATTTCGGCGGGCCTTATGTCGGCCTGTTTGCGGCCCGCGATAAACACATTCGGCAAATGCCCGGTCGGCTGTGCGGTGAAACCGTCGATGCCGATGGCAAGCGCGGTTTTGTGCTGACGCTGTCGACCCGCGAGCAGCATATTCGTCGCGACAAGGCGACATCGAATATTTGCACCAATTCGGGCCTGTGTTCGCTGGCCTTTACGGCGCATATGACCTTGTTGGGCGGCAAGGGCTTCCGCCATTTGGCACAGCTCAACCATGCCCGTGCTGTGCAAACGGCGAATGCTCTCGGCGCGATTGACGGCGTTGAGGTTTTGACCGGCAGTTTCTTCAATGAGTTTGCCGTCAAACTGCCGCGACCTGCGGCAGAAATTGCCGAGGCTTTGGCCGATAAGGGCGTATTGGGTGGCGTGCCGGTTTCGCGCTTGGCACCGCAAGCCGGTTTGGACGATGTACTGCTGGTCGCCGCTACGGAAGCGACAAGTGAAGATGATATTGCTGCCCTGGCGGCAGCCATGAAAGAGGTGCTGGCATGAGCGAGAAACAGACCTTTAGCGGAAACCGCGGCCTGCAATTGGAAGAGCCGCTGATTTTTGAAATCGGTAGCTTTGATAATTGCGGCGTTGATTTGGAAAGCTTGCCGCAAGTCGATAGTCGGTTGGGCGATTGCGCTGCGGCCGGTGACATTGACCTGCCGGGGCTGTCAGAGCCGGAAGCGATGCGCCATTTTGTGCGCTTGAGCCAGAAAAACCATGCCATTGATGCCGGGCTTTACCCGCTCGGCTCGTGCACCATGAAGCATAATCCGCGGCTCAACGAGAAAATGGCACGACTGCCGGGCTTTAGCGATATTCACCCGCTGCAACCGCAATCAACTGTGCAGGGCGCGCTGCAATTGATGGATGAGCTGGCCCATTGGCTGAAGACGCTGACCGGCATGCCAGCTGTTGCACTGTCGCCTAAAGCCGGTGCGCATGGCGAGCTGTGCGGCATGATGGCCATTCGCGCCGCCATTCAGGCAAAGGGCGAATTGGCAACCCGCACCCGCGTGCTGGTGCCGGAATCGGCGCATGGCACCAATCCGGCTACCGCCGCGCTTTTGGGCTTCAAGGTCGATGGCATTCCGGCCAATGAAGATGGCCGTGTCGATTTGGAGGCCTTTAAGGCCAAGCTCGATACCGATGTCGCTGCCATTATGCTGACCAATCCGAATACATGCGGGCTGTTTGAGCGCGACATTATTGAGATTGCCGATGCGTTGCATGAGGTCGGTGGCTATTTCTATTGCGATGGCGCCAATTTCAACGCCATTGTCGGCCGTGTGCGGCCCGGCGATTTGGGCGTCGATGCGATGCATATTAATCTGCACAAAACCTTCTCAACGCCGCATGGCGGTGGTGGGCCCGGTTCCGGCCCGACCGTCTTGTCGGAGCGTCTGGCTGATTTTGCACCGCTGCCCTATGTGGTGTCGGGCGAGGATGGCCTTTCGCTGGTTGAGAATATGGGCGATGCCCATGAGCAACCGTTTGGTCGCATGGTGGCGTTTCATGGGCAGATGGGCATGTATGTCCGCGCCCTGTCTTACATGATGAGCCATGGCGCTGATGGGCTGCGTCAAGTGGCTGAGGATGCGGTGCTGAACGCCAATTACATTCTCGCCTCCTTGCGCGATGTGATGAGCGCGCCGTTTGATAATGGCCCGTGCATGCACGAAGCCTTGTTCGATGACAGCTTTTTGAAAGACACTGGTGTCGACACGCTGGACTTTGCCAAAGCGATGATTGATGAGGGCTATCACCCGATGACCATGTATTTCCCACTTGTGGTGCATGGTGCCATGTTGGTTGAGCCGACCGAAACGGAAAGCAAAGCCTCGCTTGATTTGTTCATCGCCACCATGCGCGATTTGGTGGCCGGTGCGAAAGCCGGTGATATGGCGCGCTTCAAAAACGCGCCGGAATTGGCGCCACGTCGTCGCCTCGATGAGACGCAAGCGGCCCGTAATCCGGTGCTGCGTTGGCAGGGCGAAGAGCAGACCAAGCAAGCTGCCGAATAATGGATTTCGGGCCGGAACGTGCATGCGGCTGGCCCGAAAAACCCGTTTTCGGTGTCGATGAAGCCGGTCGTGGCCCCTGGGCCGGGCC
>JBMHCM010000118.1:0-6830 GCA_049889915.1 Parvibaculales bacterium
AAGCCTTTTGCCCAGTCTTTTACCAAGCCCTTCAAAAAGCCGCCCAATATCCTTACGGGCCAGCGGCTCACCGCCGGAAATGCGAATTTTCTTCACACCACGGGCGATAAACGCATCGCAGAGAAATTGCATTTCTTCAAAAGTGAGAATGTCGGCCTTGGGCAGAAACTGCATTTTCTCCGACATGCAATATTGGCACCGCAAATCGCAGCGATCGGTAACCGACAGGCGCAAATAGGTCACCTGTCGGCCAAAGCTGTCAATCAATGTCGGCTCATTATTCATGGCTAAAAATATAACTGTCCCAGCAGGCGCAAAGCGACAAAAATAATCAGCAAAGCGGTGATTTGGCGCAACCGGTCGCCCGATAATTTCTCTAGCAATAGCCGACTACCAAGCCAGCCGCCCAGCGCAACGGCAAGCATAAGCGGAGCGGCGGTGGCCGACAGCGCCATTAAGTCAGCAGCTTGGTTTTTCAGCATCTGTCCGGCCAGACCGGCCAAAGAATTGACCAAAATGAAAAAACTGCATAAAGCGGCAATCGCTTGTGCCGATGCCCAGCGCGCATAATGCAAAACCGGCGCCAGAAAAATACCGCCGCCAATACCGACCATGCCTGACAGCAGCCCCAAGCCGCCGCCAATGCCAAGTGCCAATTTTGGCGATGGTGACAGGGCGCGCCGACCGGCCACATCTTGCAGCCATAACAGCCGCGCGCCGGCCAATAACAGACTGACCGCCAAGAGCAGCAAATAGACATCATCGCGCAAGGGCAGCAGGCCGCCGATAAATGCCATGGGCACCGAGCCTGCGATAAACGGCATGGCTTGCCGCCACGCGAAAGCACGGCGGCGCAACGCCAACCAACTGCCCATCGCCACAACGGTGATATTGCACAGCAGCGCCAAAATCGGGATGCGCCAAATCTCCGTGCCGCTCTCTGTCGCCGTTAAGGCCAGCAGCGCCGTATAGCTGGAGCCACCGCCAAAACCGACCGTCGCGTAAAGCGCGGCAATCAGGAAAAACCAAAGCGGCAAGGTGACTAACAGCATCAGCTCAACCGCGCCAAATCATCTATTGTATCAATATCGGCGATGATGCCGGCATCACCCTCGACTTCGGTGACGGCACGGCTGCCCGACACCAGCGCGCGCGCGCCCTTATCACCGTGCAGATTGGCCAGCGCGGTAAAATGCGCCGCCCCAAACAGCCGCGGATGGCCGCGCTTACCCCGCCATGTCGGGACAATAATATCGGTCTTATTGTTTGCCCTATGGCAAAGCGCGACGAGCGTGGCCGGCGCAATACGCGGCATATCACCAAGACCGATAAGCACATGGCTTGGCGCGGGATTGGCGGCCAACACGGCGCGCATGCCACAGGCGATTGAGCTGCCCATGCCCTCATCGGCCTGCGCATTGACCAGAACATCAAAACCCGCAGCACGGGCAGTGACTGCGAAATTGCTATGCGGCGCGACAATCAAATAGTGATGCGCCGCAGGCAGGTTTTGATAGGCACACAACGCGGCTGCCAAAACCGTGCTGTCGCCAAACGGGGCGGCCAATTTATCGGCCGTGCCAAAACGGGCCGACCGACCGGCCGCCAAAACAACAATTGCGATGTCTTGATTGGCAGCCATCAGCGCGGACGCAGCGCCGTCACTTGCGCCAGAATAGAAAGGCTGATTTCGCTGGGGTCTTGCGCGCCAATATCCAGACCAATCGGCCCGACAATATCGGCAAAGGGGCGTTTGGTTTCAACATGGGCCAAATGCTGCCCCCGCTGCGCATGAGTTTTACGACTGCCCATGGCACCGATAAAATGCGCATCAGAATTAAGGGCCGCGGTCAAAATCGGCAGCTCCAAATTATGTTCATGAAACAAGGTGATGACAGCCGAAAAGCCGTCAAAATCGGTAGGGTCAAAGCGGCTTTTGTGGCTCATCGGAGCCGCTGTCACGCCCTGTTCGGCCAGTGCCGCAATGGCTTTATCATCCGTGCTATGCGCCAAAACCGGGTACCCCATGAGTTGCGCCATGCCGGCAAAGCTGGTCAATTGCGGCCCGGCACCGAAAACATGCAACCGATAATCGGGTAGATACACCATGGCTGCCCCTATCGGCGCTTCATGAGGTGACAGGCTGACTGTCAGCGCGCCGGTTTCATCGGGCGTTACATAGGCAGGTTGCCGCGCCGCATGCAGAGCCGCCACCTGCGCCGTCGTTTCTTCCAGCCCGGTGACGGTGAACAAAATATCAAGCCCCGAGCCACAGGGCAGCGTGACGTCAAGATAGGGGCTGTCCTTGCCGAAACGGGTGATGTGATTGCCGCCATCTTGCATGCTCTGCAGCAGCTCGGCGATGATCGCTTCTTCGGCGCAGCCCGACGAGATAATGCCGCAATGACGGCCATCTTCGGCAACGGCGATTTGCGCACCACGCGGCCGCGGGCTGGAACCGTCAATTGCCACCAGACTGGCCAGACCGGTTTTCACCCCCTCGGCATGCCATCCCGCCAATCGGGCAAAAATATTGCGTTCAAAAAACATTGCCTTGCACCCGATGAAAAACCGCCGCGCAACCGGCCCAAACAGGCGATTGGCGGCGGCTCGTCATGTCAACCATTGTATTATCTTTATGCCCTATCCTTTGCGCCGCAACGCTTAGGCAAAATCGACATGGTCAGTAAATGGCATATCGCGCAACCGCTTGCCGGTCAGAGCGAAAATCGCATTGCCCAAAGCCGGCATGAATGGCGGCGTGCCCGGCTCACCGGCCCCGCCGACACCGACATGGTTTTCCAAAATCTCGACATGGAAATTCGGCGATTGGGTGAAGCTTGGGATCGGATAATCATGGAAGTTGGATTGCTCCACCATGCCATCCGCCACGGTCACCGCGGCCAAAGCCTGCGACAGACCGAATAACGCGCCGCCGGTCATTTGCGCTTCAAAGTTTTGTCGATCAATTACCTTGCCCGGGTCAGCCGCGATATAGACATTATCGATTTTAATGCCGTCCTCGGTTTGGCTGACCTCTACAACTTGGGCGACAAAAGTGTAGAAGCTGGAGCACAGGGCAATACCGCGCGCTTTATTGGCCGGCAGTTTTGTGCCCCAATTGGACATCTCGCCGACTTTTTCCAGCACTTTCACCACCGGCTTATAAGGGGCAGCCATATCGAGGCGCATGGCCAGCGGGTCAAGCCCGTGTTCATGGGCCAGCTCGTCCAAAAAGCTTTCAAAGAAGAAGCTGTTTTGCGAGGCACCGACCGAGCGCCAAGCGCCAATCGGCATTTTGCTGTCGCTCAAATACCCCTTCACCTGATAATTCGGAATGGCATAAGGCTGCAGCCCCATGCCCTCAATCAGGCTGCCATCCGGACCGCCCAGCGGCAGGCCGATACGCCCGCCCCAATTGCCGATAACACTCAGCGTTGCGGCTTTGCCTTTAACCGCCGTCACCTTGCCGTTTTCAACCGTCCCCTCAAGGCGCGCCAAAGCGGCCGGACGATAAGTATCACGGGCAAAATCATCCTCGCGCGAATACAGCACTTTGACCGGCACGTCAGGCATTTCGCGGGCCACTAAAGCGGCCGTTTGCACATAGTCAATCTCGCCGCGACGACCAAAGCCACCGCCCAGATAAACCGTGTTGATTTTAATTTTGTCTTTCGCCAAGCCGGTGACATTGGCCACGCCGGTAATGGCCGGAGATGGCGATTGCGTGCCGGTCCAAATCTCAACGCTTTCAGAACCTTTCCACAATGCCGTGGCGTTTAGCGGCTCCATTTGGATATGCGCCAAATAAGGGGCGCGATATTCCGCCTTTGTCGCCTTATCGGCCGCTGCCAACGCGGCGGCAACATCACCATCATCATTGGCAGTGATGTTCGGCTCGGTGGTTTCCATGGCCTTTGCCAAATCGGCATAAACCGCGTCCATATCACCCGGATATTCAACGGCTGTATCCCATTCGACCACCACATCATCCAAGGCCTGCATGGCGCGCCAGCTATTATCGGCAATCACCGCATAGCCTTGCTCCAACTGGACAACTTTTTTGACGCCGCGTTTTTTCATAGCGGCACTGGCATCAAGGCTCTTGATCGGCCGCCAGCGATGCGGATTTTCGCGCACCGCGGCATAAACCATGCCAGGCAAGTCGATATCCATGCCGAACTCGGCCGTGCCGGTGACTTTCGGCACCATATCGTTACGCGGCGTCGATTTGCCGATATATTTGTGCTGACTGGTCGGCTTCAGCTTCGGCTCTTTTGACAGCTTGATGGTCGCTGCTGCCGCCGCCAATTCGGTATAGGCCAAGCTTTGCCCATTGCCCGGATTGATGACCTTGCCATTATCGGTTTTCAAAGAAGAGACCGACACTTTCCATCGTTTGGCGGCCGCTTTCATCAGCGCTTCGCGGGCTGCCGCGCCGGTGCGCCGCATCACGAAATAACCGTCATCCGTGGTCATTGAGCCACCGGTGATTTGGAAGCCCAACAGCTTGGCCATCCAGCGCAAGCCATATTCTTTCTCAACGGTTTCTTCGGTGCGCAAATGGTTCGGCACTTCGGCCAGACTGCGGGCCGCACTGCCGACATAATAGGCACTGCTGGCCGGGCCGTGCTCTACACGGATATCTTCATAGGCGACATCCAGCTCTTCGGCCAACATGGCCACCAATACTGAATTGGCCCCCTGCCCCATTTCGGCACGGCCGGTGATGGCAACTACACCGTCACGGTCGATTTTCATATAGGGGGTAAAGGCGGATTCGCCATCGGCCAGCTCGTCGAGCAGCGGATTGTCATAAGGCCGCGTCAGCGAATAGGCGCCAAAGGCCACGCCACCGGCAATGGCCGCCGAGCCGATAAGGAAATTACGCCGATTGAGAATTTTGTTTTTCTTCTTCGGCGTCTCGCCGACCTGTGTTTCTTGTGTGGCTTCAGGGGCAGCCATTTCAGGGTTTTGCTCTTGATCGCTCATCTGATCAGGCCTCCTTACGCTTCGCCACGCATTTTCGCACCGGCCAATTTCACAGCGGCGCGCAAACGCGGATATGTGCCACAACGGCACAGATTATTGGACATGGTTTCGTCAATCTCAGCGTCTGACGGGTTATTGTTGCGCATCAACAAATCAGCGGCGCGCATAATCTGGCCGGACTGGCAATAACCGCATTGCGCGGTTTGCGTTTCCACCCAGGCTTCTTGAATGGCGTGCAGGCTGTCCGGCGTGCCCAGCCCCTCAATGGTGGTCACCGGCCCGTCAACCGCAGAGGCCGGCAGCGAGCAGCTTTTCACCGCTTCGCCATTCACATGCACAGTGCATGAACCGCATTGCGCAATACCGCAGCCAAATTTTGGCCCTTTAATGTTCAGCTCATCGCGCAACACCCACAAAAGCGGCATGTCTTCTTCGACATCCACAGTGTAATCGCGCCCATTAACAGTCAGTTTCATAACGGGTCTCCCATATATATCGGCAATAACCATAGCGAATGGTTACGGCAAACCGGATTGCACGCCAACTCTTAAGATTTCGACGGCAACCCCAATTAACTCTTAAGACGCAGTGTGCGCCGACAATCTGTCAGCGTCAACTGCACAAACCGTCTTTTCGGCCGCCATCACAAGGATGATGCGCAGCTTTGATAGGTCATCAGGAAAGCTACTTTTTCGGGCTGAAGCGCAAGGCTTGTCCGGCCTTCACACCGTCCACCACAGCCCCATCGCGCAGCGCCACTTGCCCGCTGACCAACACATGAACAATGCCGCTGCTGGTCGCCAGCCCGTCTTGATAGCTGGCATTATCGGTGACGTTTTTCGGGTTAAAAATCGTGATATCGGCAATCATGCCGGGCTGAATACGCCCGCGTTGTTGCATGGCCACAAGCCCGGTATCGCCCAGATATACCGCCGCATTGGTCGATAGCCCGGCCAGTGTTTGCGCCAAATCGAGATTATGCTCGCGTGCCAAACGCAAAGCCCGCGCGCGGGTGCCGGCGCGGCGCGGATGGGTGTTCGGCACAGCACGATGCGCTTTGTCCCAGGGGCCGAAAATCGGCATACCGTCACTGGCAATCACCACACCCGGCAATTGCAGCCAGGCGACAATATCCTCCGGCGGCGATTTATAGATAATCACCTGTCGCACCGGATCGGTTTTTACAAAGCGCAAATATTCCGCCTTGCTCAAAAACCGATTGAGAGCCGGGTCAAACAGTCGCTCTTTATATTTCCAACCGAGCTTCTGCTCAAAAGTCTCCGGCCGGAAAAACACCGCATTTATGGAGGTCGCACCGGCAATATAGGGATAAATATCGCCCCATGCATTGACGCCCTGCGCCCGCAAACCGATGAGCAAATCCTGTACATTGCGCCAGCCGGCATTGTTGAAATGATTGATGCACACCGGGGCTTGCAAGGCGGCCGCGTTGGCGAGAATTTCCTGCGCGCCGGTAATTTCATCGGTTGCCGTGCCGGGCGTTTGGCGCAAATGCACACAGGCCTGCCGACCATAGCGGGCGGCCAGCTTTTGCATGTCAAAAACTTCCGGTGCTGTGATGGCCGGCATATAGCCCAGCGTGACACCGATACCGACGGCACCGGCATCCAAACCGGTTTGTAAATCAGCCAAAATCGCCTGTTGCTGGTCAGCATCAGCCCGCTGCAAGGCCCATTTCTGTCCGCGCCCGCGACTGATATAGGCGGTCAGCGCATCGCTTGCGCTATTGCCGTCCAACACTTGCGCGCGGGCCAATTCGACGCTGGCCGAGGTGCCGTAATTAATCCGCGCCTGCCCCTCACGTGCTGCATACCAAT
>JBMHCM010000119.1:0-7749 GCA_049889915.1 Parvibaculales bacterium
CGACCCTTCGCGGACCGACCAGCTCATGGCGACGTAATCATAGGCGTAATAGAAAACCAGAATGCTGAAGGGCAGGATAAACAGCGCGCAGCCCAGCATATTGACCAAGGCCTGTCGCTTTTTACTGGCCGAGGCATAAAAAATATCAACGCGGACATGCTCGTCCTGCAAAAGCGTGTCGGCGGCGGCCATCATGAACAAGATACCATGCATATAAATAATGGCTTCTTGCAGCATGATAGAGCCGACGCCGAACACATAGCGCATAACGACCACGGTAAACTGAACCAGCACCATACCGAGTGCCAGCCACGCGGCCGAGCGACCGATTGAATGGTTGAGCAGATCAATCAGCGCGCTCAGTCGCGTAAGCTTTGTGGTCATTCGTCCCTCTAATTAGATGCTGCGACGAGCCTGTGTGTAAGGCTCTTCACTGCGTGCGGCCCATTCCATAGAATTGGCCAGTGAAGCTTTGAAGCTCTTATACACTTTGCCGGTGAACGCGTCACCCTTGGCAGCATCGGCAATAACTTGCTCTGAGGTTTTGGCCAGTGCCTTCATGATTTCCGGTGCGAAGGTACGGACTTTCACTTCGTGCTTGGTTACCAATGTGTTCAAAGCAGAAGCGTTTTTATAGTTATATTCATTGGCTGTGTAAGCATTTTCAGCAGCACATGCATTGCGGATAACCGCTTGATGCGACTTGCTCAGTGATTTCCAAACATCCAGATTGACACCGGTCGACAGACCTGTACCCGGCTCATGGAAGCCCGGGCAGTAGTAGAATTTGGTCACTTGGTGCAGACCAAAGGCCATGTCATTCCAAGGGCCAACCCACTCGGTCGCGTCAATCGCGCCGCTTTTCAGTGACGGGAAGATTTCACCACCCGGCAGCGACACGGCAGCCGCACCGAGGCGGCGCATGACTTCACCGCCCAGACCCGGCATACGGATTTTCAGGCCTTTAAAGTCATCAAGTGATTTGATTTCTTTGTTGAACCAACCGCCCATTTGCACGCCGGTATTGGCTGACTGGAAGGCGATGACGTTAAATTTAGCTGACAGTTCTTCCCACAATTCGCGGCCGCCACCAAAGTCGATCCAAGCATTCAGCTCTTGTGCTGTCATGCCAAACGGCACGGCAGTAAAGAAGTTGAAGGCTTTTGATTTGCCCTGCCAGTAATATTCTGCACCGCTATACATATCGGCGGTGCCGGTTGATACGGCGTCAAAGCTATCAAAAGCGCCGACCAGTTCACCGGCCGCGTAGATTTTGATTTCCAACTCGCCATCGGTCATGTCGCTGACGCGCTTGGCGATATTTTCCGGAGCTGTACCCAGACCCGGGAAGTTTTTCGGCCAGGTTGTGACCATTTTCAAACGGCGTTTGCCTTTGGCATAAGCCGGTGCAGCAACAGTTGCAGCAGCGGTGCCGGTCAGCAGACCACCGAGAAGTTTACGACGTCCAAATGTTGACATTTGTCCTCTCCCTTACGAAAGGCGGCTAACGGACAAACTTACCCCATGTAAGGCTCCCAGCCACCTCCACCCAAAATATGTAGGGGGGCGAAGCGCTTTTTGTAGTTCATTTTTGTGCAATTCTCTATCAAATAGCCCAAATAGACGTGGGAAAAGCCGTTTTTTTGCGCTTTTTCGATCTGATCGAGAATAATGAAATTACCCAACCCGCGGTGGCTCAACTGCGGGTCGAAGAAGGAATAGACCAGAGAATAGCCGTCTTGCATGCCGTCGCGAATGAGGCAAGCGACCAAATTATCCTCTGTGTCGCGATATTCGACCAGACGGGTCGAGACCGCCGTTTCTTCGACCATCGCCATAAAGTCGCTGGGGCTCATATCCGACATGCCGCCATCGCGGTGGCGGGTTTGCAAATAGGCGGTCAGCAATTCGAATTGCTCGCGCGTGCTTTGCGGCGGTTTGATACTGGCAGTCAAATCGGCATTGCGCTTCAGGTTGCGCTTAAAGCTGGCAGACGGGGTAAATTGCGCCACATCAACCCGTACCGAGCGGCAGGCCGCGCATTCGTCACAAGCCGGGCGATAGGCAATGGTCTGGCTGCGACGAAAACCGGCATGCGTCAGATTATTGTTAATGTCATCGGCTTTGCTGCCGGTCATATGGGTGAACAGCTTGCGTTCCATTTGGCCGTCAATATACGGGCACGGCATGGGCTCCGTGATGAAGAAAGACGGTAAGCGATGTCCGCTCGATTGGTTCATGGGCGCGGGCCTTTCAGACGCTTTTGCCTATAGGTTGAAATACCAAGGCGCGAATAAAGAATAGCATAGCCATAAAATGATGATGAGGGGAATGCCGGCGCGCATAAAGTCGGCGAACCGGAAATTGCCCGGCGTCATCACCAACAAATTGGTTTGATAGGCAATCGGCGTGGCGAAGCTGCAATTGGCGGCAAAAATAACCGCAAGTATAAACGCCATTGGCTCCACATTCAGCGAGTTAGCCAGATTAATCGCCAGCGGGGTAAACAGCACCGCCGTTGCATTATTGGACAGCAAATTGGTTATGACGGCGCATAATAAAAAGAACGCCGACAGCACAATGGCCGGTGAGGCACCGCTCAGCAGCGCCAAGAATATATCGGTAATAAAGGTCGCGCCGCCGGTAACCGATAAGGCTTGCGACATTGCCAAGGCGGCGGCGACGACGACAAAAATCCGCAGGTCGAAGCCGCGCGATGCTTGCCGCGTGTTCAGCACACCGCTCATCACCATGGCCAAGGCGCCGGTCATGGCGGCGACCACAATCGGCACATAGCCGGAGGCGGCGGCAATTACTGTGGCGGCAAAAATCAGCCGCGCGCGTCCGGCTTTTTCAAAGCGCGGCAATTCACGGGCCGACCACTCCATCAGCAGCGTGTCGCGATTGTGCCGCAAGCCCTCAATGGCGCTTTGCTGGCCGATAACCAATAACACATCACCGGCCTCCAGCCGAATATCGCTCATCTCGTGGCGCAACATGCGAGCCCGCCGTTGCAGGCCGATAATCAGACAATCGGTCGTATGGGTGAAGCCGGTTTGCCCGATGGCCCGTTTGGTCATGCGCGAGCCGGGGGCAATCACCAATTCGGCCAGCATCAAATCTTCATTGCTTTCTTCGGCCCCCGGCACTTGCGCCAAAAGATGGCCGCGCAGCGGGTGCTCTTTCACGGCCAGCGCATCATTGATTTCGCGGCGGGTGGCGGCGATAAATAATTTGTCACCGGCTTTCAATGTGTGGTCGTCAAATGGCGGCAGCAATTTTTGCCCGCCGGTCTCTACCATTTGCAGCGTCATGCCCGACAAGGCCGGCAAAAATCCGGCGGCCATTTCAGCGCCAATCAGCGCGTCGCCGCTGCGTAGTCTCAGCTCGATGATGAATTGCCGTCCGCTATCCAAATCCGGCTGGTCTTCGCCTTGTTCGCGACGTCCAAGCAGGCGCGGCATAATGAAAAATACATAAAGGGAGCCGACCGCAATAAGCACCAAAGCGGGCACGGTCTGGTCGAAAAAGCCGAGCTGTGTCATGCCAAGGCGGGCAGCGGTGTCGGCCACCAGCAAGTTCGTTGAGGAGCCGATAAGCGTCAGCATGCCGCCCAAAATAGTGATGAAGCTGAGGCCCATCATGTAGGGCGCAGCGTTGGACTTAACGCGTCCGGCAATCGCCAGCAGGATGGGAATGGTCATCAGCACATCCGGCGTATTGTTCAAAAAAGCCGAGGATACCATGGCACCAATCAGCACGATGAAAACGGCTAATGCCGGATTGCGACTGGCCCGCCGCGAGGCTTGGTCGATTAGCTTTTCCAGTGCGCCTGATTGGAACAGGCCCTGCGCCATCACCAAAAGCGCCATAATGGTCATCAGGGCAGGGTTGCCGAAGCCGGATAAAATATCGCCGCTATCAATCAGCGCTTGGCCGTCGGCGCCGGTCAGCGGAAAGGCGGTAAATAGCGCCAGCAGCGCCACCACCACCAATATCGATGTGACTTCGATGGGCAAGCGCTCGCTGGCATAGGCTGCCATGGCGAGAAAAATGACAAGAAAACTCGCCCACATCTGAATTTGGTCTATCATATGCGGCAAATATATATCTATTCTCAGAGCCTGTCCCTAGTTTAAACAAAGCTCATTATCGGATCGCTATTACGGCACATCACAGTCACAGCCGCGGAGTTTGCATGTCGCCCCAAAAGAACCTCAGAAACGCATTTGGCCATTTCGCAACCGGTGTCGCCATTATCGGCGTCAATAATGCAGACGGGCAGGCCATCGGTCTGACAATCAACAGTTTCGCCTCCGTATCGCTGGAGCCGCCGCTTTTGTCTTGGTGCCTTGATAATAACTCGCAGCTTTTTAAAGAGATTTCTGCCGCTGACCGTTTCAGCGTCAATATTCTTGCGGCCGACCAGCAAGCATTATCCGACCGTATGGCGCGGCCCGGCGATCATCGTTTCGCCGCCGCAGAAGTCACCCATGCCGCATCCGGCACGCCATTGGTGGTCGGCGCTTTGGCGCAGTTTGATTGCCATATTTACCGAACGGTTGAGGCCGGTGATCATGTGGTATTCATCGGTGCAATTGATGCGGTGCATGCAGCGGAAGAGCCGCGCGACGCACTGACTTATTTTCGCGGTGCCTATCGCACATTAACGGGGAATATCTGATGACAAAATGCGCTTTTATCGGCCTCGGCGTGATGGGCTATCCAATGGCCGGGCATCTGGCCAAGGCCGGATTACAAGTGACGGTTTACAACCGCACAGCCGCCAAGGCGGCGCATTGGATTGGCGAATATGAGGGCCAAAAAGCCGATACACCGGCCGCCGCAGCGGCGGATGCCGACATCGTGTTCACCTGCGTCGGCAATGATGATGACTTACGCGCCGTGGTGTTGGGCGACGACGGCATTTTGGCCTCTTTGAAGCCGGGCGCCATTTTGGTGGACCACACCACCACCTCGGCCGAGGTGGCGCGCGAATTGGCTGAGGCCTGCGCCGCGCAACAAGGCAGCATGTTGGACGCGCCGGTTTCCGGCGGTGAGGCGGGCGCTGTCAACGGCGTGCTGACCATTATGGTCGGCGGGCCGTCAGAAACCTATGCCAAGGCCGAGCCGGTGATGGCGCATTTTGCGCGCGCCAGCAAGCTCATGGGTCCGGCCGGTGCCGGTCAATTGACCAAAATGGTCAACCAGATTTGCATTGGCGGGCTGGTGCAGGCGTTGTCCGAAGCGCTGCTTTTCGCCGATAAGGCGGGGCTGGACGGGCGCGCCGTGATTGATACGATTTCCAAAGGGGCGGCGCAAAGCTGGCAGATGGAAAATCGCTATGAGACGATGATTGATGGCCAATTTGACTTTGGTTTTGCCGTCGATTGGATGCTGAAAGACCTCGGTATCGTGCTGGATGAAGCCAAGCGCAATGGCGCGCCGCTGCCGGTCACCGAATTGGTGAAAACCTATTATGAAGAGGTGCAAGCCAATGGCGGCGGCCGCTGGGATACGTCGAGCCTGATTGTCCGCTTGCGTGGTTTTGAAAGCACATAAGTTAAATAAAGAACCAAAATCGAAATGAAGGTTCTTTTTTGACAATTCTGAAATCGGTAACATCAAGGCCGGGATCATGACTTTGGTAAAACAGAGTAATGAGTATCCGTGCGTAAAATTTCTGAGGGTCAAAATGATGAGAGCGCTGCTGCGCGCCTGGTAAGGCGGGGCGACCGCTTGCTGCGTGCCATCATTATCATCGGCGCGCTACCGCTATTTCTCGTCATCGCGGCTTGTAGTTCCGGCGGTGGCAAGGGGTCGTCTGCGCCGCCTGAAGACGCTGCCGATATTCGTGAGGATGCTGAATTGTCTTTGCCGCCTTTGCCGCAAGGGTGGGAGACCGATTCCGATGTGTGGGCGGCGCATGAAGAGTTTCAAAACCAGCCGGGGTTGGGCAGCATAAAGGCTGCCGAAGCCTATGCACGCGGCATAACCGGCAAGGGGCAGATTATCGGTTTTGTCGACACCGGTCTGGACGACAGCCATGCCGAATTTGCCGATAAGACCATTCGCTTGAATGACCGCTCCGGCCTGCAAGATGCCGATGCTGGCCAGTTGCGCCACGGCACCGGCGTGGCCTCCATTGCGTTGGGCGGGCGCGGCGCGGGCAGCGGCATGCATGGCGTCGCCTTTGATGCCGATCCGGCCATGTGGAGCCTGCGCCTGACCGATGGCTATCTTAGCGTCAATGATGCAATCCTGTCGCGCGGCATCGGCGCTTTGCAGGGGGCAGGGGCCCGCATCATCAATCATAGCTGGGGCTACAGCACCGCACTAAACCCGGCCCTGCATGGCGCGCAGACCGAATTTCTTGAAACCTCATATGGTGACACGCTGGCCCTGATGCGGCAGCGGCAGGCCATCCATGTTTGGGCGGCGGGTAATGAAGGCCATGATGAGATTGCCGTGTCTTCAGCTTGGCCGGTGCTGTTTCCGGATTTGGCCGGATTTTCCATTGCCGTTGCCGCTTTGGGGAATGACGGCAAAATCGGCCGCGACAGCAATCGCTGCGGCGCGGCGCGCGCGCATTGTTTGGCAGCCCCGGGCGGGGTCGCCGCCGGTGGTGCGTCCTTCACACGAATGGCAACCCCCGGCGGCGGATACCGCCTCGGCTATGGCACCAGCTATGCCGTACCTTATGTCTCCGGCGTTTTGGCGTTGATGATGCAGGCGTTTGGCGACCAGCTGAGCCTGCCGGAATATACGGCGCGGCTTTTGGCTACCGCCGACAAAAGCGATATTTACGCCAACCAAGCCCTTTACGGTCAGGGCTTGGTAGATGCTGATGCGGCGTTGCGGCCCTATGGCGATGGGTATATTCCGCTGCCGACCGGCGGGCTGGCCGGTGCCGCCGGCAGTATTATTCGTGACGGTGATTTGCCGCGCGATATGCGTGAGCGTTTGCGGCGCGAAAAAATCATCATTCTCGATGAGTTGAACACACCGTTCAGCCGTTCGCTGATTGCCGACCACGACCCGTATCAAAGTTTTGAAATGACCGAATGGATGACCCAAGGTGACAATCGCACCGGGCCGGAAACGCATCCGTTTCTGCATGGTTTTGCCGCCGCGCAAGAGGGCAAGATGGCGGCCTATTGGACCTTTGTGCCCATGGTGCTGCGCAAGAAACGCGTCAATGATGAAAACCCCGACCGCCAGGGCATTGGGTTTTCAGCGCGCCTGACGCGGCGGCGCTCACGCCTCAGCTTCGGCATGGTCGGTGAAGAAAACGGCCTTATGGGTGCAGCCGGTACCGGTGCGCTGAGCCTTGGCCCATCGCACAGCGCGCTATTGTCTTATGCCACTGAAATGCCGCTGGGTGATATGACACTGAGTTTTGACGGCCATTGGGCGGTGGCGGCCATGCAAGGGCAGTCGGACGGTTTGGTGCGCGGTACGGATAGCGCGGTGACCAGCACCTATTCGCTGTCTTTGCAAGGTGAGGCGGTCAGTCTGCAGCTGTCGCAGCCCAGCTATTTTGAGCATGGCGTGCTGAACTTGAAACTGCCATATCGCCGCCGCGCCGATGGCACTGTGCTGTTTACCCATCGTAAGTTTTCGCTCAGCGCGCCGCAACGGCCGCTGGAGGTGAAGCTGTTTTACCAAGCCGATGATTGGCGTCTCGGCATGCGGCTGGAAAAGCATGCCGGTCTACCAAAGACCTTCAGCTTAGGGGTGATGAAGCGG
>JBMHCM010000120.1:0-5251 GCA_049889915.1 Parvibaculales bacterium
CACCGGCGACCCGATTTATGTGGTGGCCATTGATGCCGATAAGCGGCAAGTGATTGTCGGCCCGCGTGCGGCTTTGGCGCGCGCCCGCATTCATTTGGGCGAGGTCAATTGGCTTGGCGCTGAGGCCGACGGCCCGATTGAACTGAGAGCCCGCATTCGCTCGACCGGCGAACCGGCCGCGGCGCATTTACAACTCGGCCAAGATGGCTTGGCCGACATTGTGCTGGCCGAACCGGAAGAGGGCGTCTCGCCCGGTCAGGCTTGCGTGTTTTACGCCACCGACAGCGACCGCGTTTTAGGCGGCGGCTGGATTACCGGCGCCTCGGCCGACTGACGCGTTTCTTGCAATAATCGTGCCAGACTGTAGGCTGTCCCAAGAGGGAGAGCCATATGGTGTTGGCACCGCGCATAGAGATTAAGCAAAGCCAAAAGCTGATGATGACGCCGCAAATGCAGCAGGCGATACAGCTTTTGCAGCTGACCAATCTGCAAGTCACCGACATGCTGAAGCGCGAAATGGAGCAAAACCCGTTTCTGGCATTTGATGCACAGCATTATCGCGACCGGCAGGGCGCGGCGGTGCAGCAGGCGGTAAAGGTCAGCGGCACCAGTGGGGTTGGCCTTGGCAAAGAAGTGGAGGCCGTGCAGGTCGATTTCGCGGCCGACAGTCAGCAAGATTTTGGGCAGCAGCAGGCCGACAAGAGCGACACCCCTTTGGCGGCGCATTTGACGCGGCAAATCGGCGAAGAAATGCGCGATGCGGCGCAGGCCAAGCTGGCCCTCGAATTGGTCGGCTGGCTTGATGAAGACGGCTATTTGCGCGAAAGCGATGCCGAGATTTGCAGCACTTTGGGTGTGCCGCAAGAGGATTTGGCCGACGTGCTGCATATCTGCCAAAGCTTTACCCCGGCCGGTGTTTTTGCCCGCAATTTGGCCGATTGCCTGCGCCTGCAATTGCATGCCGATAATATGCTGAGTGGGGCGCATGCGGCCGTCTTGCAGCATCTTGATCTGCTCGGCAAAGGCGATTTTGCAGCACTTGCCGAAAAAGCGGCGATTACGGAAGACGCGCTGCCCGCAATATTGGCTTCCATTCGGGCGCTTGATCCGCGTCCGGCCTCTGCTTTCGACAGCTCCGACAGCACTGTGGCGCAGCCCGATGTGATTGTGTTGGAAGGCGAGGGCGGTTGGCAGGCCTATTTGAACGACGCCACCCTGCCGCGTGTCTTGGTGTTGGAGCGCGATTGGGAAGAAATGGCACGCCGCAAAATCACCGATGAAGAGCGCGCCTTTATGAAGGCCAATGTGCAATCGGCGCGCTGGCTGAAAAAGGCCACGCAACAACGCGCCGCCACTTTGCTGCGGGTAGCGCGGGCCATTGCAGCGCGGCAGCAGGGCTTTTTCACCCAAGGCATGATTGCGCTGGAGCCGATGGTATTGCGCGATATTGCCGAGACGCTGGAATTACATGAAAGCACGGTCAGCCGCTCGGCCGCCGGTAAGCTGGTGCAAACCGCCAAAGGCACTTTTTTACTGAAGGATTTATTCTCTACCGCCGTGGGAGCCGCAAAGGCGCGAGGCGGGTCGGGGCAGAATAATAAAACCGTTTCATCCGCCGCCATTAAGGCGCGCTTGCTGCAACTGATTGCCGATGAAGAGAAATTGCGGCCTCTGTCGGATGAAGCGTTGTTGGCCTGTTTGGCCGATGAGGGCATGGTGGTGGCGCGCCGCACCATCGCCAAATATCGCATTGCGCTCAATATCCCGTCTTCGGCGCAACGCCGCCGCGCCGCCAAAATTGCCGCAGCGGCCAAAAAGGCGGCAAAATAGATAAAACGGCAATTGCCCCTGTGGCTGATTTGGTCTATATCATCCGCACGCTTCAGGGGCGGAGTAGCTCAGCTGGTTAGAGCAGCGGAATCATAATCCGCGTGTCGGGGGTTCGAGTCCCTCCTCCGCTACCAACCCCAAATCAATAGAACGCTTAGCGATTGCTGTCGCCGCAGAACTATGGCACACACGGGGTCAGTCTTGCGGTCGGGCAATCAAGGCGTCCCTCCCATGCCCGAAATTTTTACGAAAGTTTTTCATGTCAGCGTTTCAAAACCGCCTGGACCGTTTTTGGTTTGGGGCATCCATCAATCCGTCCAATCGCCCGACCATGACGCGGGCGCAAGCGGGCACGGATTTATTGTCCGGTTTTACGGTATCGCTGGCTTTGGTGCCGGAAGCCGTCGCCTTTGCTTTTGTTGCCGGTTTGGCCCCTTTGGCGGGGCTTTATGCGGCATTTATTGTCGGGCTGGTGACGGCATTTATGGGTGGGCGGCCCGGTATGATTTCCGGTGCCACCGGCGCGCTGGCCGTGGTGATGGTGTCACTTGTGGCCTCGCATGGGGCGCAATATTTGTTTGCCACTGTGGTGCTAATGGGGGTGCTGCAACTCATCGCGGGCGCGCTGCGCTGGGGTAAGTTTATCCGCATGGTGCCGCATCCGGTCATGTTGGGTTTTGTCAACGGCCTGGCGATTGTTATCGGCATTGCGCAGCTTGAGCAGTTCAAAACTACGGATGCGGCGGGTGTCACCGGCTGGGTGGTCGGCCCCCAGCTTTACATCACGCTGGCGCTTGTTGTCGCCACCATGGCAATTATTTGGCTGGCACCGAAACTGACCAAGCGATTGCCGGCGCCGCTTTTGGCGATAGGGGCGATCACCGGGGTGGTGCTGGCCTTTGATATTCAGGTGCCGCGCGTTGGCGACTTGGCCGGACTGGCCGGCGGGTTTCCGCAATTTGCGCTGCCGGATGTGCCGTTTACCATGGAAACGCTGCAAATCATCTTGCCCTATGCGATTATTCTGGCTGCCATTGGCCTGATTGAAAGCTTGCTGACGCTTAATTTGGTGGGCGATATGACAGACCAACGCGGCGGCGCCTCACAAGAATGTTTGGCGCAAGGCACGGCCAATTTGGCCACCGGTTTTTTTGCCGGTATGGGCGGTTGCGCCATGATCGGCCAATCGATGATTAACGTTAAATCGGGCGGGCGTTCGCGCTTGGCCGGTATATCGGCGGCGCTGTTTTTGCTTTGCTATATCCTGTTTGCTTCCAGCTATATTGAGCTTATCCCCATCGCGGCGCTGACCGGCGTTATGTTCATGGTGGTTATCGGCACTTTTGCCTGGAATTCTCTGAAAACCCTGCGCCGTGTGCCGCGCTCGGATGCGTTGGTAACCATTGCCGTCACCATTGTCACCGTCTGGCAAGATTTGGCCATTGCCGTGATTGTCGGCGTTATTATGTCGGCCTTGGTTTATGCGTGGAATGCGGCCAAACGCATTAACGCTTCTGTGCGCCCGTCAAAACAGCAATCCGGCGCGCTGGTATATGAGATTAACGGCCCGCTGTTTTTCGGCTCGATTACCGCCTTCATGCATTTGTTCAAAGTTGATGAAGATCCGGACGTTGTAATCATCGATTTTGCCAATTCGCGGGTTGTTGACCAGTCAGCCTTGCAAGCGATTGAGGATGTCGCAGCGAAATATCTGGCTGTTGATAAGACCGTGAAGTTGCGGCATTTGAGCCGCGATTGCCACGCGTTGCTGTCGAAATCGGGGCAGCTTATCGTCAATAGTGACGATGACCCTGATTACGGCATTGTCGCGGATTACGATGTGCAAACGGGGCGTCTGTAACGTCTCTGCCCCAAATGGGGTTCAGCGCCATTTGAGTTTTCGTAAAGACCGCTAGTCGCGTTTAGCGCGCCGCCGCGCCGGGCCACGCGGCGGATTTTTATTGCCGCCTTTTTTCCGCTGGCCAGCCGAGCCGCTATTGGCTTCGGCCTTATGTTTCGGCTTTCTTGGTTTTCGTTTTTTCGCCGGGCGAGCTTTATCATCGCCGCGATGCTCTTTTACATGGGTTGCGCTGCCGCCATTGCTCGGCTTGCTGTTCTTCTTTTTGCGGTTTGGCCGGTTTTCTTTCAGCGGGTCATAGGCCGCCTCATCCGGTTGCGATACGGAGATGTTTTCAACCGGCAAGGTCATTTTGATGAGCTTCTCAATGGCCCGTAAATATTTCTGCTCTTCTGCCGAACACAGCGTTATCGCATGGCCCTCGCGGCCGGCCCGTGCCGTGCGGCCGATGCGATGCACATAAGCTTCCGGCGTGGTCGGCACATCATAATTCAGCACCAAAGAGACATCGGCAATATCAATACCGCGGGCCGCAATATCGGTTGCCACCAGTACTTGCTCGTCACCGCTTTTAAAGGCCTCAAGCGCGCGCTGTCTTTGCCCTTGGCTGCGATTGCCGTGAATGGCTGAGGCTTTGATGTTTTGCTTCGACAGATATTTGACCAGCTGGTCGGCCCCATGCTTGGTGCGCGTGAAAATGATGCTGCGGAACTGGTTTTCAATCGCTTTGACGACAAAGGGGCGTTTTTCCGGTCGCTCCAGCAAAATCACGCTTTGCGACACTTTATCGGCCGGTTTGGATTGCGGGGCCACGGCGACATCAATCGGTGTATCCAGCAGCTCGTCGGCCAATTTGCGTATCGGTTTCGGCATGGTGGCCGACAGCAGCACGGTTTGGCGTTGTCGCGGCGCTTGCTTGACGATGCGCCGAATGGCCGGAAAGAAGCCCAGATCCAACATCTGATCAGCTTCGTCGAGAATAATGGTTTCAGTATGCGCCAATGACAGATTGCCGCTTTTCAAATGGTCTTCCAAGCGACCGGGCGTGGCGACCAGCATGTTCAACCCTTGATTGAGCTTGGCGATCTGCTTGGGATATTTGACGCCGCCGACAATGCAGGCGCGCTGATGATAAATATGGGCGCCATATTTATGAATATTGTCATCGATTTGTGCCGCCAATTCACGGGTCGGCACAATAATCAGCACGCTGCAATGATTGGCTTTGACCTTGTGTTGATTGCCGATCAGTTGCTGCAATATTGGCAGCACAAAGGCTGCGGTTTTGCCGGTGCCGGTTTGCGCAATGCCCACCACATCGCGGCCTTGCAGCATCAGCGGAATGATTTTTTCCTGAATCGGGGTCGGCTGTTTATAGGCGTTTTTGGCCAGTGTTTTCGTCAGACTGTTGGACAGTCCAAGCGCGGCGAAATCGGTCATTTGATATCCTTCGAGCGACAGCTATTACGTCAAAGGAGAAGCACCAAAAATGGGGCGGCCGGTCGGCCAACGCCTTCGTACCGGCATGGCATAGCATAGTCTTGCGCACCACACCCGAATAAA
>JBMHCM010000121.1:0-3557 GCA_049889915.1 Parvibaculales bacterium
GCCCCAAGGCACAGTCATAAATATAGTGTCCGCCATCAGTGATAAAAGGGTCAGCCGCCCCGCCGCGCAATTTCACCTCACCTTGATGGCCGGTCGCGGCCAACACATCGGCAATGGCGGCAGCGGTCGCCCCATGGGCAAACATGTTCACCTCGACCGGCAGGTCAAAGGCCCCCAGCGTGTCCACCAGCTTGCTGTCATCGGCAATAACAATCATTTTGTTGGAGGCAGCGGCGACAATTTTCTCGCGCAACAAAGCACCGCCCCCGCCTTTAATCAATTGCAGAGCGGCATCCAGCTCATCTGCCCCATCAACCGTCAGGTCGAGCCGTTGCAGCTCATCCAGCGGCGCCAATTTAATATTCAAACTTTCGGCCTGCGCTTGTGTCGCTTCCGATGTCGGCACACAGACCACATCCAGCAGCCCTTCGGCCACCATGGCACCCAGCCCATCGACGAAATAGCGCGCCGTCGAGCCGGTGCCGAGGCCCAGCTTCATGCCGTCGCGCACCTCTTCCAAAGCCCGCAAAGCGGCCTTTTGTTTCATCTGCTCAACCGCCGTGTCGGGTTGCAAAATACGCTTCTGCCAACTCATAAGCCGCGCTCCTTCTGAATGGTTTCCCAAGCTTCATTAATGGCCGCCATGCGGGCGGTCGCAATATGCATCATTTCCGGCGGCATGCCCCGCGCTTGCAACTGGTCGGGATGATTGTCGCGCACGGCTGACAGCCAAGCTTTTTTGACATCGTCATCGGCACTATGACGGGTGACGCCCAATATGGCGTAAGGGTCGATAACCGAGCCGTCATGGCGGGCCTGAATGCGCCTGACATCGCTCTCCGCAATGTTGAAAATACCGGCGACAATTTCGAGAAATTGCTGTTCAGCCGGGTGCAACACACCATCGGCATAGGCGATATAAAACAGCACATCCAACACATCTTCCAGCACTTGCGGGCTGTCGGCATAAATATCGGCCACTTGCTTGGCATAGCTGTCAAATCCGGCAACGTCTTCTTGCGCCAGCCGAAACACGCGCTCCATATTGGCTTTTTCGCTGTCCGGCACGCGCATCATATCCTGCACGGCTTGCACTTCTATCGGTGAGACATCGCCATCGGCGCGGGTCATTTTTGCGGCCAGCGATACCATAGCAATGGTGAATACCACTTCGCGGTCATTCACCCGATCAAGGGCAAAATGACCGGCCAACCCGCCGACCAAAGCGCCCGGCACGCCACCAATCGCATAGCCGGCGGCTATGCCTGCAATTTTGCCCCAGACTGACATGGGCGCAGTGTAGCGGATTCACTACGGCGTGTATGACAAAATCGGTGCCAGCCACTTCTCGCAGGTCGGCACATCCAAGCCTTTGCGCGCCGCGTAATCTTCCACCTGGTCGCGGTCGATTTTGCCGACGCCGAAATATTGGCTTTCCGGATGAGCGAAATAAAGTCCCGATACGGCGGCACCCGGCCACATGGCATAGCTTTCCGTCAGAGAGATACCGGCGGCATTTTCAGCATCCAGCAACTCAAACAGCGTCGCCTTTTCCGTATGGTCGGGCTGCGCCGGATAGCCGGGGGCCGGACGGATGCCTTTATATTTCTCGTCAATCAGCGCCTCATTATCCAACGCCTCTTCAGGTGCATAAGCCCAAAACTCGGTGCGCACACGTTGGTGCATACGCTCGGCAAAGGCTTCCGCCAGCCGGTCGGCCAGCGCTTTCGACATAATCGATGAATAATCATCACCGGCCGCTTCAAAGCGCTTGGCGACATCATCTTCACCATGGCCGGTGGTTACGGCAAAGCCGCCAATATAATCTGCCCCTTCCGCGATAAAATCAGCCAGCGCGAAATTAGCGCGGCCATTTTTGCGCACCATTTGCTGGCGCAGCGTGTGCAAGCGCGTCCGCTCTTTGGTGCGGCTATCATCTTCAAACACGATGATATCATCGCCATCGCGCGCGGCCGGCCAAAAGCCGATAACCGCTTTGGCGGTCAACCATTTCTCGGCAATCATTTGGTCGAGCATGTCCTGCGCGTCTTTGAACAGATTGGTCGCTGCATCGCCAACCACATCATCGGTCAAAATGGCCGGATAGCGGCCATGCAAATCCCAGCTTTGGAAAAACGGCGTCCAATCAATATAGTCGCGCAATTCGGCCAGATCATAATCCTCAAACACTTTTGTGCCGGTGAATTGCGGCGCGACCGGTTGCCAATTTTCTTTGGCGGCAAATTGGTTTTGCCGCGCCTCAGCAATCGGCGTGCGCTTATCTTCAGCCCGACCACGCGCATGCGCCTCGGCCATGGCTTCATAATCCGACCGAATTTCCGCTTTGTAATCCGGCCCCTTTTCTTCCGACAAGAGATTGGTGGCAACGCCCACCGCACGGCTGGCATCGGTGACGTACACCGTCTGACCCTTGGCGTAATTCGGGTTGATTTTGACCGCCGTATGCACTTTCGAGGTTGTGGCGCCGCCAATCAGCAACGGGATGTCCAAGCCGCGGCGTTCCATTTCCGCCGCCACATGACACATCTCATCAAGGCTTGGCGTAATCAGCCCGCTCAAGCCGATAATATCGACCTGCTCTTCCACCGCGCGATCGATAATATCATTGGCCGGCACCATGACGCCCATATCGACGACCTCGAAATTATTGCACTGCAGCACAACGCCGACGATATTTTTGCCGATATCATGCACATCGCCCTTCACCGTCGCCATCAGCACCTTGCCCTTTGACAGGCTGGTCGCTCCGGAGGCAGCTTTTTCTTCTTCCATGTAAGGCTCAAGATAGGCGACGGCGCGCTTCATCACGCGGGCCGATTTCACGACCTGCGGCAGGAACATTTTACCGTCCCCAAACAGATCGCCAACGCGGTTCATGCCGTCCATGAGCGGCCCTTCAATAACATGCAGCGGGCGGTCAAATTGCTGTCGCGCTTCTTCCGTATCCTCTTCGATGAAATCGCCAAGCCCATTGACCAGCGCATGCATCAGCCGGTCGGCGACCGGGTTTTCCCGCCACGACAAATCAACTTCTTGCTGCGCGCCTTTTTGGCCGCGATATTTTTCCGCCACTTCCAGCAAGCGATCTGTGCCGTCGGCCCGCCGATTGAGCAGCACGTCCTCGACCGCTTCTTTCAGCGTCGCTTCAATATCTTCGTAAATCGTCAGCTGGCCGGCATTGACGATGCCCATATCCATGCCTTCGCCAATCGCATGATAGAGAAAGGCCGAATGCATGGCTTCGCGCACCGGCTCATTGCCGCGAAAAGAGAAGGAAATATTCGACACACCGCCCGACACATGCGCGCCCGGCAGGTTTTTACGAATACGCCCCGTCGCCTCAATAAAGTCGACCGCGTAATTATCATGCTCTTCAATACCGGTCGCCACGGCAAACACATTCGGGTCGAAGATAATATCTTCCGGCGGAAAGCCGACCTGCTCAGTCAAAATTTTGTAAGAACGCTGGCAAATCTCAAATTTGCGTGCGGCCGTATCGGCTTGCCCATCTTCGTCAAATGCCATGACAATCACTG
>JBMHCM010000122.1:0-13438 GCA_049889915.1 Parvibaculales bacterium
GCTGCTCTGCAAGTGCTGGCAGTGATGAAGCAGCAAGACCGCAGTGTCTCTGATTTGTGCCGCGTGTTTGAGCCGGTGCCGCAAATTCTTGAAAATGTACGCTTTTCAACCGGCGTGCCGCTTGAAAATGAAGATGTCAAAGCGGTTATTGCGGCATGCGAGCAAAAGCTCGGCAATCAAGGGCGGCTGGTTGTGCGCCCATCGGGCACTGAGCCGCTTATCCGCGTGATGGGCGAGGGCGATGATGCCGCGCTGGTGCAACAAGTGGTGGCCGAGATTGTCGGCACGATTCAGCAGGTCGCTGCATGAGCCAAAAAGGGCTGGTGCTTGTTGTTGCGGGCAGTGATAGCGGCGGCGGCGCCGGTATTCAGGCCGATATTAAATCCATTCAGGCGCAGGGCGCTTTTGCCACCACCGCCATTGCCGCGCTGACGGCCCAAAACACGCAAGGCGTGCAGGGCATTTTTGATGTGCCGCCCGGCTTTATTGTCGAGCAGATGAATTCCATCCTCAGCGATATCGGCACGCATATGGTGAAAACCGGCATGCTGGCCACCCTCCCGGTGATAGAGGCGGTGGCTGAACGCCTCGACGGCCTGCCCGTGGTGGTGGACCCGGTAATGGTTGCTACTTCCGGCGACAAGCTGCTGCAAGATGAGGCAATGGGCGCGCTGACCAGCCTGCTGATCAACCAAGCCTTTATCGTCACCCCCAATTTGCCGGAGGCCAGCCTGCTGACGCGCCGCGATGTCGACACGCTGGACGATATGAAACGCGCCGCCGACACGCTGATGGAGGGGGGTGCGCATGCGGCCCTCATTAAGGGCGGGCATGGTTCGGGCCGCGTCGTCACAGACCTCTTGGCACTGCAATCCGGCTTCGAGGTGTTTGAGCATGAACGCCTAGAGACACCCAACACGCATGGAACTGGCTGCACGCTGGCCTCGGCGCTGAGCGGGCAATTGGCCAATGTGATGCTGGCGGCGGCTGACACAACGCTGGACGATAAAGGCCGCCCGGCCGACAGCGCCCTCACCACGGCCTGCGAAGCGGCCCTAGTTTACGTCCACCAAGCCATCAAATCCGCCCCCGACAATATCGGGCAGGGCAACGGGCCGCTGAATCACTAAAAATTATTGAATAATACAGGCCGCCTGTCTTACCCTTAAAACCGCTTCCCAAATAAAAACAAAAAGGAGAGGGAGATGTCGATTCCAGGCATGTCAGAAGAAGAAAATGAAGTTTTCGCAAATAAGAACTTCCGACAAATTGTTGCCATTCTCGGTGATGGCAATTTGAAGGATGATAGCGATTGTTCTCGTGAATTAAGAGAATATTTGACTAGCGTTGAGGCTGAGAAGCTCTATGAACATGCAGACTTTTGTCTGACGTCGACGTTTGAAAGTAGCGGTTATGCATTGCAAGATTTGGTCAATGAGCTAGGTCGTCGATTAGGCTTCACTGTAACCGACGGCAGATATAGAGGTGTGGTAAATGATGTTGGTCACGATGGCTTATGGCAATCCAATCAACAAGATCTAATAGTCGAGGTCAAAACCACTGATGCCTACCGGCTTAATCTTCAAACTTTGGCGAACTATAGGTCGGAACTATTAGCGGCAAAAGCCGTATCTTCGGATGCGTCCATTCTTATTGTAGTTGGGCGCAACGATACCGGAGAGTTAGAAGAGCAAATCCGCGGATCGCGTTTTGCATGGGATATCCGCATAATTAGTGTGGCGGCCCTTTGCGATCTTGTGACACTTAATATTCGGTCAGATGAGATTGCGACTGCTGATAAGATTCGAGCGGTACTAAAACCCATCGAATACACTCGCGTCGATGGCCTGATCGACGTGATGTTAACAGCAGTAAATGATGTTGATGTGGGTGATGAAGCTGGAACTGGCGAAGTGCTCCAGCACGAGATCGACGAAACAGCCGAAGAAGGTAACCCTCCCTTTCAAAATCAGACACCCCATGACATTCAAGCCGAAGTGCGGAGCAAAGCAGTAGCGAATTTATCGAAAAAGTTAGGGAAAACATTTGTCCAAGCACGCAGAACAGACTTTCTAAGCACTGATAAAACAACCTTGGCTGTTTGCTTGTTTTCAAAAGTTTACGGCGAAAAACAAAAAGGCGGGCTGTGGTTTGGTATAAACCCAAATCAGTTCGAAAAGCTGGCCGATTATCCAAATGGGTGCTTTCTTTTTTGTAGTGAGGCCAAGCATAGCGTTGTCATTTCTCTCGACAAAATTCAGGAATTATCGTCGAAAATGAACGTTACGGACAATGAGAACCACTTCCATTGGCATGTCCAAATAGAGTTTGAAAATGAGAGGTATGAATTGGTTTTGCGCAACGGCGAGAAAATTGATATTTCCAAATATTGCTTGCCCTAAAATGTTCAGTATAAAATTCCGTTTGCCCAACCCCCGGATTCCCCCTATATCCCGTAGTGGGACACCTCTCCCCAACGAGAGGCAACGATCTGGAAGGGTTGACTATGACGAGTATTGCAAAGCCGGAATTGCGTCCGGCCAATCCCAATTTTTCATCCGGGCCGTGCGCCAAGCGCCCCGGTTATTCTCTTGAAGCGTTAAACAATGCTGTGCTGGGGCGGTCGCACCGTTCTAAGCCCGGTAAGGCGCGCCTCGCTGAAGCGATTGACAAAACCCGCACCATTTTGGGCGTGCCGGATGATTATCGCATCGGCATTGTGCCGGCCTCTGACACCGGCGCCTATGAAATGGCCATGTGGACCATGCTGGGCGCCCGCGGCCTTGATATTCTCGGCTGGGAAAGTTTCGGCAAGGGCTGGATTACCGATGCGGTAAAGCAGCTCAAGCTGGATGACATTCGGGTGATGGAAGCCGATTATGGCGAGCTGCCCGATTTGACCGAAGTGGCCGCCACCCGCGATATCGCCTTTACTTGGAACGGCACCACTGCCGGTGTGCGGGTGCCGAATGGCGATTGGATTTCTGACGAACGCGAAGGGCTGACCCTGTGCGACGCTACCTCTGCCGCTTTTGCCATGCAGCTGCCATGGGACAAGCTGGATGTCACCACTTATAGCTGGCAAAAAGTGCTGGGCGGCGAGGGCGGCCACGGCATGCTTATCCTCAGCCCGCGCGCTGTCGCCCGGCTGGAAAGCTATACGCCAAGCTGGCCACTGCCGAAAGTGTTCCGTCTGACCAAAGCAGGCGCGCTGATTGAGGGCATTTTTAAGGGCGAGACCATCAACACGCCGTCTATGCTGGCGCTGGAAGATTATATCGATGCGCTGGATTGGGCCGCCGGTCTTGGCGGTCTCGACGGGCTGCTGGGCCGCGTCGCCGCCAATAACCAAGTGCTGAATGATTGGGTCGCCGCGACTGATTGGGTTGCCAATCTGTGTGTTGACCCGGCCAACCAGTCCACCACCAGCGTGTGCCTGAAAATCGTCGACGCTGAGGTCGCCGCCATGCCGGCCGACCAACAAGCCGCCTTGGCCAAGCGCATTGCCGCGCTGCTGGATGCCGAAGGCGTCGCCTATGATATTGGCGCTTATCGCGATGCCCCTGCGGGCTTGCGCATTTGGGCCGGGGCAACGGTTGAAGCGTCTGACCTTCAAGCCCTGACCGCTTGGCTCGATTGGGCCTTTGAAACAGCCAAAATGGAGGCACAAAATGCCTAAAGTACTGATTGCAGATAAAATGAGCCCGCGGGCGGAAGAAATTTTCAAATCACGCGGTGTCGATGTTGATGTCATCACCGGCTTGGAGCGTGACGAGCTGATTAAAATTATCGGCGAGTATGACGGCATGGCCGTGCGCTCCTCAACCAAGGCGACACCGCCGGTTTTGGAAGCGGCAACCAATATGAAGGTCATCGGCCGGGCCGGTATCGGTGTCGATAATATCGACCTGCCGACCGCCACCTCAAAAGGCATTGTGGTGATGAACACGCCCTTCGGCAATTCCATCACCACGGCTGAACACGCCATCGCCATGATGTTTGCCGTGGCGCGGCAAATCCCGGAGGCCAATGCCTCAACGCATGCCGGTAAATGGGAAAAATCGCGCTTTATGGGCGTCGAGCTGACCGGCAAAACGCTGGGTGTTATCGGCTGCGGTAATATCGGCTCCATTGCTGCCACGCGTGGCTTGGGCCTGAAAATGAAAGTGGCCGCTTTTGACCCCTTCCTGACGCCGGATCGCGCTGTCGAATTGGGTGTTGAGAAAGTCGAGCTGGACGAGCTGTTGGCCAAGGCCGATTTCATTACGCTGCACACGCCGCTGACCGACAACACACGCAATATTTTGAACGCTGATGCGCTGGCCAAAACCAAGCCGGGTGTTCGTATCATCAACTGCGCCCGTGGCGGCCTGATTGATGAAGCGGCGCTGAAAGCGGCATTGGAAAGCGGCCATGTCGCCGGTGCGGCTTTGGATGTGTTTGAAGAAGAACCGGCCAAAGACAATGCGCTGTTCAATATGGAAAATGTTGTCTGCACGCCGCATTTGGGTGCCTCTACCGCAGAAGCACAAGAAAATGTCGCGCTGCAAGTGGCCGAGCAAATGGCCGATTATCTGATGACCGGCGCGGTAACCAATGCCATCAATATGCCGTCTATTTCGGCTGAAGATGCGCCGCGTCTGCGTCCGTTCGTGGCGCTGGCCGAGCAACTTGGCCTGTTCGCCGGTCAGTTGACCGAGAGCGGCATTGAAGGCGCGGAAATTGAATATGTCGGTGATGTTGCCGGTCTCAATGTCGCGCCGTTGACCTCAGCCATTATGGCCGGTCTGCTGCGTCCGCTTTTGGCTGACGTCAATATGGTGTCAGCACCGGCCATCGCCAAAGAGCGTGGCATTATGGTGTCTGAAGCCAAAAGCGACTCCAAAGGGGCGTTTGACAGCTATATTCGCCTGACGCTGAAAACCGAACGCCAGCAACGCTCGGTTGCCGGCACGGTGTTCTCAGACGGTAAGCCGCGCATCATTCAGGTTAAAGGCATTAACATTCACGCCGAGCTGGCACCGAATGTGCTGTATGTTACCAATACGGATGAGCCGGGCTTTATCGGTGCGCTGGGTACGGCGCTTGGTAAACACGGTATCAATATTGCCAGCTTCCAGCTGGGCCGAGAGAAACCGGGCGGTGACGCCATTTCTCTGGTAAATATTGATAATCAGGCAAGCGCTGATGTGCTGGCTGAACTGGAAGCTCTTGAGCAAGTGGTTCAGGTCAAGCAATTGCGCTTCTAACGCAAGCTGAGGGGAATGCGTCATGGCCAATGTAGTGGTTGTCGGCTCGCAATGGGGCGACGAAGGCAAAGGTAAGATTGTCGACTGGTTGAGCCTGCGGGCTGATGTGGTGGCCCGCTTTCAGGGTGGCCATAATGCTGGTCATACATTGGTCATTAATGGCGAGGTGTACAAGCTGTCGCTGCTGCCGTCGGGCATTGTCCGCGAAGGCAAATTATCGGTTATCGGCAATGGTGTGGTGGTCGACCCATGGGCGCTGCTCAGCGAAATTGACACGCTGCGCGGTCAAGGTGTTGCCATTACGCCGGATAATCTGAAGATTGCTGAAAACGCCACGCTGATTTTGCCGCTGCACCAAGAACTGGATGCGGCCCGTGAAAGCGCCAATGATGGCGTCAAAATCGGCACGACAAAACGCGGCATCGGCCCAGCCTATGAAGATAAGGTCGGCCGCCGCGCTTTGCGGATAGCCGATTTGGCCGACCCCGACCGGTTGGACGATAAAATCGCCAATCTTTTGGTGCATCACAACACACTGCGCCGTGGCCTCAATTTGCCGGAATTTGACGGTGCCGATTTGAAAGCCAAATTGCTGGAGATTGCCGACCAAATTTTGCCGTATATGGCACCGGTCTGGAAATTGCTCGACGAAGCGCGTCGCGGGGGCCAGCGCATTTTGTTTGAAGGCGCGCAAGGCACATTGCTGGATGTTGACCACGGCACGTATCCGTTTGTTACCTCCTCCAACACCATTGCCGGTCAGGCGGCTATCGGCACCGGCATGGGGCCGGGGGCGCTCAACCATGTGCTGGGCATCACCAAAGCCTATACGACGCGGGTCGGCGAGGGGCCTTTCCCGACCGAGCAAGAAAATGATGTCGGGCAAAAGCTTGGCGAACGCGGCCATGAGTTTGGCACGGTCACCGGACGCAAACGCCGCTGTGGCTGGTTTGACGCAGTGCTGGTGCGGCAAGTGGTGAAAACCGCCGGTATTGACGGCATTGCGCTGACCAAGCTGGACGTGTTGGATGATTTTGACGAGATTAAAATCTGCACCGGCTATAAGCTGGATGGCGAAGCGATTGATTATTTACCGTCAGATGCGGCGGCGCAGGCCCGCATTGAGGCCGATTATGTGACGCTTGAAGGCTGGGCCGGCGAAAGCAGTTTCGGTGCCCGCTCTTGGGCCGACCTGCCGGCCAATGCGGTGCGCTATGTGCGCTATATTGAAGAGCTTATCGGCGCGCCGGTAACGCTTCTCTCAACCAGCCCGGAACGCGACGACACGATTTTGGTGAAAGATCCGTTTGAGGACTAGTTGCACCCGCCTGCTGGAACGGCCAGCCCGGAAAGCTGTCCCAAGCGAGCAGGCGCGCAAAGTGCGCCTCGCGAGACGGGACTAAGTAAAAGGGCGCTATTCAGCGTCAACCACCTCGCCCTCAATCAGGCCGCTATCTTGGGCTTTGGCCATCATGGCTTTTTTCAGCTTGTCGAAGGCGCGGGTTTCGATTTGTCGAATGCGCTCGCGGCTGACATCGTGGATTTGCGATAATTCTTCCAATGTTTTCGGTGGGTCAGCGAGGCGGCGGGCCATCAAAATATCGCGCTCGCGTTCGTTCAGCCCCTGCATGGCCTGCAGCAGGATTTGCCGCCGTGCATCGCGCTCATCATTTTCAGCGACAATCACGTCTTGCGTGTCAGACTGGTCTTCCAGCCAGTCTTGCCATTCGCCATCCCCGTCTTCGCCCGTCTTTAGCGGCGCATTGAGCGACTGGTCACCGGACAGTCGGGTGTCCATGGTCAGCACTTCATCGCTGGTGACGCCCAGCCTATCGGCAATCTCACCGGCCTGTTCAGGGTTCAGCGTGCCGCCATCAATGGCGCTAATCTCGCCCTTCAAGCGGCGCAGATTGAAAAATAATTTCTTTTGCGCGGCCGTTGTGCCGATTTTGACCAGCGACCAACTGCGCAGAATATATTCCTGAATTTGGGCGCGTATCCACCACATCGCATAGGTCGACAGGCGGAAGCCACGATCCGGGTCGAATTTTTGCACGGCGCGCATCAGGCCGATATTGCCCTCGGAAATCACTTCGCCAATCGGCAGGCCGTAGCCGCGATAGCCCATGGCGATTTTGGCAACCAGACGCAAATGGCTGGTGACCAATTTATGTGCCGCGGTTTTCGAGCCGCTTTTGGCATAGTCTTTGGCCAGCTGAAATTCTTCGTCGGCCTCCAACATGGGAAATTTTTTAATGTCGTTGAGATAGCGCGACAGCGAGCCTTCCGGCGATGGAGCCGGGGCGAGCGCTGTCGAAGGCTTCTTGGCGGGCGGTTTGGCTTTACTCATGAACCTTATATAGGCACGAAGTTTGACAAATTAAAGGTAGTGGTATGCTGATGTTATCAGTCGAGGCTAGCGACCAGCCGCGCCATATCATCAGGCAGGGCCGCCTCATAAAAATGCGGCTCGCCGCTGCGCGGATGCTCAAACCCCAAAGCGGCGGCGTGCAGGGCTTGCCGGTTGAGCGAGTCGAGCGCTGCGATTTGCTTGTCATCAAGATGTTTGGTGCGGCTTTTCATGCCGGATCCGTAAAGCATGTCGCCCAAAACCGGATGGCCGATATGCGCCATATGCACCCGAATTTGGTGGGTGCGGCCGGTCTCCAAACGACATTCAACCAGGCTTACCTGCCCATCGGCAAAACTGGCCGTGCGGCGATAATGGGTCACGGCGTGGCGCGCCGTCTCTTTTTTCGATACGGCGATTTTCTTGCGATTATTGGCGCTGCGGGCCAAAGCGGCATCCACCGTGCCGGCGGCCGGTAGCGGTTGCCCCCATAGCAGCGCCAAATAGAGCCGCTGCATGCGCCCGTCGCGGCCATGCGCAGCAAATTGCTCGGCCAAGCCAATATGCGCATCGTCATTTTTGGCCACCACCATAATGCCGCTGGTGTCTTTATCGAGGCGGTGGACAATGCCGGGTCGCTTTTCGCCGCCAATGCCTGACAGGCTATCGCCGCAATGGGCCAGCAGCGCATTGACCAGCGTTTTATCGGGGCTGCCCGGCGCCGGATGCACCACCATGCCGGACGGTTTATTGATGACGATAAGGTCGTCATCTTCATAAATCATATTCAGCGCAATATCCTGCGGCTTGACGCGGCTATCGACCGGCGGCGGCAGGGTGAGGCTGACCGCATCATCGCATTTGACCCGATAAGACGGGTCTTTTATGGTCTGCTCGTCTTGAGAGCGGGTCAGCCGACATTGGCCGTCCTTAATCAGGCTTTGCAGCCGCGCGCGCGACAGGGTTTGCCCATCTTGTGCAGCGGTTTCTGCCAGCAGCTTATCAAGGCGGGTGCCGTCATGCGCGTCGCTGACGAGAAAAGATAAAGTGGAAAGGGTTTCGGCCATGGCTCAAGATACAGGAATTCAACCGGAAGCGGAAACGACTTCTGACGCCTCTGAGGCGATTGACGGGCCTAATCCGACTTATGTGCGCATTTTGCTGATTACTGTTATCGGCCTTGGCGTGTTGATGGTTGTCGGCGCGGCGGTGGTCATCGGCACCGTCATCAAACGGCTGAACAATCCTGACAGCATTCCGCAAAAGCCGGGCTTTGGCGAAACGCAGATTGAAATTCCTTATGCCTCGCAATTGGTCGATGTCGAGAACGGTGAAACCCGTATCATTGTGAAACTGAAAACCAATGACGGCCCGTTGCTTATTCTGCTCGACCCGAAAAAAGGCACGGAAAAAGGCCGTATTCGGCTGATCAATAAATAGGATATCCCATGACCCGTCTATCGATTGCCGCTTCGCTTATTCTGGCCCTATTTGTCGGGCTGCAATTTGTCTATCAAGCCGGCAATCGCGAGACCATGAGCGCGGCGCAGTTTCGTGCCGATAGCGGCTATGCCGAGGCGCGGCTGCAAGATGGTGTGACCGCCTATAAAAGCTATGGGGAGCGCACCAATCCGACGGTGATTATCGTGCATGGCGGTACGCTGGGCTCGATGGCTTATCAAGGCTATGTGCCGCCTTTACTGGCTGCCGGCTATCACGTGGTGATTTACGATCAATATGGTCGTGGCTTTTCTGACCGAGTGGCCGCGCCGCTGTCGATTGATTTGATGCGCAATCAATTGCGCCAATTAATGGATGCGCTGTCGATTGAGCAGGCGCATTTATTTGGTGTGAGCTTTGGCGGTGCGGTGATAGCCCGTTTTGCCGCCATGCATCCGCAATATGTCCGCAGTCTGGCCTATCAAGTGCCGGTCATTGAAGGGGCTTCGGTCAATCCGGCCATTTTGCTGGCCCGCGCGCCATTTATCGGGCCGCTGGTCATGCGCTTTGTCGCCATTCCGGCGATTATCGCCCGCGGCGAGAGCTTTGGAACAGAGACGGAGGCGGCGCGCCGTGTCGTGGCGCATTTCAAAAACCAATTTTATGTCAGCGGCACAGAGCGGCACATGCGCCATATGCTGATCGGTGACGCGCTGTCGGACCGCTTGGGCGACCATGCAATAATCGGCAAATTGGGTGTGGCAGCGCAATTCGCTTATGCTACTGATGATGCCGAAATCGCCGCCGCACAAGTCGAGTTGGCATTTGCGCAGTATCAAAATCCGGATGTTCACCGCTATACGGGCGGGCATTTTTTCTCCGGCGGCCGCACCGAAGAATTGGTCGGCAAGCTGGATAGGTTTTTCAAATCAGTTGATTAAAACGGCATCCAGCCATTTTCGGATGAGAATTTTAAATAGCCGAGGCTGACACCGACTTGGTAGCCGACGCCAACCCGCATGGGCGCGATAATCATGTCATTGCGCTGAAGATAATTAAAGGCGACGCCGCCAATGGCGATAAGCGAGCCGTCAACGCCAAGAAAGCGGCGGTGTAGGTCTTCCGGCTTTTCGACATTGTAAACCAGGGCAAAGCTTTTGGCACCGGTCGCCCCCATATCGAGACCGGCCGACGGGCCACGCCAGAAAATCGGCACTTCGCGGCCATCGCGGAAGGTCAGCGTGCCGCGTCCATAGCGAGCGCCAATCATCGCGGCGACGGCAATCTCTTCTCCGCGAATAACCGCATTGGGGGTTCCGTAGCGGCTGAAAATACGATCAATGACCTCGGCCATCGACTCGGCTGTGGCACCAAGATATTTGGCCGAAGCGATAATCAATGTGTTTTCGGAAAAATCTTCAATTTTGGGCGGACGATCAGCGTTTTGCGCCTGCGCCGGAAGCACCAGGGCAAAAGTCAAAACCAATCCGAAAAGACACGCTAAAGATGTGCCGTGCCGCATGCCCGCTCCCAAAGCTCCCTATTTGCAAGCATCCTGCCAGTTATCGCGAGCCGCTGCAATAAAAGATGGGTTGTCGAGGCCGCGCTGCAATTTGCCATAGCTCAGGCGCGTACCGTCCTCATCGGTCACCACGCCACCGGCCGCTTCCAAAATGGCTTGTCCGGCTGCTGTGTCCCATTCCATGGTGCGGCCAAAGCGCGGGTAAAAATCTGCCGTGCCGTCGGCCACCAAACAAAATTTGTAAGAAGAAGCGGCTTGAATCGTGTCGCTGACATTCAGGCTGGCGATCATTTGATCGGTTTTCTCATCACGGTGCGAGCGGCTGGCAATCACTTTAATGCCGTCCGGCGCAATCTCATTGGCGCGAATGGCTTGCGCTTGGCTGATGTCCAAATCGCCATCCGGCGCAATGGCCAGTCGAAAGGCCGATTGCGTGCCGCTGAAATACAGCTTTTCATGCACCGGCGCGTAAATCACCCCGGCAATCGGCGCATCCCCTGCTATTAAGCCGATATTGACGGTGAAATTATTACGTTTGGCGACAAAATCGCGCGTGCCGTCCAGCGGGTCGAGCAGGTAGAACAGCCCCTCCATATGTTGCGGCATTTCTTCAGAACACGCCTCTTCACCGATGATTTGCACACCCGGTGTCAGCTCTTTCAGCCGCGCCGTCAGCAAATGCTCGGCATCACGGTCGGCTTGCGTCACCGGCGATTTATCGGCTTTGGTTTCCTCGGCCACACCGTTTTTATAGTGATGCATAATCAGCGCACCGGCATCGAGGGCCATTTGGCAGAGCGGGCCCATAATGGCCGGGCTGTGCGGGTCGAAAGGACAATCAGTAGACATGCGCCGTGCTTAGCACGATGCGGGCGCGCCGCAAAGCGGTAGCGCCACTATTATGCGCCAGCCGCTACTTTTATGCGCTGCATGCGAGAGGTTCGCCATCGACCCGATAGCCGCGTCCCCAAACCGTCTGGATGACCTCATTCTTGGCGCCGGCCGCCTCAATCTTTTTGCGCAGCTTGCAGATGAACACATCAATGATTTTCATCTCCGGTTCATCCATGCCGCCATAAAGATGGTCGAGAAAGCTCTCTTTCGACACCACATTGCCCTTGCGCAGGCACAGCAGTTCGAACATTTGATATTCCTTGGCAGTCAATTCAACCCGCGTGTCACCGACCCGCACATCACGCGCCGTCAAATCGAGCGTCACATCGCCAAAGGTCAGTTTGTTTTGCGCATGGCCATTGGCGCGGCGCGCCAAAGCGTGCAGACGGGCAACCAGCTCTTTCAGATTGAGATAATCGTCAGCACCGGCTTCGAGGCAAAACAGCCGTTTTTCCACTTCCGCTTCGCCGGATAAAATCAACACCGGCATTTTGCGGTTTTTCTGCCGCAGGTTTTGCAACACCTCATCACCGCGCATATCGGGCAGGCCGAGGTCAAGCACCATCACTTGATATTCGTATAAGTCGGCCAGTTCGAGACCGTCTTCGCCGCGATCGGCTTCATCAACGTGAAACCCTTCACCCTCCAACGCCTCGCAAATGGTCTGTGCCAAAATCACATCATCTTCAACCAACAGAACACGCATTTCAGTACTCCTTAAATGACATTTGCAACATGGCCATTTGAGCGCGGGCGGCGGCTCACAGACAAATCAACTTTTCGTGAGCGGCTGTGAGGTGGTTTGCCGCCTTGTCGGCAGCCGCTTCATGCTATAATCAACGGATTATGGTGAATGCAGATATAGAAGCGGCTCTGGCCGCCTTGCCGGATATCGACCTGAATTTGAGCGACGGGCGCGATGCGCCTGCGGCGCGGGCCGAGCAGCGCGTGGTCATTGCCATGTCCGGCGGGGTCGACAGCTCGGTTGCGGCGGCGCTGGTCAAGCGCGCCGGTTATGATGCGGTCGGCATTACGCTGCAGCTTTATGATCATGGTGAAGCCATTCGCCGCAAGGGCACCTGCTGCGCCGGACAGGATATTCATGATGCGCGCGCCGTGGCGGCACGGTTGGATATGCCGCATTATGTGCTGGATTATGAATCGCGTTTCAAAGAAAGCGTGATGGATGAGTTTGTCGACAGCTATCTGGCCGGCCATACCCCCATTCCGTGCATTCGCTGCAATGAGACGGTGAAGTTTCGTGACCTTTTGGGCATGGCGCGCGAATTGGGCGCGGTGGCCATGGTGACCGGTCATTATATCGCCACGCAAAAAGGCGCCGATGGCTGGGAGATGCATCGGCCGAAAGATTTGGCCCGCGACCAGTCTTATTTCCTTTTCTCGACCACGCAGGAGCAGATGGATTTTCTGCGCTTCCCGCTGGCCGCTTTGGGCAAGGATGAAATACGCGATTATGCCGCCGCTCTGGGGCTGATGGTGGCCGACAAACCCGATAGCCAAGATATCTGCTTCGTCCCGAATGGCGATTATGCCGGTGTCATCAAACGGCTGCGCCCCGATTGCAGCCTGCCGGGCGAGATTGTTCATCTCGACGGCACGGTGATCGGCACGCATCAGGGCGTGTTGCATTACACGGTCGGGCAACGCCGCGGGCTGGGCATTGCTACCGGCGACCCGATTTATGTGGTGGCGATTGATGCCGATAAGCGACAAGTGATTGTCGGCCCGCGCGCGGCTTTGGCGCGCGCCCGCATTCATTTGGGCGAGGTCAATTGGCTTGGCGCTGAGGCCGACGGCCCGATTGAACTGAGAGCCCGCATTCGCTCAACCGGTGAACCGGCCGCGGCGCATTTACAACTCGGACAAGATGGCTTGGCCGATATCGTGCTGGCCGAACCGGAAGAGGGTGTTTCGCCCGGTCAGGCATGCGTGTTTTACGCCACCGACAGCGATCGCGTTTTG
>JBMHCM010000123.1:0-8700 GCA_049889915.1 Parvibaculales bacterium
TTGGGGGTCAGCCATATGGTGCGGACCTTTGACCCAAGCTATAAGGCGGCGCGGGCGGTGCGGCTTATCGGCCTGCCGACGACCCTATTGATTGATCCTGACGGGCGCGAGGTCGGCCGTCTGGCCGGCGAGGCCGATTGGGACAGCCCGCAAGTGCACGCGCTGCTTGATTTTCATATGAATAAATAGGCTGGCGTTAAGCCCAACACTAGCGCGTTGGCTCTATTTAGGCCCAACACTAGCGCGTTGGGACAGGCGTATCGCCGCTATAATCGTAAAAGCCTTTGCCGGGTTTATGGCCCAGCCACCCGGCTTCGACATATTTGACCAGCAAGGGGCAGTGACGATATTTGCTGTCAGCCAAGCCGTCAAACAGCACTTGCATAATCGACAGGCAGGTGTCTAGGCCGATAAAATCGGCCAGCTCGAACGGCCCCATACGGTGATTGGCGCCCAGCTTCATCGCTTTGTCGATGCTGATGACATCTCCGACCCCTTCATGCAGCGCATATACCGCTTCATTGATCATCGGCAGCAGCAGGCGGTTGACGATAAAGGCAGGAAAATCTTCTGCCACACAAGCTGACTTTCCGAGTTGGTCAACCAAAGCACGGGTTTTTTCAAAAGTCTCATCAGAGGTCGCAATGCCGCGAATAATCTCAACCAATTCCATCACCGGCACCGGATTCATGAAATGCATGCCGATAAATTGTTCCGGTCGGTCGGTGGAGGCGGCCAAACGGGTAATCGACAAGGATGAGGTGTTGGAAGCGATGATCGCTTGCGGCGGCAGCACAGAGCTGACCTCGCGCAAAATACTTGTTTTGATGGCTTCGTCTTCACTGGCCGCTTCAATGGCCAAATCGGCTTCTTCCATCAACGACAAATTTAGGGCCGGGTGAATGCGCGCGAGGGCGGCTTCGCACTCGGCTTCTGACACGCGGCCGCCGGCCACTTGTCGGGCCAAATTGCCGGTAATGGTCGCAATGCCCGCCTCAATGCGGTCTTGCGAAATATCATTGAGCAGGACGCGGGCGCCGGACAGGGCAAAGACATGGGCGATGCCACACCCCATTTGCCCGGCCCCGATAATGCCGACTGTGCTTGTCTCTGACATTGGCGTCCTCTCAAATGGCGAAAGCCGGTCTTACAGACCGGCTTTGCCCAATTCGTCTTCCAGTTCCGGCACGGCGGTGAACAGGTCAGCCACCAGACCATAATCAGCCACTTGGAAAATCGGTGCTTCTTCGTCTTTGTTGATGGCAACAATGACTTTCGAATCTTTCATGCCGGCCAAGTGCTGAATGGCGCCGGAAATGCCCACCGCAATATACAGCTCAGGGGCAACAACCTTACCGGTTTGACCGACTTGGTAATCATTCGGCACAAAGCCTGCGTCAACGGCGGCCCGTGAAGCACCGACGGCGGCGCCCAGCTTATCGGCGACTTTTTCCAACATCGGGAAATTGTCACCTGATTGCATGCCACGACCACCGGAGACCACAACTTTGGCCGAGGTCAATTCCGGACGGTCTGATTTGGTCAGCTCTTCGCTGATAAATTCGGACAGACCCGGATTGGCGGCTGCGGCGGCCGGCTCAACGCTGGCGCTCCCGCCGTCACCGGCAGCGGCAAAAGCGGTGGCCCGAATGGTGACGGCTTTTTTCGCTTCATTGACCTTGACGGTCTGAATGGCGTTACCGGCATAAATCGGGCGCTCAAATGTGTTGGCGTCGACAACCGCCGTGATGTCGGATACCTGGCTGCAATCCAGCAGGGCGGCGATACGCGGTGTGAAGTTTTTGCCATTGGTCGAGGCCGGTGTGGCAATGGTTGCATAGCCATCGGCCAGACCAACCACCAGATCAGCCATCGGCTCGGCCAGTTGCTTTTCATATTGTGCGTCATCGGCCAGCAGGACTTTGGCAACGCCGTCCAGCTTGGCAGCCGCATCGGCGACAGCGGCACAGCCGCTACCGGCAACCAGCACATGCAGCTCGCCGCCCATTTGGGCAGCAGCTGTTACGGATTTGACCGTGGAATCGGCCAGGGTTTCATTATTGTGTTCGGCAATCAGCAGCGTATTCATTACAGCACTCCTGCTTCGTTTTTCAGCTTGTCGACCAATTCGCCGACGGTTTCTACTTTTACACCGGCTTCGCGCACAGGCGGCTCGGTCACTTTGACGATTTCCAGACGTGGCGCCGCATCGACACCATAATCAGCCAATTCTTTTTCATCGATCGGCTTCTTCTTCGCCTTCATAATATTCGGCAGCGACGCATAGCGCGGCTCGTTGAGGCGCAAATCAGTGGTGATGATGGCCGGCATGGACAGTTTGACATTTTGCAAACCGCCATCGATTTCGCGGGTCACATTAACCTTGTCGCCGTCAATGCCCAGCTCAGAGGCAAATGTGCCTTGGCTCCAGCCCAACAGCGCGGCCAGCATTTGACCGGTTTGATTGTTGTCACCGTCAATCGCCTGCTTGCCGAGGATAACCAGATCCGGGCTTTCGGCTTCAACCACGGCTTTCAGCACTTTGGCGATGCCCAGCGGTTCCATATCATCTTCGGTTTTGACCAGAATGCCACGATCGGCGCCCATGGCCAGAGCGGTGCGAATGGTTTCTTGCGTTTGCGCCGGGCCGATGGATACGACAACAATCTCGGTTGCAGTGCCGGCTTCTTGCAGACGCACAGCTTCTTCAACAGCGATTTCGCAAAACGGGTTCATCGACATTTTGACATTGGCCAAGTCGACGCCGGTTTGGTCCGGCTTGACGCGAATTTTGACATTATAGTCAACCACGCGTTTAACGGGGACGAGGATTTTCATAAGGTTTCTCCACTATTCAAGCGCGCCAAATGAGCAGCGCGTATGGCGCTAGATTTACGGGCTTAGCGGCGCAAAGTCAATCGAGCGGGGCGTAGGGGGCTGCGTCAAAATGCGCATCAAAATCGGCGTAATTAGGGGCGGTTTTACCGATTGGCGCCGGGCTGCCACAGCACATCTTGCGCGCCGTTTTGATTGGCGGCGCGGGCCGCGACAAACAATAAATCAGACGCCCGATTGATGAATTGACGAGCCGGTTCGGAAAAGCTATCGCCCTTTTCAAGCGCCGCGGATAACAGGCGCTCGGCGCGGCGTATCAGCGTGCGCGCCAAATGCAAATGCGCCGCCGCCGCAGAGCCGCCCGGCAGAATGAAACTGTCCAAAGGCGGGATGTCGGCATTCAGCGTGTCAATTTCGTCTTCCAAACGCTGTACTTGCTTAGGTGAAATGCGCAGGGCCTCAAATTGGTCGGTTTCCGGGGTTGCCAAATCGGCTCCCAAATCGAACAAATCATTTTGTAAGCGGCCTATTAGCGCATCCAAATCAGCCTGCGCGGACAAATGCAGCCGCGCCATGCCCAAAGCGGCATTGGCCTCATCGACCGCGCCATAACAGGCAATACGGGCGTCATGTTTCGGTCGCCGCGCGCCATCGGCCAAGGCGGTGGTGCCGTCATCGCCACTGCGCGTATAGATTTTGTTCAGCTTGACCATTCTGCCTCCTAGCGGCCGGACAGATAGAAGCCCAGCATCACCAGCACCACTGTGGCAAATTGCAAGCCGACGCGCCAGCGCATCAATTTTTGCGAGGTCGAGGCGGAACCGCTTTTCAGCATATTGATCAGACCGGCCACCAAAACGATAGTAACGGCCGCCAAACCGATGGGAATGAGATAATTGACGAAATTCATGTTTTTGCCTTTCGGCTGATAATAAGCCTGCTGGCTGACTATGTAGCGCGTCTAGGCGGTTTCGGCCAGTCGGCGGGCGATAATATCGGCCTGAATTTCCGCCGCGCCCTCAAAAATATTGAGAATGCGGGCATCGCACAACACCCGACTGATCGGATATTCCAGCGCAAACCCATTGCCGCCATGCACTTGCAGCGCATTGTCGGCGGCCGCCCAAGCGACGCGGGCGGCCAGCAATTTCGCCATACCGGCCTCCAAATCGCAGCGATGGTCGGCATCTTTGCGGCGGGCGGCAAAATAGGTCAGCTGACGGGCCGCCAGAATTTCTGCCGCCATCATCACCAATTTGCCGGATACGCGGTCGAAATTGTAAATCGGTTTGCCGAATTGCACCCGCTCATGGGCATAGCGAAAGCCCAGCTCCAGCGCGCATTGCGCCACGCCAATGGCACGCGCCGCGGTTTGAATGCGGGCGCTTTCAAAGGTTTGCATTAATTGTTTGAAGCCTTTGCCGGTTTCGCCGCCCAGCACGGCTTCTTGCGGCACCTCAAAGTCGTCAAAGGCAATGTCATATTCCTTCATGCCGCGATAGCCGAGCACCTCAATTTCGCCGCCTTGCATGCCGTCGGCCGGAAACGGATTGGTATCTTGGCCGCGTGGTTTTTCAGCCAAAAACATGGTCAGTCCGGCATGGCCTTTGACATCGGGCTCGCTGCGCGCCAGCAGGGTCATAATATCGGCGCGGGCGCCATGGGTAATCCATGTCTTATTGCCGGTCAGCCGATAGCCGGTGGCGGTTTTTTCGGCGCGGGTCGCCAGACTGGCCAAATCAGAACCGGTATTGGGTTCGGTAAACACGGCGGTCGGTAAAATCGACCCATCGGCAATGGCCGGCAGGTATTTTTCTTTCTGCTCTTTTGTGCCGTTTTGCAAAATCAATTCGCCGGCAATATCGGTGCGCGTGCCCAGCGAGCCGACACCAATATAGCCGCGTGACAATTCTTCCGAGACCACGCACATGGCCTGTTTACCCAGTCCCATGCCGCCATATTGCTCCGGAATGGTCAGACCGAACACGCCCAAACCGGCCAGCTCTTCAATCAGCGGCAGCGGGATAAGTTGGTCATCAAGATGCCATTGATGAGCGTGGGGCGTTACCTTGTCATCGGCGAAGCGGCGAAACTGGTCGCGGATCATCGCATGGGTTTCGTCCAGACCGGCATCGGCCTCGGTGCAATTTTGCTGCGCCATCAAATGCGCAGCAGTGGCGCGCCGCATTGCATTATTGCCATGCGTCATCAGCGCCTGCACGGCGGCATCGTCAAACCCGGGCAGCCGGTCAAAGCCAATATCGGCCGGGCGAACGATTTCGCCTTGGCTCATCGGCAGGCCGCCTTGCAAATGATTGAGATATTCACCGATTACAATCAGCGCCAAATGGGCGTCCAATTCCGACAGGCGATTGGCGCTTTGCATGGCCTGCAAATAGGCGGCCATTTGCCGAATGGCTTGCAAATAAGTGGTCGCCCAAGCGCGGCCATGGCGGCCAAATTGGTCGAGATGATTGGGCATGGGACCGGCCAAAGCGGTGCGCAAAGCATCCAGCGCTTGGTCGGCTTGTGGCACTTGCGCCAGCAAATCAGCGGGCCAAGCGGTATTTTTTTCTTCTGCAGCACTCATGCGTGTCAGCCTATCGCATTTTGACGGCATGGCAAGTATCGCCCATATCGGCAGCGCAATTGGTCGCAGGGCTAGGCGTTATTGGGGTCGCTATTTGGGTTGGGGGTTGTGGCGGCTGTTCCAAAAGGCGGCGGCAATAGGCCCATCACTTGTGCAACGCTCATGCCTTGTTGGCGTAACTCGCGAAAACCGCTATCGCCGGCTTGCTTCGACAATCTGCGGCCGCTTGTGTCGCGCACCAAAGCATGGTGGTGATAAACCGGTGTCGGCAGGTCGAGCAGTTTTTGCAACAACACATGAACGGCTGTGGCGGCCGCCAAATCCTGTCCGCGTGTGACATGGGTGATGTCTTGCGCCGCATCATCGACCACCACCGCCAAATGATAGCTGGTCGGCACATCTTTGCGGGCCAGCACGACATCGCCATAGGCGCGGGCATTGGCAGTCAGCGTTTCGGCCGTACCGCTACCAGTCTCACTATAGTTTAGGGGGCCGTCGATGAGCGCCAAGGCTTTTTGCATATCCAGCCGCCAGGCATAAGCACCGCCTTCCCACATTAATGTGCGGCGTTGACTGTCCGGCAGGTCGCGATACAGCCCCGGATAAAGCGGCGCGCCGTCCGGGTCGCGCGGCCAATGGCCGTTTGGTTCGGTGTTTTCGGCAATGGCGGCGTTTATCTCGCGTCGTGTCGCCCAACAGGGATAGACAAGCTCTTGCTCGCGCAAGCGATTAAGGGCGGCTTGATAAATCTCAAACCGCTCGGATTGCACCATGACCGGCTGCGGCCAATCGAGGCCCAGCCATTCAAGGTCTTGGTAAATACCGTCAACGAAATGCGGCCGTGCGCGGCCGACATCAATATCCTCAAGGCGCAGCAAAAATCTGCCTTGCGCCTGTGCGGCCAGGCGGGCGCCGGTCAGGGCCGAATAGGCATGGCCCAAATGCAACCAGCCATTGGGGCTTGGTGCAAATCGGGTTGTGAAGGGTTTTGCCGCTTGCATGCGCTTATCCATGCGGCATAATTGCAGACCATGCAAACATATAAAAACCAACAAGACCTGACAGACGCGCTGATGGCGCTGGCTAAAGACGATAAGCCGTTGGCCGCCGCTTTCGACAAATACGGCACACCGCCTTTGCGCAAGCGGGTTGGCGGCTTTGCTGGTCTGGCGCAAATATTGGTCAGCCAGCAAGTATCGACCGCGGCGGCGGCCACCATATTTGGCCGCTTTCAAGAAGCCATGGGTGAGCTGACGCCGGAAAACCTGTTGGCGCTGGATGGCGCAACCTTGAGCGCGGTCGGCATTTCGCGGCCCAAGCAGCGTTATTTGCGCATTCTTGCCGAGCAGGTGCATAGCGGCGCGTTGAATTTCAATAAATTGAACCGGGCCGATAACCAGACGGTTTATGACACGCTGGTGGCGATTACCGGCATCGGCCCATGGACGGCGGAGTGTTATTTGCTGTTTGTGTTGCGCCGTGCCGATATGTTTCCGGCCGGTGATTTGGCGCTGCAACATGGTGTGCGCCTAATGTATGGCATGGATGCCAAGCCGAGCGCCGAGGCATTGGCGGGCTTTGCCGAACGTTGGCAGCCCTATCGCGGCGCGGCGGCACGGCTGTTATGGTCTTATTATAATGGCGAAATGGCGGCCGCCAAAAAGCCGTGAGGCGGCTTGTCATCAGGCGGGCGCTATGTCACATTTCCGTCACTGAAGCAATTTAGGGCATAATCTTATTGGCGAAGCGATTCGTGCGTAACTTTGTAACGAGGTGACCCGGAGACCAGACCATGCAAAAAAGCGGAACCGATGCCGTTGAATTTGTCAAAGCCGCGCCGCCGGATTTCAAGAATCCGGCCTCTTGTCCGGCGCTGGTGCTGAATGCTGATTTTCGCCCGCTCAGCTATTACCCGCTCTCGCTATGGTCGTGGCAGGATACGTTGAAAGCGGTGGTTCTGGACCGGGTTAATATTGTGTCGCATTACGACACGGTGGTGCATTCGCCCTCAACCGAGTTTTTGTTGCCCAGCGTGGTATCCCTAAAGGCTTATGTGAAGCCGCCCAAGCACCCGGCCTTTACCCGCTTTAACGTGTTTTTGCGCGACGGGTTTTCTTGTCAATATTGCGGCGCGCCGGGCGATTTGACCTTTGATCATGTGGTGCCGCGGCGTGCCGGTGGGCGCACCACATGGGAGAATGTGGTGGCCGCCTGCAGCCCGTGCAATTTGCGCAAAGGCGGTCGCATGCCCAAGCAAGCCGGTATGATACCGAAATTGGCCCCGCGGCAGCCGACGGTTTATGAATTGCACGAAAACGGGCGCAAATTCCCGCCCAATTACTGCCATGAAAGCTGGCAGGATTATCTCTATTGGGATACTGAGCTGGAGCCGTAGGCGGTTAATGCTCAGTCGCTAAATTTTTTCTGAGGCGCGAATGGCGACCCGACAGCCAAAGCGGATAAGGCGGCTCATCACCTGATAGCCGGGTGTTTCTTCGGCGCCATGTTCAAGCGCCGTATCGCGGTGTTCGGCTTCATCGGCCCGAAATTTTTCAATGGTGGCGCGCAAATCATCATCCGTGCCGTTTTCCAGCTCGTCATATTGCGCCGCGTAATGCGCATCAATTTCGGTTTCCACCGCCGCCGTGCAGGCCATGGCGGCTTTCTCGCCCATCAGCGCCGTTACCGCGCCCAGCGTAAAACCGGCGACATCCCACAGCGGGCCAAAGGCGGTCGGGCGAATATCGCGGCTGACAATCAGATTGTCGAAATGCGCCAAATGTTCTTCTTCTTGTTCGGCCATATGGCGGATCATCTCGGCGGTTTTTTCCATGCCGGGAATTTTGTCAAACACCGCCAATTGGCCGTCATAAATGCGCACCGCGCCATGCTCTCCGGCATGGTCGACGCGGATCATTTGTTGCAAACGGCGATCACTCATTTCGGTTTCCTAATCTTCACCTTGCCCGGGCAGAAATGCCAGCCCGGCCAAACCCAAGCTGATAAGCATATTATAACCGGCCAATGAGATGCCGAAAAGAGTCCAGGCTGGGGCATCACAGCGCACTATGGTGCTGTTGCGCAACGCTTCAAACAGCGCTTCCGGCGTGGTTGCCATGGCCGCACCGCCGCCGCAGCTGGCAGGCCCCGGCCAAAATCCATATTCGACACCGGCGTGGTAAGCGGCCAAACCGGCACCGGCCAGAAAAATCGCGCCAATGGTGCGCAGCAGGCCGCGCGCCGCCGCCGCGCCATGCGGCGCATAAAGATAGCCA